>JACQDW010000009.1 GCA_016200845.1 Burkholderiales bacterium | reverse complement strand
TTGATCTGCTTCCGCAACTGCAACGGGAATTCTGCTGCGCACACTGGTCTCCGTAGCGGCTTCGTCATTGCGAATGATCGCTGCGACTATCTCGCCTAAAGCTTGTCGGTAGCGCAAGCGGAAAATATCGGGTGGTACCAAATTCTGTTTAACTGCAACGTATTGTTGGCAAGAGCGTTCATATGCCCACACGAACACATCGCGCAGGAGCTCGATACGGTTTAATTCATAGACACCAATCATGGCATCAACATAGGCTTGTTGCGACACGTCGATGAAGGATAATGGGCACAAATTGTGACGGATGAAGGGGATATTCGCCGCCAGTCGCGAGACGCGTTTATTGACGTCTTCGAAGGGCTGCAAATAAGGCAAATGCACCATGAGGAAAAAAGCTTGCTCGAACGGATCGGTAATTTCAGCCGCCATCTGAATGACGATGCCGAATAACTCCTCCAAGCGTTGCGGCAAAGCCACTGGCAAATACACACTACCAGCCAGCGGGAGTTTGCTCCGCTGGCGAACGCCCCAATGCGTGCAATTGCTCACGCAAGTTTAGCGAAAGATAGGCCGTTCGATTTGGGTGATATTGCTCAAGAAACTCCAATCTATATCCTACTGGCGAGCGTAATTGACGCGGTTGGCGCACATAGGTCTTAATCTCTTCTGCTTCTGGTGAGATCGGTGGATAAATCTCATCCAATTCCCTTACCTCATGCCTAGTGCTGCGAGCCGAGGGATAGGTATTACTGATCTTCGACGTTGGCGCAAGATGATAACGCAGGGCGCGGGACTCGCCTTTGGTTTGAAGTCGCGTCTGTTCAACTAGAGTCGCCAACCTGCGTTGCATCGTGCGCCGGGACATGCTATCCCCAAGCAATTGCGACAAACCATCGATACCAAGCCCTTCCTGATGTGAAGAGATCAACTCAACTAGACGCTCTAACTCCTGTTGTGATGTTGGTTTTGACATACTCTTCTCCGCTGAATGCCTGGCATATTGGCGCGCTCTTACGCGACTTTTGCATTATCGCGCCAAATAAAGTGGCGCGCAAATACTTTCGCGCCACTTATGTGCCACTTTTCAGCATTTCCGCGCCAAATAGGTGACATGGAAACAAAAATCACAGCCGAAACATGCTCACAGATCCCAATTTTTAACACTCAAACAATTCTCCCCTTAAAACCCAACTACAAAACCCAGCACAAGACTTACAATAACATTCATAAAACCAAATGAGAATTTTATGAACCACGTGATCCCCATTACGCCGATTTCTGCCAATAAACAAAGAAAACGTCAGCAATCCAAAGGGCGACAAGTCGAACCTGCAACTTTGCAAGACGTACAAAACTTATTGGGCGATGCATCCCGTCAAAAAGATTTGCTGATCGAACATCTACACAAGATCAATGATCACTTCGGTCATCTGCCGGTGGCACATCTGGTGGCATTGGCGCAGGAAATGCGCCTCGCGCAAACTGAAGTGTTTGAAGTGGCGAGCTTTTATCATCACTTCGAGGTGCATTTTGAGAACGATGTAGCCGAGCAAGCTGTTCGTTTGCGCGTCTGTGATAGTTTGTCGTGCGAGATGGCGGGGGCGCATCAACTCATCAAAAATCTCGGTGAGCGTTTTGCTGGCCGCGCTTTGAAAATTGAAGCAGTTCCTTGCGTAGGTCGTTGCGAACAAGCACCTGCCGCTTGCTTGGGCCAACATGAAATTGGCAATGCCAACATTGAACGCATCGAACAAGCCTGGGCTGCGCAAGCAACTAAAGCACAGGAGACTGAGCACATCGACTACACGGCTTATCAGGCGCAAGGCGGCTATCAATATCTCAAAAAATGCCATCTTGGAGAGACGGACAAAGAAAGTCTGTTCAAACTCATGGAAGATTCGGGCTTGCGCGGTCTGGGTGGCGCAGGTTTTCCGGCGGGTCGTAAATGGCGACTGGTTGCTGCTGAAGCAGCGCCACGATTAATGGCTGTGAATATCGACGAAGGTGAGCCGGGCACTTTTAAAGATCGCACTTATCTGGAACAAAATCCGCATCAGTTTTTAGAAGGCATGTTGATCGCAGCATGGGCAGTCGATGTCGCCGAGATTTATATTTATCTGCGCGATGAATACCACGCTTGTCGAGCTATGTTGAAACAGGAATTAGCGCAATTGCGCGCAAACCCACCAGTGGATGATTTGCCGCGCATTCATTTACGGCGTGGCGCTGGCGCCTATATCTGCGGCGAAGAATCAGCGATGATAGAGTCGATTGAAGGCAAGCGTGGCTTACCGCGTTTGCGTCCGCCGTATGTGGCGCAAGTGGGTTTATTTAATCGCCCAACTTTAGAGCATAATTTTGAAACCTTGTATTGGGTGCCGACTTTGATAGCACAAGGCGCTGACTGGTTCAAGTCTCAGGGTCGCAATAGTCGCACCGGTTTGCGTTCATTCTCAGTGTCGGGTCGCGTGAACAAGCCCGGAGTTCATCTCGCTCCTGCTGGTATCAGCCTGACCGAACTCATTAATGAATTTGCAGGCGGCATGCAAGAAGGGCACAATTTGTATGCCTACTTACCAGGCGGCGCATCAGGTGGAATTTTGCCGGCCTCCTTAGCACATCTTCCACTCGATTTTGATACCTTGCAGCCCTACGGATGTTTTATAGGCTCGGCAGCGATCATCGTCTTGTCGCAACACGACAGCGCCAAAATGGCGGCGCGCAATACCATGAATTTTTTTGCGCACGAATCGTGTGGCCAGTGCACGCCCTGTCGCGTTGGCACTGCCAAAGCGTCTGAACTCATTCAAAAAGATCAGTGGGATCTCGCCCTGCTTGATGATTTATCGGCCGTGATGCGCGATGCTTCTATTTGTGGCTTAGGTCAGGCCGCACCGAATCCGATTGATTGCGTCATCAAATATTTTCCGCATGAATTAGCTGACAAGTGTGCAGAGTCGGAGGCATCCAAATGAAAGCAACTTTACATCCCTCCAAAGACATACAAATCCAATTAAATGGTGCCAGCATCGCTTGCAAAAGTAATGAGAGCTTACTCAGCATTGCCAAACGTGTGGGCGTGGAGATTCCGCATCTGTGCTACAAGGAAGGCATGGAAGCAGCAGGCAATTGTCGCGCTTGCGTGGTGGAGATTAAAGGCGAACGGACATTGGCACCCTCTTGCTGCCGCAACGCGGTTGATGGCATGGAAGTGCAGAGCGCCAGCCCACGCGCGGTGCGCTCACAAAAATTGGTATTGGAATTACTGCAAACCGACACGCACAGCGAACTCAATCCACTGTCGGAAGAAAAAAACGAATTGGCGTCATGGACAAAAAAAGTAGGTGTGCATGGCTCACGCTTTCCCGTGCGCAAATCCCCCAAGCTTGATCAAACCCACCCCGCCATTCGCGTCAATCTCGACGCCTGCATTTTATGCACGCGCTGCGTACGCGCTTGTCGCGACACCCAAGTTAATGATGTGATCGGCCTCGCCTTCCGTGGCTCTGACGCCAAAATTGTCTTTGACATGGATGCGCAAATGGGCGACTCCACCTGTGTCGCTTGCGGCGAATGTGTACAAGCATGTCCGACTGGTGCCTTGCTACCAGCCAATCCCATAGCACAAGCTCTGCCCGACAAAACTGTGGACTCGGTGTGTCCGTATTGCGGCGTTGGATGTCAGCTCACGTATGCTGTCAAAGACAATACCATCATCAGCGTCGAAGGCCGCGACGGCCCTGCCAATCATGCGCGTTTGTGCGTGAAGGGGCGCTATGGATTTGATTACGCCCATCATCCGCATCGGCTCACCGTGCCTTTGATCCGACGCAGCGATGCCCCCAAACGCGCGGACTTGCAAATGGACCCCGCCAACATGATGGACGTGTTCCGCGAAGCGAGTTGGGAGGAGGCACTCGATTTTGCTGCGGGCAAGCTCAAGAACTTGCGCGACACCTATGGCAAAAAAGCTTTAGCTGGCTTTGGCTCTGCTAAAGGTAGCAACGAAGAAGCTTACTTATTTCAAAAATTAGTACGCACCGGATTTGGTTCCAATAATGTCGATCATTGCACACGCTTATGCCATGCTTCATCGGTCGCCGCTTTGTTGGAAGGTATAGGCTCTGGTGCGGTGTCCAACCCAGTGATGGATGTCGATCAAGCGGAAGTGATTATCGTCATCGGTGCCAATCCCACAGTCAACCACCCTGTCGGTGCGACCTGGATTAAGAACGCAATAAAAAAAGGCGCAAAACTGATCGTCTGCGATCCACGCCGTTCCGACATGGCGCGATTAGCCCACCATTTTTTACAGTTTAATGCCGACACTGATGTCGCCATGCTCAACGCCATGATGTGTTGCATCATCGAAGAAGACTTGATTGATCACGACTTCATCGCAAAGAGAACAAGCGGATTCGAAGCCTTGAAAAAAACCGTACTGGCCTACACACCCGAGTTGATGGCGCCGATATGCGGCATTCCAGCCAATACTTTGCGCGAGGTCGCTCGACTTTATGCCACAGCAAAGTCCGCCATGATCTTGTGGGGCATGGGTATCTCGCAACACATACACGGAACTGACAACGCACGCTGCCTGATCGCTCTGGCCTTGATGACAGGACAAATCGGCAAACCCGGATCTGGTTTACATCCACTGCGCGGACAAAACAATGTGCAAGGCGCATCCGACGCTGGTTTGATTCCCATGATGCTGCCTGACTACCAGCGCGTCAACACACCCGGCATCACAGCCAAATTTGAACAAGCCTGGCAACTACCCTCCGGCACGCTCGATACTCAACCAGGCTTAACGGTAGTGGAAGTCATGCACGCCATTCAGCAAGGCGAGATACGCGGCATGTATATCATGGGAGAGAATCCAGCGATGTCGGATCCCGACGTCAACCACGCACGGGATTCTTTGTCCAAACTTGAACATCTGGTGGTGCAAGATATTTTCTTCACCGTGACCGCTTACTACGCCGATGTGATTCTGCCCGCCTCCGCCTTCCCGGAAAAAACCGGCAGCTTCACCAACACAGATCGCACTGTGCAATTAGGCCGTCAAGCGATCACGCCACCGGGGCAAGCCAAACAAGATCTTTGGATTATTCAAGAGATTGCGCAAGGCATGGGACTCAATTGGAACTACACCCATGTCTCACAAGTATTCGAAGAAATGCGTCACACCATGCCTAGCATTGCGGGCATCAGTTGGCAGAGATTAGAAAACGAAGGCGCAGTGACCTATCCATGCTTGCACGAAGAAGATCAGGGGCAAGCGGTGGTCTTCACCGATCATTTTCCCACACCCGACGGCAAAGCAAAATTTGTCGCCGCCGATCTGATTCCCGCCGCAGAAAAGCCCGACGCCGACTATCCTATGGTGCTGATCACCGGACGACAATTAGAGCATTGGCACACAGGTAGCATGACACGCCGTGCAACCGTGTTAGATGCACTGGAACCTGACCCTGTGGCGATGGTGCACCCCGATGATCTGCAAAGATTAGGCATGAAAGCAGGCGAGCTGATCACCTTGCAATCGCGTCGTGGCGAAGTCTGCCTATATGCCCGTGCAGACTCAGCATCACCACGCGGTGCAGTGTTCGTCCCATTCTGCTATTACGAAGCCGCGATCAATCGTCTGACTAATGCTGCACTCGACCCATTCGGTAAAATTCCCGAATTCAAATATTGCGCCATCAGAGTATTTGCAGGCGGCACGACGCCCAAACAAAGTAGCTTTGGTGGCGGGCAAGCGATTACGAATCTCAACAAAAACACGGAGTCCATACAATGACGCAAGACATCATCAACGCCGCTCAGCAACGCGGCAAAGAACAAGCATGGCCGTATGCGGGCGCAGTCACGCCCTCAGAAGCCCATCAACTTTTACAGCAAGACAGCAAAGTTGTGCTGGTCGATGTGCGTACTAATGCCGAACGCGATTGGGTAGGGCGTGTTGTTATCAACGAGGTGCAACATCAGGCCGTGCAATGGAGTCTCTACCCAGGCGGCATACCTAACCCCGACTTCATCGCGCAGCTCCAGGCCGCAGTGCCAGACAAAAGCAGCACCATCCTGTTTCTATGCCGCTCCGGGGTACGCTCGCGCCACGGAGCCAAGCTTGCGACCGAAAATGGCTACGCCAATTGTTACGATATTTTGCAGGGATTTGAAGGTGACAAAGATGCAGATGGGCATCGCAAGACAGTAGGCGGATGGTGCAAGGCTGGCTTGCCTTGGATGGGGGCTTAATCAATGCGTGAAGCAATATGCACAAACATATTGCTTCACTCTCCCACTCGATTTATTTGAATTTATAATGCGCCGACACACTCACCACCCGGCCAAACAAATTCAAAGCATGGTTATACCCTTCCCATCCATTTGGATCGTAAAACGGCTTGGTGTTGAATACGTTTTTAAGATTTAAGCCCAAACGCAAATCCTTCACAGGCGTCCAGCTCACACTCAAATTCACGGTCTTATAAGCAGGTGCGCCGCCGCAGTTGTTAGCGGCTACAGGCACATCGGCTGCTGTACAGGTCGATGGATTATTGTTCTCCTCATCGTGTTTGTCATAAGCCCACTTGGAGCCGCCGGTGTAATTGACAAATACACTGGTGGTCACATCGCGATATTGCCAGTCGAGATTGAAATTGGCGCGCAACTTGGGGTTGCCATAATAGCCGACATAGTTTTGCGAAAATCCAGAACCATCGTCGCCGTTATAGGCATTACGATTCATAATGGTTGCACTGCTACCCAGATTGAGTTTGCCATAAGCACCGAGATTAAAGCGCGCATGAGCGTCAATATCGAAGCCATCGATCAAGGTACGACCACGGTTCATATACTTATTGGTCAAGCCAGCCAGAATACCGACAGAATATTTGGGCACACCGGCTGCGCACGCTGCCGCGTTAGCTGGGTTGGCACACATACCAGCGACCGCTGCCATATTCGCTTTATCAAAATCAGTGATCGGTGCGCGCACTGCATTAGGTGCACCAATGAGTGCTTGGCCGTATTTTTCTACAGCTTGATCATAGACTTCGGTAAAGTCTTGGCGCACGATTTCATTGCGACGATATACAAACCAATAGTCAGCAGAGATATCGAATTGCTTGCTGACTTGATAGACCAAACCGAGCGTGCTGATTTTCGCCTTTTCTGGTTGCAGATTGGGGTTAGGTGGCGTGAGTCCGCCGATATTGATGCTGCAATTAGAATTCAGTAATGACTTGCCCAAGTCTTGATCACTTGCGGTCACTGATTTCATCAACAACTTCGCGATCGCATTGGTCTCGTCACAACGCACCGTATCACGCATACCACCGCGCTGTGCATACACGCCGCCACTACCTGACTCCGCTAAATTCGGTGCGCGGAAACCTTGAGAATAAGTCGAGCGCAGCAAGAGATCGCTGATAGGACGATAACTCACACCAATCTTGGGCGCGAGGTTGGCTGCAAACTGCGGATACTTATCCAAACGTGCTGCCGTGTTGACTTCTAAATTGCTCGCCAATGGAAAGATCGCCTCGCCAAACACGGCGCTGATCGTGCGTGAACCTTCAAACCATGAGCCGCCCTGCTGCGTGATTTTTCCATTGGCCGCATCAAGATTGCCTGGCGTCTCAAACTCTTCGCGCATCAAGTTCACACCAAACGCGGCACGTGCATCGCCCGCTGGCATTTTGAATAAACTGCCTTCTAACTTGGCGTCCCATGTGATGAGTTTGGTCCAAGATTGGATATCAAACGTCGGATAAGCCTGACGCAAGAGCTCTGCATTTTTATCGCTGATCACACCAAATTGATAAGCAGGATTATCAGCAATGTAGGTGCGCTTAGTCACAGGATCAACGGTGAAAGGACCAAAGGCTTTTTCAAAGCCATCTTTGTTCACATTCACTGTCTGAAACAAAGTGGAATGGCTACCCGCCACTGCTAAGGCCGATTCAAATTCCCATTGCCCAAACGCACCACGCAAACCCGCCATCGCCCTATAAGTCTTATCGGTATTTTCCTGTCCAAAATGCCCCTTGGCATCTTGCATTAAATATGTCAGTCCCGCTGCGCCGCCCATCTTTGTCTTTAAGTCGGCACTCATGTTTTTGAGATAGACATTATTCGGACCAAGATAAGGGTAACTAAAGGTGTTCAGTGTCGTGCCGGTATTGCGCGAATACCAGTTCGCCGTGCCACCGCCGCTACTAAACGCACGTGGCCCATTCTCACCGCGCATATCGATATCGGTGTAGGCAAGCTCTCCAAACCCTTCCCAGTTATCTGGCAAGCGCAAACGACCGCTGACAAATACGGTGGCGCGATCGGAAGTCGGTCCGGTATCCAAAGCATACGACAAGGTATTCCAAACACAGCGTGTGCCAGCACCTTCAGTAATCATGCTGCTGCAACCCGGCACTGCTTGTTGTGAGCGCTTATTGTTTGCGCTTTTGTCGAACACAAAAAATGTTCCAGGATTCAGTGTTCCTGGCGCGCTACCTTCTTTGATGCGGAAATTATTGATGTAGTTGGGGTTGTTGACATAGAACTGCTCGGGGCGTTTCAAATAAGTGTCTTCTAAAGCGATACGATCGCGCTTATAGACATTCACCGAAGCAAACACATTGTATCCATCCTGACTCAAGTCTCCCATGCCGAACAATGCACTCGCATGCCTCTCACCATAAGACTTCACATCACGTGAATGATCTGCTCCTACGCTCGCTTCTATACCGTTGTATGATTTTTTGGTGATGACATTAATCACGCCCGCCACCGCGTCTGATCCATACACCGCCGATGCGCCGTCGGTCAGCACTTCCATGCGTTCAATCGCCGCCGCAGGAATGGCGTCGATATTCACAAACTGAGTTTGAAAACCTTCTGGTGCGCCGTAAAACGACAGGCGTCGTCCGTTCAATAAAATCAGCGTTCCCTGTGCGCCCAGCCCACGCAAATTGGCTTGTGATGCGCCATCGGAACCCGTGAACATAGACCGAAAATCTTGCTGTGCAGGGCGTGCCGCAGGCAAATTATCCAAGACCTGCATCAAGGTGCGGGCGCCCATATTCTCGATCTGCTTGACATCGATTACTTGCACTGGCGATGCAGTCTCGGCATTGACGCGTTTAATACTCGAACCCGTGACTTCAACGCGTTGTACTTTGTCTTTCTTTTCGTCCTGATCATCAGCCGCACACGCCAGCGACACATAGCCCAAAGCGGCCAAAGCCAACACCATTTTTTTCAACACCATCTTGATCTCCTTTATCGATTAATCGTTTATGGCAGTGTCGAAATAATCCACTGCGTCACTGCGACCAATCGACGATAAAGGAAATTTTTAATGCGCAACAGCGAGTAATGTTTGAGAGCTCATCAAAAATAATTAGGGGGCGAGAACGACGTCGAGGCGTCTTTAATGAGGTTTGATTAAGTCTCGATCTCACGCCAAGCATGAGCGTAGGCAAGCGCATTATCACGCACTTGCGCCACCGACATTCCGGCACGATAGAGATTCGAGCCCAATCCAAATCCACGCGCACCGGCTTCGATATAAGCGAGCATAGCGTCTGCCTTAATGCCGCCAACTGGCAAGCAAATTGTCTCGGCTGGCAGCACAGTGCGCCACGCTTTTAAGACGCTGGGTGGTACGCTTTCTGAGGGGAATAATTTCAATCCATCAGCACCGGCATGCAGCGCGGAGAAGGCCTCGGTCAAAGTCGCCACGCCGGGCGTACACAGCATCTGCAGACGCTTACTCTCGGCGATGATGGCGGTATCCGCATGGGGCATTACGATCAGTTTGCCCCCCACATCGGCCACCATCTTCACCTGCGCGACATCCAACACTGTGCCGGCACCGACCAAACATGTAGTAGGTAAATGCTGCGCCAAAAGTTGAATGCTATAAAACGCATCAGGTGAATTAAGAGGCACTTCGATCGCGCGAAATCCTGCTTCAACCAAGGCGTCGGCAATCGCAATACATTCATGCGCTTGCACGCCACGCAGGATGGCAATAAATGGGAAATCAGATAAATAGTGAGCGAGTGTCAGCATAATTTTTACCAAAGCTAAAGCGTTTAGTCTAAACAAGTCAAACCCAACACGCCAACGAGATTTATTGAGCACTCATTAAGCCGACGTATAGGTAATCAAAAAAAATTCACAGCGATTGCTCACTCAACAAAGCAGGCGCCAGATCGCTACTGTCTTTTAAGGTTTGCAGCACAATATTCGAACGAATATCGAGCACGCCAGTAGTTTTATACAGGCGTTCCAACACAAAGCTGGAATAGTGCTTCAAATTACGCGCCCGCACCCGCAGTAAATAATTGGCGTCGCCAGTGATGATGTAAGAGCCGACCACCTCCGGCCAACTTTGCAAAGCGACAGAAAAGTTTTCATGCCATTGCTCGACATCGCGCCGCATCGTGACCTGCACAAAGGCATCGACTTCCAGACCCAAGACATTGGTATCCAACACCGCCCGATAATGACTGATCACACCGCTTTCTTCCAGCATACGCACCCGACGCAAACACGAGGACGCCGATAAGAAAACTTTTTCGGCCAAGTCCTGATTGCTAATGCGACCATCGGCTTGCAAAAGCTGGAGAATTTTTAAGTCTGTGGGATCGAGTTGCATACAAATTCTTTCACTTGAAATTTTTCACCAGATTGCAGCATAGAGTCTCCATATTATTCGATTTTTAGAGACATATGCCATGCAATTTGCAAGAACACATCAACAAATTCGGCATAAAATGCTTTTCTCAACAAAATTTGGGTCAGGCCGCGATCCGTGACCACTTTCAATTCTAAAACCAGGAAAACCTCACTATGGAAATCAGCCGCAATAGCTGCCTCACCCTAGATCAAGACGATGCCCTTGCCGAGCTTCGCGATGAATTCAATCTGCCCGCCAATATGATTTACCTCGATGGCAACTCTCTAGGCGCGCAACCCAAAGCCGCTCTGTCGCGCGCACAACAAGTCATCGCCAACGAATGGGGACAAGACCTCATCACCAGTTGGAATAAAGCGGGCTGGTTTGATTTGCCTTCGCGCTTAGGCAATTTGCTGGCACCCCTGATCGGAGCAGAGCAAGATGAAGTCGTCGTCACCGACACCACTTCCATCAATCTGTTCAAAGCGATCGCCGCCGCGCTACACCAACAAGCTAGCAGCAAAGAAAACGAACACAGAAAAGTGATCATCACCGAACGCAGTAATTTCCCGACCGATATTTACATGGCGGAAGGCTTAACGCGCTGGTTAGATCGCGGCTATCGTCTGCACCTGATCGACAGCCCCGACGAATTGGCTAGCGTACTCAATCACGACACTGCTTTGCTCATGCTCACTCATGTCAATTACCGCACGGGATATATGCATGACATGGAAGCGGTCACCGCATTGGCACATCAACACGGCGCCTTGGTGTGTTGGGATTTGGCGCATTCTGCAGGCGCTGTGCCTGTGGCACTCAATCAAGCCAATGCCGATTACGCGGTTGGCTGCTGCTATAAATATCTGAACGGCGGCCCCGGTGCGCCTGCCTTTATCTGGGTACCGCGCCGTCATCAAGAACAATTTCAACACCCATTAACTGGCTGGTGGGGACATGCAACTCCGTTCGCAATGCAGCCTAACTTCGTCGCGACGCAAGGCATACGCCGTGCATTGTGCGGCACCCAAGCCATCGTCTCGCAAGCGATGATAGAACCGGGATTAAACATCTTTGCACAAACCAATATGGACGCGATACGCCGCAAGTCGCTGGCACTCACTGATTTGTTCATACAATTAGTCGAATCTCGTTGTGCTAAACACGCACTAGAATTAGTCACACCACGAGCTCACCAAGAACGCGGCAGCCAAGTTAGCTTGCGCCACGAACATGCCTACGCCGTCATCCAAGCCCTGATAGAACGCGGCGTGATCGGCGACTATCGCGAACCGGGCATCATGCGCTTTGGCTTTACTCCGCTGTACACACGCTTTGTCGATGTCTGGGATGCAGTAGAAATCCTGCGCGACATCCTCGACTCAAAAAGCTATCGCACCGATATTCAACGCAATGCGGTAACTTAATTCTTCAAACCATCACATTATTCTTACAAAAATCATGACAACAGAATCCCAAAAACCAGAAGGCGAAAAACAATGTCCCATGGCATGGCACGGCGCCAAGCTCGACTTTAGCAAGGACATGAGCTATGGCGACTATCTTGGCCTCGATCAAATCCTGAGCGCCCAACATCCACGCTCACCGAATCACAATGAAATGCTATTCATCATCCAGCATCAGACCAGCGAGCTCTGGATCAAACTCATGCTGCACGAATTGCATGGTGTACGTCACCACATTCATATTGGCGACTTGCCACCTGCCTTCAAAATGCTGTCACGCGTGGCCCGCATCATGGATCAACTGGTACACGCCTGGGATGTCCTCGCCACCATGACCCCGAGCGAATACACGGCGATCCGCCCATATTTAGGTAATTCATCCGGCTTTCAATCACACCAATACCGCGAACTCGAATACCTCTTGGGCAACAAAAACAGCACGATGCTCAAAGTCCACGAAAGCAAACCGGAAGCGCACGCCAGCCTAGACGCAGCACTCCATGCACCTTCGATTTACGATGAAAGCATCATGCTACTAGCACGCAATGGCTTTGACATTGACCCTCAACGCCTGCAATTAGACTGGACACAAACCGTGCAATCCAACGACTCAGTCAAACAAGCTTGGCTCAAAGTGTATGGCGCGCCAGAAAAACATTGGGTCTTTTACGAATTAGCCGAAAAACTGGTCGACATGGAAACCGCCTTCCGCATCTGGCGCTTCCGCCACGTCACCACAGTCGAGCGCATCATCGGCTTCAAAACCGGGACTGGCGGCACAGCCGGCGTCAGCTACCTGCGCAAGATGTTAGACGTGGTGTTGTTCCCTGAGTTGTTTTCTTTGCGCACAGAGTTGTAATTAGCTGAAAAATGAGGAGGTGGCATATCTACCATCTCCGATCAGAAGCTCTAACACAAGCAAAATGCCCACGTCAACCGTTGTGAAAAAGACTCACTTAGCCACCAAAATAACAAGCCTTTTCAATCAAATATCCCACTCAATCTCCATGCTAGTGGTGGACATATTAGCGGGGAGAGGCAAGTCAAAACAGATTGTTGTTTTAGATACTCATTAAGAAAATTTACAGGGAATATTTAGTAGTTCTCGCATCAATAGAGCGATCTTAGAGAATTTATTGCCAAATTTTATGATCTAAATTCACTTGAATTCCAAAATCCACCCTGCCGGTTAACTCAAATAACTTGCGTATTTACATGAAAATTTATTGCCGCACGGGATTTTTTAACGACGATTCCTTGCTTTCTATAGCCGACTTAAGTATTGACAGCGGCAGCGCTCCAATGATTTCATTCGTGGCGAATCGATTTCCGAGGCGAGACTAAGCTTTTATAGCAACTTCAGTTTAGGTTTCATTTCTATAAGAAGGTGACTTTTGCGGGCAGTCGCGTAAGAGCTAACCATTGGAAACGTATTTCAAACCGCATTATTGGAAAAAGATCGTACAAACGATCCCAATAGCAAAAACAACTACTCAGAGGAATCCAACATGATAGAGAAAAAATTATCCCGCTCTGTGCGCCTGATTTGCGCCAGCAGCGCCATCGTGGGTGCTGGCATGTTTGTGCAACCAGTATTCGCACAAGACGCACCAAAAGAAGCTGTGCAACGTGTGGAAATTACAGGTTCATCCATTAAGCGCTTAGCTGTTGAAAGCTCTTTGCCTGTGCAAACTTTCAATCAGAAAGATATCGCTAAAACTGGTGTCACGACTGTTACTGACTTTATTCAGCAATTACCAGTCATGCAAGGCTTCACAGTCGCGGCTGACTCAGTTGGTGGCGGCGGTGGCGGTTTGACCACTGCATCGATTCATGACATTGGTGCAGCTTACACTCTGGTTCTGTTAAATGGTCGCCGTATCGCACCAGCGACTTCAGGCACAACAATTGATTTGAACTCGATTCCTCTGTCAGCAGTTGAACGTATCGAAGTCTTGACAGACGGCGCTTCCGCTTTGTATGGTGCAGACGCGATCGCTGGCGTTATCAACTTCATCTTGAAAAAAGGCGCAGCACCTTTAGAAATCAGCGCAAAAGCTAGCCGTCCACAAGCAACAGGCGGTGCTGGTAGTTCTTTCAGCATCAGCAAAGGCTTTGGTGATATCGATGACGATGGTTACAGCATATTCATGTCTGCCAGCCACGACTATCAAAAACAACTGAAAGCGGCTGATCGCGAATTCGCCAAGACAGGTATCATCAACTTCACGGATCCTAAGACAGGCAAAGCTCTGCAATTCTTCAATGGCTCATCCCGCTCCGTTCCAGCGAACGCAACTGTACGTAATGCTGCCAATAAATCGCTTGGCAATATCAATCCATACAAGCTGGCAAATGGCAAATGTGCGCCTAAGCACTTAGATGCGTTCGGCGACGGCCAGTGCTGGTTCGATTACACATCGACTGTTGAAATTCAACCTGAACAAGGTCGCGACTCTATCTTTGTTTCTGGCGAATTGAAATTGGGTAAATCTGGCTTCAAGGCTTTCAGTGATTTAGCTTACACAGATTCCACTATCTTGGCTCGTATCGCTCCTTATCCAGCGGAATTTAAGGTTCTCAAAGGCTCTGCTCTATACAACAAATACATTGCACCAAACCTGACTGCTACACAAGCAGCAACAGCAGCAAGTGCAACAGTGAAATACCGTCTGTACGAAATGGGAGGTCGCGCTTATGACTACGGCAATAAAGCAACGCATTTTGTTGCTGGCGTAGATGGTAATGCGATGGGTTGGGATGTCAATTCCGCCGTTACTTACTCCACTAACACACAAGACACTGACTATGCTGGTGGCTTCCCATTGGCGGACAAATTCACCGCTGCCGCAGCCGCTGGCACGATCGATCCGTTTGGCACCGAAGCTGGCAAAATGCCTAAGGAAATGGTTGCTGCTTTGAAGGCGACTCAGTACCTGGGCAACTACTCCTCACAAAAAATCACAATGAAGGGTATTGATGCACGCGCTTCCCGCGCAGTCTTCAGCCTTGGCGGTGGCTCTGCCATGTTGGGTGTAGGTGCTGACTTCCGTACAACTAGCTATGCTTTAGCGTACGCTGAAGTAGCAAAAACGGCAGCGATCTTGTTTGATGATCCACAAGTCAATAACGGCTACAAGCGCTCCAACGGTGGTGCCTATGCTGAATTGGTTATGCCATTCACAAAAGAACTCGAAATTACAAGTTCTGGACGTGTTGATCGTGTTGGCGCCGTCAAGAACGATACTGATGGCAAGACTTATGGCAAAACCGAAGGCGCTGCTACTTACAAGTTGAGCGGTCGTTGGACACCAAACAAAATGGTACTGGTTCGTGCAGCTATGGGTTCTGGCTTCCGCGCTGCGTCTATGTCGCAAATCGCTAGCCCAGTCCAAGATTTTGGTGTCACTGGTGGGACATATGCATGCCCAATAACTGCAGCTAACGGATTAGGCAGCCACCCATTAGCTACTTATTGCGACAATAATGAACGCGGGCAGTTTGAAGCATTTAGTGGCGGCAACAAAGATCTTAAGCCTGAAACATCGAAACAATGGACAATCGGTGCTGTATTTGAACCTGTAAGTTTCATGAGCATTGGACTTGATTTGTGGAGCGTGCATATCAAAGACCAAGTTACAACGGTTGATGAGGCCGCCTATTTCACTAAGCCTGCCAAATACATTAATCTCTTCACAACTAAGTACAAAGAATCTACTGGTGTAAAGTCTCTAGCAATTATGTTTTTACCAATTAATATTGGTAAAGTTGAGAACCAAGGTATCGATTATGATTTGACCGTACGCACAAGAGTAATGGACGGCAAGTTGACAAGTCGCTTTGCCGGCTCTTACCTGATCAAGTCTCGCTACACGACTCCAGGCACTGACGATCAGTGGGAGACAAGCTTGAACCGTTACGGCTCCAACAGCGCTGTCAGCTTCCGTAATATCATGAAGTTCACAACATCATATGACATCGGCAGCTGGACTCACACTGCCAACGTTAACTACCGTAACGGCTACGATGACAAACATCACGATATCGTTAACTGTGCCGTTACCACAAACGATGCAAATCAGGACTGCGTTGATGTGATGTTGAAAGTGCCTTCGTACACAACTGCAGATTGGCAGACAGTTTATCGTTTCTCCAAAACAATGGACATCACTGGCGGTATCATCAATATGTTTGACCGCAAGCCACCATTCTCCTTGCGCAACACTGGCTCACACCAGTTAGGATACAACCCATCGTACTCCAGCCCAATGGGCCGTACTTACTACATCAGCGGCAACTACAAGTTCTAAGTTGATTGCAGGTAAGCGACTCTAGTCGTAAAAGAGCCCCGGTCTCCCCGGGGCTTTTTTATTACACAAATATCAGACCTATTAGCAATAAAACTGACTTGCGCAAAAAAACAAAAAGGGCAAATTGCTTTTCACACTTAACCAAAAAATAGTGATTTGACAAACATCATTAGCCTGTTCAATCGACACAAATCCGTTGCAAAAACACGACATATTCTGTATTAAAACAAAAAAAAATCACGAAATTTATATGTGAATTAAGAAACCTCTTCAGAGAGGAATAGATTGTCGAAAATTCACCAAAAAAGCAACCCTGACGCCACACAACTCAAGCCTGATATTTAGATCAGGTTTAAACGAGTTTCCTAGAATAAAATTCTGGCCAAGGCACGAAATATCGAATAAAACCCTAGTCAAGCCCACACGGTTTTTTGTTTCTCATAAAGCAGCAAAAAACTTCAATCATTCGATGAAAGTGGTACTAATCTGGCATTCAACAACCTAGCGATTAATTTCCTTTTCTATAAATTTTGTTTGCTTGACACTGAGGTGCTGTCAATGGTCTCATTCGGGGTGAATGTTTTTCAGAGTTAAATAGATAACTTTTTTGCCGACTAAATTTATCTTAAGAATTTAAGAAAAATAGCAGAATGGCGCAGGGCAAAAAGTGGTCGTTAGCCATTCAAGAAAAAGCATTTCCCATTATGTTTTTAAGAAAGCCAAAAAAGATTTTTTAAAAGCTAATTTAGTAACTCACTTAGTAGTTAAATCACTGGAGGAAGTCAACATGGTAGAAAAAATCTTATCCCGTTCAGTACGCCTGATGTTTGCAAGTGGCGTGGTGATGGGTGCTGGTATGCTGGCACAGTCTGCTCAAGCGCAAGATGTAGCGCCACAGCGAGTTGAAATTACTGGTTCATCAATCAAGCGCATCGCTGTTGAAAGCGCCTTGCCAGTCCAGACTTTATCAAAGTCACAAATCGAACAAACTGGTGCAACGACTGCGGCTGACTTGGTCGCTTCTTTGCCATCCATGCAGGGTTTCACAACCTCTTCCGCGTCGGTTAACGGTGGTGGTAACGGAACGCAAACAGCCTCCATCCACGGCGTTGGTGAGAACTATACTTTGGTATTGATCAATGGTCGTCGTGTTGCACCTTTCAATACTGGCGCTGCTGTTAACTTGGCAAGCATTCCTTTGTCAGCTGTAGAACGCGTTGAAGTTCTGACTGATGGCGCATCTGCGTTGTACGGTTCAGATGCTATCGCAGGTGTTATCAACTTCATCTTGAAGAAGACTCAAAAAGATTTTATCGTTGAATTCACCTACAGCACACCTCAAGAATCTCCAAAAGGCAAAACCACGAATTTCGCGATTTCCAAAGGCTTTGGCGATCTCAATTCAGATGGTTACAACTTGCTGTTAGCTTATAGCCATGACGAGCAAGCTGAATTGAATGCAGCTGACCGTAGCTTCACAAAACTGGGTGGTGTCACCCCGTTCAACGAAGGTGGCAAGCCTTACATGATGAACATGTTAAGCCGCAACTCCATCCCAGCAAACGTTTTTGCGAACACATGGGCTGCTGGCACGGCAAGCAAAACAACAAAAGGCGTTAACCCATATAAAGTATTAAATGGAAATTGCCCCGTCCCAAATAGCTACGCTAGTGCAAATCGTTGCAATTTTGACTATGCCGCTACAGTAGAACTGATGCCGGAATTGAAGCGTGATAACTTCTTAGCTTCCTTCAACTTGAACATCAACGACAACTTGAAATTTTTCGCTGAAGGGATGGCGACAAATTTCACTAACGTGGCTCGTTTTGCGCCTCCTGCGCAACCTTTATCGGTTGATTTAAACAGCAAGCTGTTCAAAGATTCCATCGCACCAGCCTACACAAAACTGGGCTATGATCCATCGAAAATTACCAATATGACGATGAATCTGCGCTTGCTGGATGCAGGTGGTCGTACAGATGAATGGAAGACTGAATCCAAGCATTTTGCCACTGGTTTTGAAGGCAACTTCAAGAACTGGGATTACGCAGTATCCTATGTATTCTCCGAAAACAAAGCAACTGACACACCTGTCGCTGGTTACGCTAGCTCAGACAAACTCAATGCATTGATTAACTCTGGTACCTACAATCCATTTTTAGCACCATCTGCAGCAACAAAAGCAGCTTTGGCTCCAGCGGTGTTGCATGATGTGTTGGATGTCACCACCTCACAAATTAATGTATTGAGCTTACGTGGCTCATCTGAACTCTTTAAATTAGCTGGTGGCGGTGCAAGTTTAGGTCTGGGCGTAGATGCAATGAAACAGACTTACATCGATGATCCTAGTATCATGGCGCAAGGTTCCACCCATGCTCACCCTGACCGTGATACTAACATTGGTGGCGGTACTGGCGCTGTACCAGTCGACGCGTCACGCAATAGCTGGGGTACATTCGCAGAATTGTTCATGCCAGTCACAAAACAATTTGATTTGACTGCAGCCGCACGTTACGACAGTTTCGCAGCTGTCCAAAACAAGCGATTGTTCACTCTGGATCAATTTAACGACCTGGTACCTGCAGGATCTGGCGCTCAAGGCAATAAACAGAGCGCTGCAACCTACAAGTTAGCCGCTGCGTTCCGTCCTACAGATACATTACTGATTCGTGGTTCATATGGTACAGGCTTTAAAGTTCCGACGATGCAGAATATTACGCAGCCGTTCTCTTATGGTGGCTCTTCAAATGCCTTTATGTTCCCAACTTTGCCAGCAAATCATCCTTTGGCAGATCTGAACAGAGATGAGCAAGAGTATGATTTGTTGCAACAAGGCAATCCAAACCTGAAACCTGAGAAATCCACTCAAGGTTCCCTTGGCTTCCGTTTAGAAGCACTGCAAAATTTCTCTCTCGGATTTGATCTGTGGAACATCAGCATCAAGGATCAGATCAAAACGCTGTCTCAAAAGAAATTATTTACCGATCCAGCTAACTACAGCATTTACTACTATCGTTTCTTCCAACCAATCCAGAAAGAAAACGTCTTCGCTGTAATGCAAAAGCCATTCAACATGGCGAAAGCGGATTACCAAGGTATTGATTGGGATCACACCTATAAATTCAATAATTCTTATGGTAAGTTTGCGGTGAATTGGACAGGTACTTACATGCTCAAGGCTGATTTATTGTCTGGAACGCCAGGCGATGCAGTTGAGAAGACTGTTGGTAAATTCGATTCCTACAACAACGTTACTTTCCGTGTGATTTCCAAGTTAGCTACTAGCTGGAAACCATCTGATCGTTACTCACACTCTGTTACTTTGGGCTACCACTCTAGCTATCGCGATCAACCGATTTCGGCTGATATCGATACAACAGTGTTTACTCGTAATGCAGACGGCTCTGCTGGCGATCCAGTTGACATGAACCGTACAGTGAAGGCTTACTACACTGTTGACTTGCAATCGAAAGTGAACTTCAGCAAGAACTTGACTATCACTGCGGGAATTAAGAACTTGTTCAACCAAGATCCACCATTCTCCGATCGTAACGCTGGTGGTGGTAATCACTTAGGTATTGATGGTCGCTATGCCGATCCATTGGGTCGTCAGTTCTACGTAGTAGGTAACATGAAGTTCTAATTTTCTGTATCACTAGAAAATCAGTTCTGATAGTTCTAAGAGAAAGCCCCGGAGAAATCTGGGGCTTTTTTTCATTTAACGAAAATTCACTTCACATCAAGACTATTCCAGGAACTCGCCGCCGCCATTCCGGTCTGAAACAAACTAAGCTCTCCCTTAACTCTCATCCATAATTAAAATCAGGAGCCCTCCATGCAAACCATGCGTAAGCGTTTTCTCATCAGTCTGATCAGCGGACTATTTATCTCTGGTGTAGCTCTACAACTAGCCAATGCCCAAACAGAAGCGGCGCCTGCAGACAAAGCGAGTAAAGCAGTCAGCAAAAAGAGAATGAAGTCGCACAAGACCGCCCCGCAATCAGGGATAGACATGCAATGGATGGATAGCAGCGTTCGTCCTCAGGATGATTTTTTTCGCTACATGTCGGGTAAATGGTTAGATACGGCACAGATCCCGGCGGATCGTGGCCGTTATGGCTCGTTTGATCAATTGTCTGAAATGTCAGCTAAGCGTTCTGCAGATATCATCAAAGAGCTAGCCGAAAAGAGCGACATCAAGCCTGGCAGCAATCAACAAAAAATTGCTGATTTATATAAGAGCTTCATGGATGAAGCGCGCTTGGATGAACTCGACATCAAGCCACTGACCTTTGACCTGACACGCATTGCGCAGATCAAAGACAAGGCTGATTTGGCGCCAGCATTGGTGCATTTGGCACGCATGGGTGTTAGTGGGTTTATTGGTGCGGGCGTCACACAGGATGCCCGGGATTCGTCTAAATACACGATAGGCGTAGGGCAATCTGGTTTGAGCTTGCCTGATCGCGATTACTACCTCAAGCTCGACAATCCCAAATTTAAAGCAATACGCGAAGCCTATGTCGTGCATCTGGAAAAAATGCTGAGCATGAGCGGCCTCGCTCAGCCAGGCGATGCCGCATCGCGCATATTGGCACTGGAAACAGCGCTGGCGGCGATTCAGTGGAGCAATGTGGAAAACCGTGATCCGGTCAAAACTTACAACAAAGTAGAGATCAACAAGCTCAAGGAATTGTTGCCTGAGTTTGACTGGGTGCGCTGCTTTGCCGAGATGGGTGTGAGCGGCAAATCGGATTACGTCGTCGTTCGCCAACCCAGCTACTTGCAAGGCTTGGCAACGCTGATCCGCGACACCCCGGTCGAGACCTGGCAAGCGTATTTGCAATGGCGTGTGCTTAATGCCTATGCACCTTATCTCAGCAAACGTTTTGTGGATCAGGACTTCCAATTTTCCAGCGTGACTTTGCGCGGCATCCCAGAGAACCAACCACGGTGGAAGCGTGGTGTGGCGCGGGTTGAGGAGAGCTTATCAGAAGCACTGGGACAGCTCTATGTGGAAAAACACTTCCCCGCCGAATACAAAGCGCGCATGCAAGTGTTGGTTAATAATCTCTTGCTCGCCTACAAGCAAAGTATAGAAACCTTGCCGTGGATGGGCGAAGCAACCAAAAAAGAGGCGCTCACCAAGCTCGCCAAGTTCACACCCAAAATCGGTTATCCCGACAAATGGCGTGACTACAGCAAACTCAGCATCACACAAGGCGACTTAATCGGCAATATCAAAGCGGGTCGCGCCTTTGCCTATCAACGTCAAATCGATAAACTAGGCAAACCAGTTGACCGTAACGAATGGGGTATGAGTCCACAAACGGTCAATGCTTATTACAATCCACGTCAAAATGAAATCGTCTTTCCCGCGGCGATTTTGATGCCTCCTTTCTTCAATCCTGACGCCGATGATGCGGTCAATTATGGCGGCATAGGCGCAGTGATCGGGCATGAAGTAGGCCACGGTTTTGATGACTCCGGCAGCCAATCTGATGGCGATGGCAATTTGCGTGACTGGTGGACGGTAGACGACAAAGCTAACTTTAGTAAGCTCACCGATGCCCTCGTCGCGCAATACAATCAATACAGCCCGCTTGACGGATATCACGTCAATGGCAAGCTGACCCTGGGTGAAAACATCGGTGACAACTCCGGTCTCGCAATCGCATACAAAGCCTATCAACTTTCGTTGAAAGGTAAAAAGTCCGCTGTGATTGATGGCTTTACCGGTAACCAACGCGTGTTCATGGGTTGGGCCCAAGTCTGGCGTGGCAAGGCACGTGACGCCGAAGCGATTCGTCTGATCAGCACTGATCCGCACTCGCCAGCCAAGTTCCGTGCAAATGGACCGCTGACCAATATCAGTGGTTTCTACGAAGCGTTTGATGTCAAGGCAGGCGACAAGATGTATGTCGCACCGGAAAACCGTATTAGTATTTGGTAAGCAAGATTAACGTGTCGCCTCCTTGGGCTGAGTACATCTTAAGGAGGCGATTCACGTTTTGAATTCAGCGAAATGATGGGTCGGTGCTCTTCGTAATCAAGGTTTTGAATTGAGAACTCAATCACCGAGCCGCTCCCACACTTGCCAGCGTTCTTTCCCTTCAAATACAGGTAAAGTATCTGTGATCGCCAAGTCCTCGAGGCGAACAAAATCCTGACGCATTAATGCATTTAACTCCTGAGAAGTCATGCGAAATGGCGGTCCTTTTTTGCTGCTGGCGGGATCATCATCGACAAAGAAAAATCCGATCACCTTGCCCTTCGCAGGCAATAATTGCGCCCAGCGCGCCACGACTTGCGCACGTATTTCGGGTGGTAAAGCGCACAAAAAAGCGCGCTCATAAATCAGGTTCACATTGGTAGCTGGTACATACTGAAAAAAATCAGCCTCGATGATGCGCTCTACTTCACTTGGAAACAGAGCACGTGCGGCATCGACCGCGGCAGGAGAAAAATCGATCGCAGTCACCTCCCACCCCAACTGCAGCAAGAAGCCGAGCTCATGCGCGTGACCGCAACCGGGTATCAAACAAGTCTGGGCGTCTTGTAAGCCATTTGTGTACTCAATTAAAGCTGGTGGCACAGCGCCACGATTCCAAGGCGTAAAGCCACGTTCAAAGCGTTCGTCCCAAAATCCAGCTTGTCGTGGATCACGATTGGCAAACTCGGTCATGACTCACATCGCATACGAGAAATTCAAAAAGTAAAACGCGACCAGCACGCCTGCCAACAAACCAGCACCAAAATAGACGATGGTTCTGAGTAAGCGATTGGTCGCCCGCTGCTCTGCCAGCAATGCAGTCAGTACCGCCGATTGCTGATCGCCTTCTGCGGCTCTTTGCAAAGCTTGGTGCGCCAGACGCGGTAGTTGCGGAAAAATATGACTGTAGCGCGGCGCTTCTGCTTTGAACTTCTCGATCAAGCCACGCCAGCCGACTTGCTCACTCATCCAGCGTTCCAGATACGGTTTCGCGGTTTTCCACAAATCGAGATCTGGGTCTAGTTGCCTGCCCAAACCCTCAATATTCAACAAAGTTTTTTGCAGCAACACCAATTGCGGCTGCACTTCCACATTAAAACGGCGTGAGGTTTGAAACAAACGCAGCAAGACCTGACCAAATGAAATTTCCTTCAACGGACGATCAAAGATAGGTTCACAACAAGCGCGTACCGCCGCTTCCAGCTCATCAACACGCGTTTCTTTAGGTGCCCAGCCGGACTCGATATGCGCTTCTGCCACACGCTTATAATCGCGCCGGAAGAAGGCTAAAAAATTTTGCGAGAGATAATCTTTGTCATAATCGTTGAGCGTACCGACGATACCAAAATCAAGCGCAATATAGCGCCCCAACGTGGCAGGATCGGTTGAGACTAAAATATTCCCAGGATGCATATCCGCGTGAAAAAAGCCGTCGCGGAAAATTTGAGTGAAAAAAATCGTCACCCCATCGCGCGACAACTTGCAGAGGTCTACTCCTGCCTCTCGCAGTTTGTCGGTCTGCGAAATCGGGATGCCATGCATACGCTCCATCACTATCACTGAAGGCGAGCAATAATCCCAGTACATTTCCGGTACGATCAGCAAATCGGAATCGGCAAAATTGCGACGTAATTGGCTGGCATTGGCCGCTTCGCGCATTAAGTCGAGTTCGTCATGCAAATATTTATCAAATTCGCCGACCACTTCCCTGGCTTTTAAGCGCTTGCCATCAGCCCACAAAAACTCCAGCCAGGCGGCAGCGATTTTCATCAAAGCGACGTCGCGATCTATGCTTGCTTTCATACCCGGGCGCAGCACTTTGACTGCCGCTTCACGACCATCTTTCAAGGTGGCAAAGTGCACCTGCGCAATCGATGCCGAGGCAACGGGAATACGCTCAAAACTGGCGAACAACTGATCGGGATGAGCGCCCAGAGATTTAATAATTTGCGCGATCGCGAGATCAGAATCAAACGAAGGAACGCGGTCTTGCAGCAGTGCCAGTTCGTCAGCGATATCGGGTGGCATGAGGTCGCGGCGTGTCGATAACACCTGTCCAAATTTAACAAAAATCGGCCCCAAGTTTTCCAAAGCTTGGCGCAAGCGCTCACCGCGTGGAGCGGACAAATCTCGCCAAAATAAAATCGCTTTAATCAGCTTTGCTGTGCGTGGAATCCGCAAGCCGGACATGACAATTTCGTCGATGCCATATTGCAAAACAATACGAACAATCTTCAACAGTCGGAGAGAATTTAAAATCATTGATTTGTTACTTTCGATTTTTCTAAGCGCCCTGAACGTTCCAAGCGTTCCAAGCGCTTCATCAAACGTTCGACGTCGTCACGTGTCTTATTGACTTGATCTGCAAATGCTCTCACAGCGCGAGGTCGCACTAGCATAGGATTTTCTTCCAAAAAGTAATCAGCAAAGTTTTCTTGCACCTTTTGATGCGTTTGCCCGACAAAATGAGCAATTTGTCGTCCGCCGCTGACCACACGCCGCGCCGCGATATCGCCCACAACGCGACTCAGATCGTCTTCTACTTCCCAACGCAAATCCTGACTCAACTGCGAGATAGCCTGCGCAAAATCGGCGTCGCCTTCAATCTTTACATAGGACACCGCTCGCGTGCTGTCTTGGGCGATGAGCGGCAAATCAGCAAGTTTAATATTAAGCCGAACATCTTCTTGCAACTCCGTATCGGAAACGCTCTGCACATAGCCATCGGCAGCGACGCGCACTCGAATTTGCAGCACTTCCAGATCGATACAAGCAAGTTTGCCCGCGTGTTTTTGCAATACTGCTCTCGCCCATGACTCCTGAGCCAGCAAATGATTAAGAAACTGCGAGAAGGTAGAAGAAATCATGATGGAAATAAAAAAACCGCGCATTTCGCGCGGTTTGCAGTTTAACACCAAACACCTCTAATAGGACTTACGCAAAATTGCGCTGGCTAGGCGCGGAGGCGAAGACAGTACATTTGTACGACGAGCCGAACGCAACAACGCCAGCGTCTGTTTTGCGTACGTCCTATCTAATTCAGATGCTGAATACCTGCCAACAACCAACCAGATTGACCATTAATAGGTTTGCTCAAATTCCACACTTCGGCGAATGGCTGAGCCGTTGTTTCACCACCTTCTTTGATAGTGCCGCTAAATTTGACACTCGCCATGTAATCGTAGGCCAAGGTCTCGATCCCTAGCAATTCAGCATCCAAAGTCACGACATCGGTTTCATTTTTCGCATTGCCACGGTCTTGCAATTCTAATTTCATTTCTGCGTACATTTCTGGCGAAGTGAACTCGCGAATATCGTTGATATCGCCTCTATCCCAAGCCGCTTGTAAGCGAATAAAATTAGACTTTGCGCTACGGATAAACGCTGGCACATCGAAGTCAGCGGGAATTGCCCAGTTTGCTTGCGTTGCTGTTGCACCTAAACCAGCTGCAGCGGGATTCAAATTCGCTGTTGAGACCGACGCAGGCTCAAAACTAGTCGCAGCCGGATTAACACGGGAACCGATTTCTGGCACCGAAGGTGATCCAAACATGCCGCCACCAGACGAGGTGGCCGAATTAAATACGCCCGCACCAGCACCGACTGGCTGTGGAGAAGAATTAAACATAGAAGGAGATTGCCCGTCCTTTTTGCGCGTGAAAAAGCGGAACAAAAAGAGCAGCAACATTGCGATCAGCGCGAAGGTCAATATTGAACCCATCGCACTCGCCATCGCGCCGCCCATGCCCATGGACGAAAATAATGCACCCAATAAGGCACCGCCGATCAAACCACCAACAATCCCCTTCCAGGGAATAGATGGCTTAGGTGGCACCGCTGGCGTTGCCGCATTTGGCACACCTGGCTTAGCCGCTTGCGGTGCTGCGCCCGGCGTTGCTGCAGGGGCTCGTTGAGTCACGTTATTAGACTGACGTCCAAAAGAGCTACGCTTGCCCATACGCTGCGCGTCAGCATCGGCAACCACCATGGTCATCGCGCCCAACATCAATACCAAACTCAATAAAATCTTATTCATTTGTACTACTCCTTTTTTTACAACTTTTTACATCTTTATACCAGTGTGCAAAGCCGCCACACCTGCGGTCAAATTAAAATACTCCACCCGCTCCAAACCGGCGTCTTGCATCATGCCTTTCAGGGTTTCCTGATCGGGATGCATGCGTATCGATTCCGCCAGATAACGATAGCTATCAGCATCGTCAGCGATTTTTTTTCCTAACCAAGGCAAGACCTTGAACGAATACAAGTCATACGGTTTTTGTAGAATCTCTGGCACTTTGGAAAACTCCAGCACTAATAATTTTCCACCCGGCTTTAACACACGCTGCATTTCTTTTAAGGCTTGATCTTTGTGCGTCATGTTGCGCAGGCCAAAAGCGACGCTGACGCGATCAAAATAATTATCAGGGAAAGGCAGCTTCTCGGCGTCGCATAGCATAGTGGGGGTGATCAAGCCTTTGTTCAAGAGGCGATCACGCCCGACTCGCAACATCGATTCATTGATATCGGTATGCCAGACTTCACCAGTTTTACCGGCTTGTTTAACGAATTCTTTGGACAGATCGCCAGTGCCGCCCGCAATGTCCAGCACTTTAAAACCGGGACGCACGCCAGCTTGGGCGATCGTGAAAATTTTCCAGATGCGATGCAAACCCGCTGACATCACGTCGTTCATGACATCGTATTTGGCAGCAACGGAATGGAAAACTTCTGCCACTTTGTGGACTTTTTCTTCTTCGGCGACGGTGGTGTAGCCGAAGTGGGTCGTGTTATTTGCTTGATCGCTCATGATGAAGGAAAGAGGGAATAATCAGTAGGCGCGATTATAGAGCCGAATATCGCTTGCAACTCAGACTTAGGACAATATTTCTGTGGTATTCGGCTATGGATTTTACCTGCTCTACTTGCCGCAGGAAGAGCCTTGCTTAGGCGCTGGCTGCACATCGCGTCCGCTGTCGCCTGCAAAACCGGCCGCTTGCAAACGCACCATGTAATCTTGCCACAACAGCGCGTGATGTTCGCCCAACCAATACAGATACGCCCAGGTAAAAATTCCGGTGCTGTGATCATCGGTGAACAATGGCTTGATGGCGTAATTGCCGACTGGTTCTATGCCCGTGATACTCACCATGCGCTTCCCGGTCTGCAAGGTCTCTTGCCCTTCGCCATGACCGCGCACTTCGGCCGAAGGCGAATAAACGCGCATCAGTTCAAAGCTAATTTCAAAATGCTTGCCGTTATCAAATTCTATCTCCAGTACACGAGACGCGGTTCGGGCATTGATCGCGACTGGATGCACAGGATGTGCAGGAAGTGGGGGTAAGTTAGTCATTACTTGAACGTGCTCTGTAACACATCACGCAATTGCGGCAGCCGCGCCCGTTTTTGCTCTAGCTGTTCTGACGCCCGCGTGCTGGCAGCCCAGATTGGTTGTGGAAAATGCGCGTCGTCGAGATAACGTGGAATCACATGCCAATGCAGATGCGGCACCATGTTGCCAAGGCTAGCGAGATTGATTTTATCGGGGTGCATCACCTCGCGCACCGCTTGCTCCACTTTGCAAACGGCCTGCATCAAAGCAGAACGATCTGCAATCGCCAAGTCCGTCATCTCCTTGGCGTGCGCATTCCAGATCACGCGACAAAAACCAGGATAGTTGGCATCATCAATCAAGACCACACGCAATTGCTGGTTCTTGACGATGACTTCGCCACCATCTTGTTCACATAATTCACAGTTCATCATCGTTAAACCAAGACCCGTTCTATCCCGCCATTATTTGCTTTTGCCACGTACTCGGGCATCCAGTTTTCACCCAAGATATGCTTCGCCATTTCTACAACGATGTAATCTGCGGTCGTAGCCGAGTCTTCGTTATAACGACTGAGGCCTTGCAAACATGCAGGGCACGAAGTCAAAATCTTGACGTCTCCTTTAAATCCGTCTGCACGCAATTTATCAGCGCCTTTATTCATTTCTTCTTCTTTGCGGAAGCGAATTTGTGTCGAGATATCGGGACGAGATACGGCCAAAGTTCCGGCTTCACCGCAGCAGCGTTCGTTCTTTTCTATTTTGGTGTCGTCTTTTGTCGTGATCAATGCATTCACCGTTTTTAAAGGATCTTGCAATTTCATCGGCGTGTGGCAAGGGTCGTGATACATGTAGCGAGTGCCTTCCACCGCCGCCAGTTTCACATCTTTTTCCAGTAAATATTCATGGATATCGATGATGCGCGAACCCGGGAAAATTTTATCAAACTCATAGCCCTGAATCTGATCGTAGCAAGTACCGCATGAAACTACGACGGTTTTGATATCGAGATAATTGAGTGTGTTCGCCATACGATGGAATAGCACACGATTATCGGTAATGATTTTTTCCGCTTTATCATATTGCCCGGCACTACGCTGCGGATAACCGCAACACAAATACCCCGGCGGCAACACGGTTTGTACACCGACATTCCACAACATCGCTTGCGTCGCTAAACCGACTTGCGAAAACAGACGCTCAGAGCCACAGCCAGGGAAATAAAACACCGCTTCGGTATCCGAAGTCGTGGTCGGTAAATTACCCGGCATTTTCTTATTGATGAAGTGAATCACCTGCTCTTTCATCGCTGGTTTGCCGATGCTGGCCGGTGGTGCTTTGGTTTGTTTCTTCGCGAATTTCTTGAGCAAAGTATTCCCAAAGCGTTGCGCGCTGACGCCTAATCCAAAAATGATTTGACGCGCTGCCTTAATCGTCGCCGGGTCTTTCGCATTCAGGAAAAACATCGCCGATGCCGTGCCGGGATTGAAGGATTTTTTATCCATCTTGCGCAAAAGATTGCGCATATTCATGGAGACGTCACCAAAGTCTATATCCACCGGACAAGGCGTCAGGCATTTGTGGCAAACCGTGCAGTGGTCTGCCACATCTTCAAACTCTTCCCAATGTTTGATCGAGATACCACGTCGCGTCTGCTCTTCGTACAGAAAAGCTTCCACCAGCAAAGAGGTCGCTAAAATTTTATTGCGCGGCGAATACAAGAGATTGGCGCGCGGCACATGTGTCGCACAAACAGGCTTACATTTACCGCAGCGCAGGCAGTCCTTGACGCTATTGGCAATCGCGCCGATATCGCTTTGCTGCATGATCAACGATTCATGTCCCATCAAACCAAATGAAGGCGTGTAGGCGTTACGCAGATCGGCGGCGAACTCAGGCAAGTTCAATAATTTGCCCTTGTTAAAACGCCCTTCTGGATCAATCCGCAATTTGTAATCACGAAACTCTTTGATCTCGTCTTCAGTCAGATATTCCAGCTTGGTGATACCGATGCCATGTTCACCCGAAATCACACCATTCAAAGAACGCGCCAACACCATGATGCGGTCCACCGCGTGATGCGCCACTTGCAGCATCGCGTAGTCGTCTGAGTTCACCGGCAAATTGGTATGCACGTTGCCGTCACCGGCATGCATGTGCAGAGCCACGAACACACGGCTACGCAATACCTTTTTGTGAATAGCGGTACATTCATCGACGATCAACTTAAACGCTGCGCCATTAAAAATCTGACGCAATTGCGCCCGCACTTCGGTCTTCCATGAGACACGGATAGTGCGATCTTGCACCACGCTAAACAATGTTGCATCAGGCTGACTTTGCAAGCGCTGCTCAAACACGAAATCTAGTTTATCCAAACCGAGACGCGACAATTCGGCGCGCGCTTCACTTAAAGGCTGATCCAGATGCGTCAACAAATAAGTCCAGCGCGCAGCGATATCGTCTAATAACTGATGCGCTTGTGCTACCCGATCTTCCAGCAGTTCAGCGGCCGGAATATCATCACCCTCGGCATCTTCGCTCTTACCCAGAGGAAGATTGCCACGTGCAACAAACTGCTTGAGCGCCGCGATACAGTCCAATTTATTTTGTATCGACAATTCGATATTGATGCGCTCGATGCCATCGGTATATTCACCCATGCGATCGAGCGGAATCACCACGTCTTCATTGATCTTAAATGCATTGGTGTGCTTAGAAATCGCCGCCGTTTTGGCACGGTCTAACCAGAATTTTTTACGCGCTTCCGGACTCACCGCGACAAAGCCTTCGCCGACGCGCGTATTGGCGATGCGTATCACTTCGGAAGCCGCTTGCGCGACGGCGTTTTCATCATCGCCAACGATATCGCCAAACAAGGCCATCTTAGGAATCACGCCGCGTTTTGATTTGGTGGTGTAGCCAACCGCTTTCAGATAGCGCTCGTCAAGATGCTCAAGACCCGCCAGAATCGCGCCGCCTTTTTTGGTCTCGCCATCAAGATAGTCTTTGATCTCAACAATACTAGGGATGGCGTCGCGCGCTTGTCCAAAAAATTCCAAACAAACCGTGCGCGCAAACTTTGGCATGCGATGCAAAATCCAACGCGCCGAGGTGATCAAGCCATCGCAACCTTCTTTTTGCACACCAGGTAAACCGGCCAGAAACTTATCGGTGACGTCTTTGCCCAAACCCTCTTTGCGGAAGGTACGACCGGGGATATTCAGATACTCGGTTTTGAAGGGTGTCTTCTCGCCGGGATGCGTCCATTCCAATTGGAATTTCGCCATTTCCACGTCGTGAATTTTGCCAAGATTGTGTTCTAAGCGCGTCACTTCCAGCCAATCGCCATTCGGATCGACCATTTTCCACGACGCCAGATTGTCGAGCGCCGTGCCCCACAACACCGCTTTTTTGCCACCTGCATTCATGGCGACATTGCCGCCTATGCAGGACGCTTCAGCAGAAGTCGGATCAACTGCAAACACAAAACCGGCTTTATCGGCCGCATCCGAGACCCGCTTGGTGACCACACCTGCGCCAGAATAAATCACTGCATAGTCGCGATCAACACCAGGCAAACGCGTCATTTCTACCGCGCCTAAATGTTCTAATTTTTCTGTATTGATGACTGCCGACAGCGGCGTCAAAGGAATCGCGCCGCCGGTATAGCCAGTGCCACCGCCGCGAGGGATGATGGTCAGTCCGAGGCTAATACAAGTCTTGACCAAGCCCGCCATTTCATCTTCAGTATCAGGCGTCAATACAACAAATGGATATTCCACGCGCCAGTCGGTCGCGTCAGTGACATGTGACACCCGGCTCAGGCCATCAAATTTGATATTGTCTTTGGCCGTATATTTCGCCAGCATTTTGTTGGCTTTTTTGCGCAAATCATAAGTGTCGCGAAACTCTTGCGCAAAACTCGCTACCGCTTTGCGTGCAGCCGCCACTAAAATCTCAACAGATTGACTACGATCGATATCTTCTTCTTGCAAGGCATCGGTCGCGATGCGGCGCTTTTCGATTTCATGCAGACGATGATCCAACGCGTCAATCAAGGCTTGACGCCGCTTGGGATTTTCCAGCATATCGTCCTGCAAATAGGGATTGCGACGCACGACCCAGATATCACCCAACACTTCATATAACATGCGGGCAGAACGCCCAGTCTGACGTTTACCGCGCAGCAGATCGAGTAATGCCCAGGCATCTTCGCCCAGTAAACGAATTACAATTTCACGGTCAGAAAACGAGGTGTAGTTATAAGGAATTTCGCGCAAACGCGCAGGCGCGGTGCCAAGAGGCGCATCCGCTAGAGGTGTGCTGCCAAGAGTGGGAACGAGAGCATTCATCTGCATTGGGTTGGACGGATTTTTAAAGACTCATTCTAGCGTATTGCGCTGCACCACGCAGGAACATCCTTTACTTTTTTACGGAATTCTTTTGAATCGCGGTCAAAAATCCTAATGAAATTCAGTAAAACATCAAAATAATTGAATAATTAATATAAATACTGTTGCTTTTGCCGTAGATAAAATGCTCTAGCTTTTTTCTTAAACAAAAAACGAAAATACTGATTTTTCAGACCGCATTACTTTCATTCAAAGGCAAAATGAGCTTGGCGCACAAGCCACCGCCCTCACGCTTGCGCAACACCAGCTCCGCATCGAGCGCTTGCGCCAGTTGCTGCGCGATTGCCAGACCAAGACCGGTGCCTCCCGTTTCGCGATTGCGCGAATGCTCAAGCCGATAAAACGGTTCCAGCACGGCTTGCAATTGATCTTCAGGGATTCCAGGACCACGATCCAGCACCGCAATGCTGATTTTATTTTCCGCGATCACTTGTACTTGTAACTCCGCTGCTCCGGCGAATTTTAATGCGTTGTCGCACAGATTAATCAGGATGCGCTTTAAGCTCTGTGGGCGAGTCAAAATAACCCGTCCCACACTACCCGACAGAGTCACAACGTGTTGCGCATCAAGATAGTCATAGACCATGCTATCAAGCAAAGCGTCGATATCGACACGGCAAAGTTGCTCCTGACTCCTTTGCGCGCTGCGGGCAAACGTCACACCTTCTTCGACTAAATTTTGCATAGCACTTAAATCTGCTTGCAATTTTTTTTGTAATTCTCCCGCATCCATCAACTCGACCCGCAATCGCATCCGTGTCAACGGTGTTTGCAAATCGTGGGCGATCGCGGCGAGTATCTGAACTCGTTCCGCGAGGTGCTTTTTAATTTGCGCTTGCATGGTATTAAATGCCGCCGCCGCACGAGCGACTTCACTAGGACCGTCTTCGGGCAAAGCTTCTCCTTGCAGCGACCGTCCCAAGGCCGAGGTTGCGTCTGCCAATTTTCGCAAAGGTCGCGTCGCCTGCCGCACTGCCAGCCAGGTAAAGCCCAACACCACCACGACCTGCAAGCTAAATACTAAACCACCCCACCAATCAATAGGCCAAACCGGTTGATGCAAAACCGCTTGCAAGACCGTCTGATCCGCCAGCACAAAATAAAACCGCCGCATTTCCTGAGAGTTGATTCCGCCCGAGCTACGAATCGCATAATGTCGCGCCAGCTCTTGTTTGACCGGCGCACTCAAGTTATGTCGTTTCAATTCGGACGCAGGCAACGGCACGCTGCTTGCTAATAAAGGGGCATCTTCAGGTCGCGTCAATTCATAGTGATAGGCATGCCGGCGCATTTTTTTTATCCATGCTTGCCGTTCTGCTGGCGCTGCGCTCTCAAGTTGAGGCAGCAGTATTGTCAAATCCTGCGCCAAATAATAATCAGAGCGCTCGATCTGATCGTCGTAAATCGACATGTAGTTGTAAATATTTTGAATCAAATGCCCGACGCCCAGCGCGAGCAGCCACACCAAAGCGAGTCGTCCATACAAAGACCGGGGGTAAATTCCGTCAACGAAGGAACGCTTCATCATAAACGCTCCAACACAATCACTGACGCGGTCAACATATATCCCTCACTACGCACCGTTTTGATCAGATCGTTGTCCTTATTTTCGGCATTTGACGCGTCGGTCTGACGCATGTGTTTGCGCAGGCGGCTGATCAAAATATCGATAGAGCGATCAAAAACATCGGCCTCCCGATTTTGCGTCATCGATAATAGCTGATCGCGCGTCAGCACTCGCTGCGGATGATCGACCAAGACTTTGAGTAAGCGATATTCCGCACCACTCAAAGAAACCACCACACCACGCGCGTCGAGTAGATGGTGAACATGAGTATCTAACGTCCATCCAGAGAAACGCAAATATCGTCGCACACTATCAACGCGTACCGCTTTGGGTATCATCTTGGTACGTCGCAAAATGGCGCGGATTCTGGCTAATAATTCCCGACTGGCGAAAGGCTTAGTCAGATAGTCATCGGCACCCATTTCCAAACCGAGAATGCGATCGGCTTCTTCATTCTTTGCGGTCAACATCAAAATGGGAAGACATTCATCCGCTTTTGCACGCAAGTCGCGACACAACACCAGACCATCTTCCACCGGCATCATCAAATCGAGCACGATTAAATCAATTTGTTCCTGCGCCAACACTTGCCGCATTTGCCGACCGCCCGACGCGGTGCTGACCTTAAAGCCGTGACGCTCGAGATATTGGCGAATTAAATCGCGAATATCTTCATCATCATCCACGATCAAAATATGTTCTGGTGTTTGCATCAGTCAATCTTAAGTTCACTTTGTTTCTGAAATATTTCCACCCCAAGCTGGAAACGTTTGAGAGAAAAATCTCCCTCGATTGAACACAATAAAGAAACGATACCCAGTCAAACTCGGAGGGCATCAATTTCTTTCAAATCAGAGGAGCATCACTATGAATCACATCGAAGCGCCATTTATACAACTACGCGACATCTACAAATCCTATCACACAGCGACGGGCGCTTTTGTCGCCTTAAAAGACATCACTCTACAAATACAACGCGCGGAATTTGTCGCCGTAATCGGGAAATCGGGCAGCGGAAAATCGACATTGATGAACGTATTAACCGGCATCGACGATATAGACCGTGGCGACATCGTGATTGATCACACCGCTGTGCATCAGTTAAACGAACAACAAAAGAGCGCATGGCGAGGGAAAAATGTGGGGGTCGTTTTTCAGTTTTTTCAATTACTCCCGACCTTAAGCGTGCTTGAAAATGTGATGTTGCCTATGGATTTTTGCGCATCGCGTCCAGCGCGCGAGCGCAAAGGCCATGCATTAGCCTTACTGAAAAAATTGGGCATACTCGAACAAGCAGACAAACTGCCCTCCGCACTCTCTGGTGGTCAACAACAACGTGCCGCCATCGCCCGCGCTCTAGCCAATGACCCCGCCATTCTTGTCGCAGATGAGCCGACTGGCAATCTCGATTCAGACACTGCGACTGGCATCATACAATTATTTGCACAGCTCGCCAGCGAAGGAAAAACCATCATCATGGTGACCCACGAACGCGAGTACGCTGATTATTTTTCGCGCACGATACAGTTACTCGATGGCAGCGTGATCGAGGACAGCGCTGCCAGCACTCAGCGGCGTCTGAGCGTAGCTCACGCCATCAATTCTGCTGGAGTGAAACATGCTTAATACCCGCTGGATCAAACTTATTCGCGACATTCAGGCAAGCCCGGGGCGCATGAGCTTAATGCTGCTTAGCCTCATCGTCGGGATCTTTGGTTTAAGTGCGATGACGAGCAGTTATCAGATCTTAAATCGCGAAATTAGCGCCAATTATCTGGCCAGCAAACCCGCCTCCGCTACCTTAAAGATCGATCGCATTGACGCCACACTACTCGCCAGTTTGCAGCATGTTCCTGGCATTGCCGAAATCAATGCCAGCAGCACATTTTATGCCGACATCGTCACGACCAATCCGCCCAAAGGCGTGCCGCAAACGATACGCCTTTTTGTGTCCGACAATTTTTCGGAAAACAATATCGCCAAATTTTATCCAGAAGCAGGTGCCTGGCCGCCACCACCAGACAGCCTGCTGCTGGAAAGAGAATCCTTACGACAGTTGGGCTTACACATCGGCGATGACATCACGATAGCACTAGCCAATAATCAGCGTAAGACGCTGAAAATTTCCGGCAGCGCTCATGATCCATCGATGCCAACGCCCAGCACTTCTGCGTTCGCCTATATCACACCAACCACCATGGCGAATCTGGGGCTGGGCAACAGCCTGAGCGAATTGAGAATCATCGTCAGCGACAAGCCGCTCGATGCCGGGCACATCGAAACGGTCGTGAATCGTTTGACACAAGCCATTACCGCGCAAGCTCACAGCGTTGAGCAAATTCAAATTCCACCACCGGGAGAACATCCACATCAGACCATATTGCGCGGTGTATTGACCATGCTGGGCGTGTTTAGTTTTCTTGTTTTCATCCTGGCCGCTATTTTAAACGCCTCCATTTTTGAGGGAATATTAGCGCAGCAGATACGGCAAATGGCGGTGATGAAAGCAATAGGAGCCAGCACACAGCAAATTGCCATGTTGTATCTGACCTTCAGCCTGATGATAGGCGTGATTGCATGCGCATTCGCCATTCCGCTCGGCCTCATTGCTGGGACAGCTTTATCCAAATTAGTCTTACTAAAAATTTTGAATTTTGATTTGCATGATCGCAGCCTGCCACTACTCACTTATCTGCAATTAGCTGGTGCTGGCATAGCTCTTCCCTTGCTTTTCACGGTGTCTGGCATACTCAAATCAGCAAGACGCCCGGTGCATGCGACCTTGCATGACACGGGCGCCAGCCTGGCCACGCCTGCGACACAATATCGCTCGCGCTTTTTTGCACACTTTTTCGGAGAGCTTATTGCAATCGACAACAGCCTGATCATGGCATTGCGAAATAGTTTCAGAAACCGCAAGCGACTCATGCTGAGCTTAATATTGCTGGGCAGCGCTGGCACCTTATTCATCAGTAGCCTCAATATCAAAGCAGCGTCGCAGCAGCATTTGGTCACCGCTGCGCAAGAACGGCATTATCAAATTGAAGTCATCACCAAAGAATGGCAAGAGCAAAGCAAGATCAACGCACTGATCTCGGCGGTTTCCGGTGTCACTCGTGTCGAAGCATGGAGCCGCAGCAAAGTCACGCGACTGAGCGCCAATGGCGTCGAGATTGAACACAGTTATCCAGACGACGCGCACGGCATCCTGAGCATGATTAGCATGCCAACCGAAAGCCAATTGATGGATCTTCCCTTAATTCGGGGACGAAAGTTGGTCGCATCCGATACCAATGCGATTATCCTCAATCAAAAAGCGCTAGAGTTTTATCCCAATGCCCAACTGGGCGACATGTTGCAAGTGCGCAGCTTAGGTCGTAGCAGCAGCCTGCAACTGGTAGGAATCGCGCAGCAAAAAATGGTAGGTGCGGTTGCCTTTGTCTCGCCGCAAACCGCCGCCAGCGTCTTAGGCAAAGACCATCTCAGCAAACACTATCGATGTGTGACCAGTAATCAGGATGACACCCAGATTGCCTTAATCGCCGACAAGATCAAGCAAAGCTTGCAGGCACAAGGGATCCCCGTCAAAGCCATCATCACAGAGACAATGTTAAGGCACGACGTCGATGCCCACTTTGATTTGCTGTTACTGTGCCTGCTCTCCATTGCATTTCTGATGGCAGTAGTCAGTGCCTTGGGGCTGGGAGCAACGTTTAGCAGCAATGTGTTGGAACGCACCCGCGAGTTTGGGATTATGCGCAGTATCGGTGCGACACCTGGTCGTATCATGCGCAATCTGATCGTCGAAACAGCATGCATTGCCACTATGGGCTACTTGCTTGCGCTACTGTTCTCGCTTCCAGCATCGATCATGTTAGGGCGTTTTTTAGGGAATCTATTGATGGAAGAGGCCTTCCCTCTTAGCGTGACGCCGTTTCCTCTCATACTCTGGATGGTAATCAGCGGCGTGATCAGTATAGTCGCCTCCGTCTTGCCAGCCAGACGTGCCGCAAAGCTCAGCATACGGGAGGCGATCACCCATCAATAGCCCTCATCCAACACAGCCTCAAAATCACGTCGTAAACCGACGGAGTTTCCGACGTGTTTTAAACCGTGATGGGCGAAGGCCATCGCTTCGGTGCGACGGCCTTGTTGCTGATGCAAACGCGCAATCACCAGTGCGATGCGGGTATCGGCGCTGCGGAACGGGGAGAAGTCATAATCGCCTTTAGCAAAATTATCGACGCGCGCGTGAAACAGAGGGCTTTGTTCGCCACTGAGTTTTTTAAGCTGTGCACTACAGTGTTGCAGATACTCGTTTCGTATCGTTTCCATCACACGCTGCACAGACTCTGCATCAGATTCAAACTGCCACCAGCTTGCTTTATTTTGTGAAGGCAGGCGCGTGCGAAATTCACACAATTGCATCTTGATTTTCTTGGCATCGACGGGCTTTCCTAAAACGTCATTAAACGCCAAAGGATGTAAGCCAATATTGAGCGCGAGCCCTGTACCAGCACGCGAACTTTCCAGACTGACGATTAGCACCCAATCGGCATTGATTTTTCTAAAATTACGTCCAGACCCGGTGAAGCCATCGGCACGCAAAGCGGGCGCTAAGACCTGACGGACGATGCGATTAACATCGGCACTAGCGGACTCTTCCTTGATGACTGGCGCTGGTTCTACTTCTGGCGCAAGTTCTGCATTCTCTGATACTGCGTCAACTTCAGACTGCTCTGATTTTACAACAAACAATTCTTTAAACTTCTGCCACACGTCCCTACCCTTTATCCTAATCGTAATAGACTATGCCACCAACTATCCGGCACGCCTTGCAACAAAACAGTGATCGCCACATAACGCGCAAATTTGCCTATCGCCATATACAGTACACATGGCCAAAACGGCAGTCGCAACCAACCGCCTAACAAGCAAATCGGGTCGCCGATCACAGGCAGCCACGCCAATAACATGGTCTTGGCGCCGTAGCGTTCTAACCAGCCAAACCACCGACTCTTTCTCTCACGGGCAAAGGCCTTTTTGGCGCCATATCCCATTCCATAATTCACAATCCCACCCAAGGTATTCGCCACGCTTGCCACCAAAATGGTGTGCCAAAACAAATCGGGGTGTTCCCTGATCATGGCAAACACCACAGGCGCCAACAATCCTGTTTGCGCAATCGCAAATACTGACAGCAAGTAAGTGACCGCAGCTTCTATCATTGGAGATCATCTGGTTAGAGGGGGCTGAATTATACCTTGCAGCAGGGTGATCGCCCCTCACTTTATACGCCGCGCTGCAAAGTCAGACCCCAACTCGCCGCCCTTACAAAAATCTGGGATAATGCCTCTTTCTGGACTTAAGAAATTAGCATCCATTACATGCAGCGCGCTTCACCCGGCAGCGATGTGTGTAACAGGCGACGTGATCTGTACACAGCTCACCTCTCTATCGTAGTCTTTACTCACCAGTAAGGCTAAACCTCAGTTCTGTTGACGATTGCTCTCTGTCCGATGTTGCCTATGCCATTTTTTAATTGAAGAATCACTCATGTCCATCGACTACCTCAAAAAAATCCTGACCGCCCGCGTTTATGACGTCGCTTTTGAAACTCCGCTGGAATTCGCGCCCAATTTATCTGCGCGTATGGACAACCAGATTCATTTCAAGCGCGAAGATATGCAAAGCGTATTTAGCTTCAAACTGCGCGGCGCATATAACAAAATCGCTCACCTGACTCAAGCGCAATTAAAACGCGGTGTGATTTGCGCCTCGGCCGGCAATCATGCCCAAGGCGTCGCATTGAGCGCAAAGCGCGTCGGTTGCAAAGCTGTGATCGTGATGCCAACCACCACACCGCCAGTCAAAATCGACGCGGTACGCAGCCATGGTGGCGACGCCGTTGAAATCGTGTTGCATGGCGAGTCGTATACCGACGCCTACGGTCACGCTTTAGAGTTAGAAAAAAAACGCAAGCTCACCTTTGTGCACCCCTTTGATGATCCCGATGTGATCGCCGGACAAGGCACCGTTGGTATGGAAATTTTGCGTCAACACGCCGGTCCTATCCACGCCATTTTTGTGGCCATCGGTGGCGGTGGCCTGATCGCTGGCGTCTCGGCTTATGTGAAAGCAGTGCGACCAGATATCAAAATCATCGGCGTACAAACCACCGATTCCGATGCGATGGCGCGCAGCTTAAAAGCGGGTAAGCGCGTCACCTTAAATGACGTCGGTTTATTTTCTGATGGCACTGCGGTCAAGTTGGTGGGCGAAGAAACCTTCCGTTTGGCGAAAATGTATGTCGATGAAGTCATCACGGTTGATACCGATGCGGTATGCGCTGCGATCAAAGATGTGTTTCAAGATACGCGCAGCATTTTAGAACCAGCAGGTGCGCTCGCCGTCGCCGGATGTAAAGCCTATATCGAACGCGCCAAAGCGCAAAAGCTCGCGCTCAAAAATGAAACCATGGTGACCATCGCTTGCGGTGCCAACATGAATTTTGACCGCCTGCGTTTTGTCGCAGAGCGCGCCGAAGTTGGTGAAGCACGCGAAGCCGTATTTGCGGTAACCATCCCAGAAATTCAAGGTAGCTTTAAACGTTTTTGCGAATTAGTCGGCGCGCGCAATGTGACTGAATTTAACTACCGCATCAGCGACAAAAAAGACGCGCATATTTTTGTCGGCATTCAAGTCAATAATCGCGAAGAATCAGGCAAGATCGCCAAAAGCTTTGTCAAGCATGGCTTCCCCACGCTTGATCTCACCGATGACGAACTCGCTAAGCTGCACATCCGTCACTTAGTCGGTGGCAAGAGCGATCTGGCCAGCAATGAATTATTGTACCGTTTTGAATTTCCAGAACGCCCTGGCGCTTTGATGCGTTTTTTAAACAGCATGGCGCCAAACTGGAATATCAGCCTCTTCCATTATCGCAATCACGGCGCAGACTATGGCCGCACGCTGGTTGGTTTGCAAGTTCCCAAAAAAGAAATGAAGGCATTCAAAGAATTTTTGAATGGCCTTGGTTATCGCTATTGGGATGAAACTGAAAATCCAGCCTATCGCTTATTTTTATAGATAAAATACACATGCAATACCGCTCCCTGCTCGCCCTTCTTTTGTGCGCCCCGACATTGGTGTTTGCTACCGACTTTTCAGGGATTTGGACGAAAGACCTCCGTACAGAAGCGGAAATTAAGAACAAGATCGAGTGTGGCAAAGCACTCTTCGAACTCAAACAAACCGGAGATCAAATAACAGGATCACACAGCTTGGCAACAGCGGGTTGTGGCAGACTTAACGAAGGCGGCAAAGGCACTGTGCGCGGCGTCGTTGTGGGTGATGTTGCAGTGCTTACCGTTATCAGCGGCCGAAATGGAGCCGTTGTCCTAGGTAAAGCTAAACGCAAAGGTAACGTACTTTACTGGCATTATCTCGATCAAATTAAACCAGGCGAGCCTGAAAATGACTCTCCGCTCATCCTCAATACGACCGATCTCAAGTTGGACATAAAACTGTGAACCCTCACACTACTTTCGAAGATGACGCTAGCAAATTCGCTACACTACAATCTTCCAATCGACGTTTGAGCCTTTCATTTTGACGATAAACTCCATGAACACGATTTCAATCACAGCCAACACCGCAGAACAATCGCAACTAGGCAAGACCTCGGCCTATGAGACCGAATACAACCCAGCGCTGTTGTTCCCAATTCCGCGCGCTGAGAAGCGTGCAGAATTGGGGCTGATTGCCGCCGATGGCAAGGCGATGACTTTGCCCTTCTTTGGCATGGATTTTTGGAATGCGTATGAAGTCTCCTGGCTCAATTTACGCGGCAAACCACAGGTCGCGATCTTGAGTATTTTCGCGCCTGCTGATTCGCCAAATATCATCGAATCAAAATCGTTTAAGCTCTATCTCAATTCATTTAATCAAACCCGCCTCGCGGACAGCGCCGCCCTGCTCGCTTTATTGCAAGCCGATTTATCGCGCGGTTTTGGTGCGTCTGTGCAAATTCGCTTCACACCGGCGGAAGAGTTTTCCAATGCCCGCTTTCAAGAGCTCGATGGCATGCTGTTGGATCGCTTAGATATCGAAATCGATCACTACACGCCGCAAGCACAGGTGCTCACTGCGGATCACAACTGCGCGCCGATAGAGGAGACTGTAGTCTCGCACTTACTCAAATCAAATTGCCTGGTCACCGGCCAGCCCGATTGGGCGAGTGTACAAATTCATTATGTCGGTGCGCCGATTGATCATGAAGCGCTGTTGCGCTATCTGATCGGCTTTCGCAATCACAATGAGTTTCATGAACAATGCGTAGAACGTATTTTTATGGACGTCCTGACCCAATGCAAGCCACAAAAACTGGCGGTTTATGCCCGATATACGCGACGTGGGGGCTTGGACATCAATCCTTGGCGTAGTAATTTTTCGACCGGGAAAATGCCTGCCAATGTGCGCTCTGCCCGACAATAATCCGTCACTCATTGAGAAATAGCATAAGCACGATTACCCGCGAGAAGGCAGACCAGTGTAAAATCATCATATGTGAAATGCAATTAGCACTTGCCAAGAGGGGTTGCATAGAGTACATTTGTCGGATTCTTTCCCGGAATACGCAGACTGTCATTCTTCAATTCAAATTACCAATTCCGGGCACGTCACTTTTTAGATTGATTTATGTATCCTGTTAATTGGCAATTGCTGCTAGAGCAGCACGCACAAGATGCGACGATAGTCCTGATCGATGGCACCATCGTCCACGCCAATGCCCTCGCGATCGGCCTGCTGAATGCAAAAAATCTCAACGAAATCACGGGCTTACGATGGAATGCGTTTCTACAATTTGATCATCCAAATCAACTCCGTACCCAACTGCAATCTGGTAACAACTTAATTCCAACGGCGATCGCAGAATTTTGTCAGCTTATCACCCGCGATAAGCAAACTATAGAAATAGAAGCTCGCTTACATAGTTTCCAATTGCAGCGACAAACCGCGCATGTGTTGCGGATTCGCCATTTGCAAACACAACCGATTGCAAAAACTTTTCAGATCCTCAGTACACAGTCCGGAGTCCCCCAAAATAGTTTGAATCACGAAGCGTTGCATCATGAAAAAGAAATTCTGGAGATGATCGCGCTCGACAATCCTCTGAATCAAATTTTGCAAGATGTATGTGACCGCATGGAACGTTTGCTGGACAATGGCTCGGTATGCGCCATCATGCTGCTTGATCAACCCAGCCGCTGTCTGCAACTCGCGGCAGCACCCTCCTTAGATCCGGAAGTGCTGGCACAAATTGAAAACCTGAAAATCAAACCCGGCACCTGGACTTGCGGTGTCGCCGTGGAGCGTCAACAAATTTGCGTCACCGAAGATATTTTAAGTGATGCGCACTGGTCAAATGCCGTACCTTCAGCTGCCGAT
>JACQDW010000214.1 GCA_016200845.1 Burkholderiales bacterium | reverse complement strand
TGAAGGCGCAAACACAAGTGATTGCAAAAAATACGGCGGACACCGCGATGATTATGAAGCGCTGGAATGGCTTTGGCATGCCTGCGGAAAGGGTCGCTTAATGAAGATCATTCGCCCCGTCCCTACGACTGATGCAGGCACCTTCACCCGTGCCAGCATCGCGACCTATTACAACAATAATGGGTTACTGGCGGTAGCAGCGGCCAACGAACCACGCCTGTGCTACATACCCGCAGATTTAACGGCTCCGCCTGCCTATATGCTGGAGAAAGCATCGACGAATAGCTTGGTGTACTCCGAACAGTTCGACAATGCATCATGGGTAAAGACAGGATTGGTAGTGACCGCAAATGCGCTTGCTGCGCCAGATGGCAATGTTACAGCCGACCAGATCAGCGGATCAGGTGCTGCGGCAGTACGTAGTATTTCGCAGGCCTGCCCGGTCTCGGTAACGGGTAAGCAGGTGTCGGCGTACGCGAAAGCAGGAACTAACAATTACATGCAAATTGCACTAAATGGTGATGCTGAGGCCTATGCAAACTTCGATATCAAGAATGGCGTGATTGGCACGAAAGGCACTCTATCGACAGCATCCATCGTCTCGGTTGGCAACGGGTGGTATCGCTGCACCCTTGGTACAACTTCGGCCTTAGCATCGGATGTTAATTTTTGTTTGGTGTCGTCCAGCTCGGCGCTACGCATGGAAGTCAATGCGCTGACAGGCACTTGCTTTCTGTGGGGGGCGCAATGTGAAGCGGGTAAATGCCTTACCAGCTACATCCCCACAGTCGCGGCGGCAATAACGCGTGCCGCCGATGTCTATGGCGTTGGCATTATCAGCAACGTGCCTGAAAACGACTATCTGCCTTACTACCCATTATCGGCCTACACCTTTAAAGAACGTTGCATCGTCGTTTCGACCAGCGTGCATGAAATCTATGAAGCCTCCACGGCAGTGGCCGCCGGAGAGTCGCCGACACTGGCACCGACGAAGTGGGTACGGGTTGATGCAACCAACCGCTTCAGGATGTTTGACGCGGCGGTCTCCTCAAAGACCACTAATCCCAGCCTGATCGCCTTTACCTTCACCTCTAATTCGCGGGTGGACTCGCTGGGGTTGATGAATATCCTTGCGGGCAAGGTGCGGGTGGTGCAAAACACTGACGATGGCGTCACTTACGATAAAACGGTCTCGCTGATATCTACCTCCGGCATCAATAACTGGTACTCATGGACCTTTGATCCGATTGAATACATTAGCGATTGCGTGGTGCTTGATTTGCCGCGCTACGTGAATTCCACCATTTCCGTCACGATAATGCATGCAGGCGCGACGCCGTCCTGCGGTGCGTTTGTCCCTGGTCAATTGAAGGAAATTGGCCGCACTAAATACACTATGCGTATCGGTGAAATGGACAATTCGATCAAAGAGAAAGACGGCTACGGTAACTGGACGATCAAGGAGCGCGATGTCAGCAAGACGGGTGATTTCTCGGTTGAATTGAGAAATCAAGACATCGATCAGATTAAGAAAATGTTATCCGGGTATAGGGCGAAACCGATTGTGTATGTCGCCGTTGAAAAGTACACCTCAACCATCATGCTCGGCCACTACAAAGATTTTACGATAGACATTCCTTACCTGAATGTCTCAGCGTGCTCCATTCATATTGAAGGGCTTCCACAATGATAGACAAAATACTTAACCTTCAAAACCGTTCGCAAACGAATGAGGTGTTCACGCTGAACGCCGATAATGCTTGGCCGCAGTTAAATCGCTTTGCCGATCAGGCCAACGCACTTTCAGATGATGTGAACACCAAGCAGGTCGCCAGTGCTGCGTCGGCTGGCAGTGCAGCGACCTCGGCGACGGCTGCTTCCATTTCTGAGGCGAATGCCGCCGCGTATGCCAATGCTGCAGCCACCGTTTCCGGCGCGACTAAGTGGGTCGCGGGAAATTACACGGACGGCAAGGCGGTGTGGAGTCCATTAAATTATTTGACATACCGGAAGAGGGGCGATGGTGCAAGCGCTACTGACCCGGCATTGGATAAAGACAATTGGGCGTCGCAGAGCGTTAAAAATAATGGTTTAACGAATGTGCAGGTTCTGAACGCCAATCTCTTGCTCGACCAGGGGTCCGCGCAATACCAGCGCCTGACGCCGTCTGCCTCTGGTCTGGATGTGTATCTGCCGGACGCCAGGGCACTCTCTACTGGCTTTGACGTATTTAAGCTCAAGAGCATGGGTGCTTACGGTTTAGGCGTGCGCGACAAGTCGGCCTCCATTATCGGTTACCTGCGCGGGTACGACGAGACTGTGCTCGATTTACTCGGCAATGCAACCGAGGCCGGAAACTGGGAAGCGCAAGCAGGTAAAGGACAATTGGATGTGGCGGACGTGGTCAAGAGCTATGGCACGGCTGGCACACTGTCGGTGTCGAACTCTTACGCCAAATACCGCACGGCGACCTTGTCGGACGCCCTGGCGCTGATGGTCTATGTGCCGATCAGCGGCAACACGACGGTCGTTACTATCGATAAAGCCACGGGCAACTCGGGTGTACCAGCGGCGGCGCAGATTGACGGTGCTGCGGCTGGTACGGGGTTCGCGCTGTTTCCGCTGAATGCCACGCAAGCCTTGCTGGTTTTTAATAACATCAGGATGGTGGTGTTGACGGTGAATCCTGTCGATTTCAGCATTTCCTACGGCGCACCTGTGACTTTGAATACCAGTTACGGTCTGTTTTACGCCTCACCTGTATATGGCACGCCCAACCTCATTAAATTGTCGGCCACGACCTTTTTAACGCTGGGCGGCTGGGGTGGCGCGCCGCGTGTCACTTGTATCAAAATCACAGGAACACAGATCGATCAGGCGGGTATCGATGTCGCGGGCATTCCCGAGGCCTGGGGCGGCTATACGGGGTGGATCGCGCTGTCCGCCACTACGGCGCTCTGCACGTATACGGCGGCATCAGGCAATACCGCGCCGTACACGAACTACACGTTTGTCGTCGCGGTCGCGAATGGCGTGCCTGCGCCAGGCGGCGTTATTTCCCGCCCCGCCTATAACAACTTGTGGGCGTTGCCATTGCTGCCATACAGCAGCACAAAAGCGCTGCAAATACTCAATGACGGCACGGGTGTCTCTGCGCGGGTATTGACGATTGCCGGGGCTTCGGTAGCACCAAGCGCCGAGCGTTCGATAAGGACAGACAGTACCGGGCATCCCGGTGCTTACACGGCTTTGCAGAGCATTACCAATACAAATGCGTATGTATACAGCGCGGCGGCGTGGGATATCGGCAGCTTTCCGATGGGCGGTACTTACTTCGCATCGCAGTCCAAGCCGGGCTATCTAGATATTCTCAATGTCAACTTCGCCGACGGTACCATGACGGTGACGCCGCAGGCGACAGGGGCAGGTACGGCAATGCTGACGGATGCTGGTTATCACCTGACCGCTTCCTATGCCGCGAGCAATTTAACGCTGGTGCGCTTGCTATTGAGTGCAGCCGGAGTCAACGCTTTGCAGCCGACCGTGATCCCAGCACGCAACGCCACGCCTTTCAGCTATAGCGTAGGTAAGAGTTTGATGTACGCGGTCGGTAGTGCGCCTACCGGATCGTCCATTGCGTACTCGATTTTAATTGACGATACCGGGGCGTTGAAAGCCTCGGCCAACTACTCCGGATCGCAGAGCGCGTTAGCCTTGCGTGCCGCCAGCGGATATCCGCTGCAGTTCTCGCTCGCTGGCCGGACGTGGGCGACCGATACGCCGGACAACAACACCGCATCTATTGCACGTTTGGTATAAGGAGGAAAAATGTATATAGCAACTACAACGCACGCACTCGGACCGTTTAAGCATGTGGATGTCTTGGCCGACAGATTGATCGCGGACGGCACGCATTATCAGCTATCCATTCTTGGCGAATACAAGCTGCTGAAAGACAGCGACTACACACCTCCGCCTGATCTGGTCGCCTTGCAACGGGAAATCGTCAACAGCACACAAGGACGGCTTGATGCGTTCGCCCGTGCACGTGGTTACGACAGCATTCTCAGCGCCTGCACCTATGTCACCAGTCAAATCCCGAAGTTTGCGCATGAAGGGCAAATGGCGGTGCAGTCTCGCGATGCGACATGGGCAAAGCTCTATCAAATCCTTGCTGACGTAGAGGCGCATAAGCGGCCTGTCCCGACCTGTTTTGCAGATGTCGAAGCAGACCTTCCCGCTTTGAACTGGGAGTAAGCGCTTGAAACGCATCTACCTTATCGGAATTTGGATTGTTTGCGTCATTGCGGGAGCGCTGGCCAGCGCACAGATGTTGTGGTCGATCTTGGTCGACTCACCCAAGGCATGGCGACTGGCGAAAGCGTTTGACCGGGTTGCTAATGCTGCGACTGGCGGCCAGGACACCGAAACAATCTCCAGTCGCGCTCATCGCGCCGTGACCGAGAAACGTCGCTGGGGCTGCATACTTTGCAAGTTCCTAGATCATTTTGAGAAGGATCATTGCAAGAAGTCGTCCGGCGTTTGAATAGGAAGTAAGAACAGAGCGGTTTAACGGATGCAGGAACACCCATTAAACCGTTCATTGCAGAAGTAACCTGCGTTAAACCAAGGCTCTGCCACCCCGTACGGAGGCGGCGAATCTTAGCACAGGGGCGTTAAATGCAGGAAATACGTTGTGGTAATTGTCGTAAAAAGTTAGCTGAGGGCATCTTTACTCGTTTAAATATGAAGTGTCCCAGATGTAGGGTAATGAATCAATTGAGCGCCGAGAGCGCCCCATCAGAACGCCCCAGCGCGTCAACATCAAGTAATAATGACTAATCCAATCATCCCGTGGCTAGGCGGCAAACGTCGCTTAGCTGACAAATTAATCCCTTTGTTCCCAAAACATGAATGCTACGTAGAGGTGTTCTGTGGTGGTGCAGCACTGTACTTCCTCCGGCCATATCCGGCAGCGACAGAGGTGATCAACGATATTAACGGCGAGCTGGTGAATCTGTATCGTGTCGTGCAACACCATTTAGAAGAGTTCGTCAGGCAGTTCAAATGGGCATTGAGTAGCCGTGAAGTCTTCAAATGGCAGAAGGAAGCTAAGCCGGAGACCTTGACGGACATCCAACGTGCGGCGCGGTTTTACTACTTGCAGCAACATGCGTTCGGCGGCAAGGTGTCTGGCCAGAACTTTGGCACGGCCACCACAGGATCGCCGATCAACCTGTGCCGCATTGAGGAAAGCCTGAGTGCCGCCCACCTGCGGCTGTCCGGCACTTACGTCGAAAATTTAACGTGGCAGGACTGTATGAAGCGCTACGACAGGCCGCACACGTTCTTCTACTGTGACCCGCCATACTGGCAAACGGAAGGCTATGGTGTTGATTTTGGCTTTGAGCAATATGAGCAGATGGCCGAATTTATGCGCACGTGCAAGGGTAAAGTGATGGTCAGTATCAACGACCATCCCGACATCCGTCGAGCATTTAACGGCCTGCACATGCTGGGATTAGATATTAAATACAGCGTCTCAAACACGCATGGTGTACCTGACACAAGCCAAGAACTGGTGATAGCCAACTGGGATATAAAGAACGTCGATAGCCTATTCTGAGGCTTTAACGCTTAGGCTTGGTTGGCAGAAGTGATAGGCGTTAAAATGTGATAGGGGTCGGGCGCGTAGTGACAAACAAGTTGCAAATGCGCCCGTTTTTACGGTGACAATTAAACCGCGAACGGGTGACAAAATCGGCGCGGCGTTACATACAGGTAGGGCTGGCGGTTGGGAATCTTTGTGGCGCGGTTTCTTTGCCCGTGTGATGGCTGAGACCAAAGTAACTGAGAAATTTACTGAGCATGATTTGCGTGCAAAATGTGCCAGTGATGCAAAAACCTTAGAACATGCTGCGGCTCTTTTGTCTCATGCAGATAGTAAAATCACTGAACGGGTGTACAGACGCAAACCTGAGTTTGTGGAGCCACTTCGGTGAGAAAAATGATTTTGAATAGCGCAATCGGTTTGAATAGCGCAAAAAATAAGGCTCCCACGCGGAGAGCCTTATAAATACTGGCGGAGAAACGGGGATTCGAACCCCGGGTAGGCTATGAACCTACGCACGCTTTCCAGGCGTGTGACTTAAACCACTCATCCATCTCTCCGAATTCGTCAAACACTTAGGAAAAACCTCTGGCATTTGGGAAGCTCGAAAGTATAGCAGATAAAAATTTTTAGGTAAATGCTTGTTTGCGCATGTTTTTGCTTTGCGCTTAATCGAGTGCCGTTATAATCGCAGCCCATGAACTTATTGAAAACTCTCGCTGCGATTAGCAGCATGACGATGCTATCGCGTATCACTGGCTTGATTCGCGATATGCTTTTTGGTGCTTATTTTGGTGCAGGCGGCGTGATGGATGCCTACGTGCAGGCATTTAAGATTCCGAATTTCTTCCGACGTATGTTCGCGGAAGGTGCTTTTTCTCAGGCCTTTGTGCCTATTTTGGCTGAATATAAAAATCAAACTTCAGATCAGGAAGTGAAGGAGTTGATTGATCATGTGGCGACCGTGCTGGTGTGGGCATTGCTTTTCACATGCGTGCTTGGCGTGCTGGGTGCGCCTTTGTTGGTGTTGATGTTTTCTTCTGGCTTTTGGGGTACGCCTAACTTTGATCTGACGGTCAATCTGACGCGTATCATGTTTCCGTATATAGGCTTTATGTCGCTAGTGGCTTTGTCCAGCGGGATTTTGAACACGTGGCGACGTTTTAAGATTCCGGCATTTACACCAGTCTTGCTCAATTTGAGTTTGATTGCGGGGACGGTTTTTTCACTGCATTGGTTTGATAAGGCGCATCAAATTTATGCACTGGCGGTGGCGGTGTTTGTTGGTGGTCTTTTGCAACTGGTGATACAGATTCCGTCGTTGGTACAAATTGGCATGTTGCCGCATTTGTCTATGAATCCCTTATTTGCATTGCGTGATCCCAAGGTGCGTCGCGTGTTGCGGCAGATGGGGCCTGCGGTGCTGGCGGTGTCGGCGACGCAGATTAGCATCATGATCAATTCGACTTGGGCTTCGTTTTTGCCAGCGGGCAGTGCGTCGCAATTAAATTTTGCAGATCGCTTGATGGAGTTTCCTTCTGCGATGTTGGGCGTGGCCTTGGGCACGGTGTTGCTACCTAGTTTGTCGTCGGCAAAAGCAAAGCAAGATGTGCAGGAATATTCTGCTCTGTTGGACTGGGGTTTGCGCTTGACGTTTTTGCTGGCCTTGCCGGCGGCGGTGGGTTTGTTAACCTTGTCGGAAGGCTTGACCGCGACCTTGTTTCACCGTGGGCATTTTGATGCGCATGCGGTGCATGAGACTGCACGTGCTGTGGCGGCGTATGGAGTGGGGCTTGCGGGCTTGATCGTAGTAAAAATTTTGGCACCGGGTTTTTATGCGCATCAGGATATTCGTACTCCCGTCAAAATTGCGCTGGTTGTGCTTGTAGTGACGCAGTTGCTCAATTTAGCGTTTGTGCCGTTTTTCCAGCAGGCTGGATTAGCGCTTTCTGTGGGTTTGGGCGCTTGTGTTAATGCGGCATTGCTGTATCGCGGTTTGCGCCAGCGTGCTTTGTACACGCCGCACTCTGGATGGCTGATGTTCTTTGTTAAATTGGGTGTGGCATTGAGCTTGATGGCTGGCCTTGCCTTGTTCGCTTCTACGCAGATTGATTGGCTGGCATTGAAGCATTCAAATTGGTTGCGCGCAGCGATCATGGCGGGTGTGATAGGCACTTGTGTGTTGGTGTATTTTTCCGCTCTGATCGCGATGGGATTTCGACTGCGCGATTTTCGAAAGATATCGCACTGAGTTGATGTAGAAAAAAAGAGAAGCCGCGGCTTCTCTTTTTTTGTTGAGCGGGAGCTTAACGACTAGCCGCCTATCGCTTCCCATTTTTCTAACGCAGCCATCAAAAGATCATCGATTTCTGCAAAGCGCTCGTTGAGTTTTTTGATGTCGTCTGGTGTGGCGCTTTTGTAGAAGTCGCCATCGGCCAGTTTTTCAGAAATCGACTTTTGTTCCACTTCTAAACTGCTGATTAAATTCGGCAATTCATCGAGCTCTTTTTGCTCTTTATAGCTGAGTTTTTTTGGCTTGACTTCCGCTTTTGCCGCAGGTGCCGTCATGCTGCTGACTGGCGAGGCAGCCTTTGCTTTGCCTGCCGTTGGCGCGGCAACGGCTTTTCCTGCGGGTGAATTTTTGTAAGTTTCCCAGTCGGTGTAGCCGCCTATGTATTCCTTCCACAGTCCATTGCCTTCGGATGCGATAACTTGTGTGACCACATTGTCTAGGAAGGTGCGGTCGTGGCTGACTAAAAAGACCGTGCCTTCATAGTCTTCCAGCAGTTCTTCCAAGAGTTCCAAAGTGTCGATGTCGAGATCATTGGTCGGCTCGTCCAGTACCAGCACATTGGCTGGTTTGGCGAACAGACGTGCCAGCAACAGGCGATTGCGTTCGCCGCCAGATAATGTTTTGACGGGGGAACGGGCGCGTTCTGGCGCGAACAAAAAGTCGCCCAGATAAGACATCACATGCTTGCGCTGGCCATTGATTTCCACAAAATCACTACCGGGAGAGATGGTTTCTGCCAGACTGACTTCTTCATTGAGTTGCGTGCGCATTTGATCAAAATAAGCGATTTGCAATTTGCTGCCTTGCTTGACAGTGCCGCTGTCGGGCTGATCTTCACCCAAAATTAATTTGAGCAAAGTCGTTTTACCCGCGCCGTTTTGTCCGATCAAACCGATCTTGTCACCGCGCATAATGATGCTGGAAAAATCGTTGACGATATTCTTGGGGCCAAAGCTCTTGCAGACGTTTTCCAATTCCGCGACGATCTTGCCCGAGCGTTCACCTGTGGTGACATCGAGACGCACTTGGCCTTGTTGATCGCGCCGCGCTGCGCGTTGCAATCGCAATTGCTCCAGACGCTTGACCCGGCCTTCATCACGCACACGGCGTGCTTTGACACCTTTGCGTATCCAGATTTCTTCTTGCGCTAAGAATTTATCAAACTTGGCCGCTTCGACTTCTTCGATTTCTAATTGCTCGGCTTTGCGCGTTTGATAGGTCGTGAAATTGCCGGGGAAAGAAGTAATTTTGCCGCGATCGAGTTCGATAATGCGCGTCGTGACATTGTCGAGGAAGCTGCGATCATGGGTGATGAACAGCACGCTGCCTTTGAAATCTTTAAGCAGACCTTCCAGCCATTTGATCGAAGAAAAATCGAGATGGTTAGTCGGTTCATCGAGCAACAACACATCAGGCGCACTGACCAAAGCGCAGGCCAATGCCACCCGTTTTTTCATACCGCCTGACAAAGTGCTCATTACCGCATCTTTAGACAGATTGAGCTTGTCCAGCGTAGTCTCCACCGTATTACCCAAGCTCCACGCATCTGCCGCATCAAGCTGCACTTGAATATCGTGCATACGTTCCATCAGCGCTTCATCATTATCGCCGCCAAACTGACCCGTAATCGTCTCGTATTCTTGCAACAGCTGCGGCAAATCGCCTAAGCCAGAAGCCACCGCATCAAACACCGTCATCGCAGGATCAAATTGCGGTTCTTGTTCGACATAGGCAATCTTGATATTTTGCTGCATCACCAATAGGCCATCGTCCATCTTGAACCGACCCGCGATGATTTTGAGTAGAGATGATTTGCCTGTGCCATTGCGACCAATCAAACCCACGCGCTCGGAGGTTTCAATAGAAAATTCTGCGTGATCGAGAAGGGCAACGTGACCGAACGCCAGTTGTGCATTACTAAGTGAGATGACTGCCATAAGAATACTTCTGCCGGCTTGGTTAAGCCTGTGCCTATATTAGAGAATAAAGTGGGATGAAAAGAGATGAAGCGAAGAAAGGCGCTATTGTACGCTAATCGCCTCGTGATTCACGTGGTTTCAACGCCTGCTTCATTGATTGTTGTCGTCCCGTCAGGTAAGATGGCGGCCTTCCTTGCTACCAATCGCGGTAGCAGCCAGAAAGCGTCTCGCCGTAGCACAATGGATAGTGCACATGCCTCCTAAGCGAACTATTCTACGCTTGAAAAAATAAAAAACTGAATAAATTCAATCATTTAAATCCTTTCGAGTCCCTTCATTTCCCCTAATTTCGTGTCCCATTTTGTCCCAAATTTGTCCCAAAAAAATTAAGCTATTTTGTTCGGACGAGTGAAATTCGCCAAGACATATCATTGACGATTAAAATAACAAGTATTGCGAATGGAATTTGCTGCGGGTGTTTGGCTAGATATGAAATGGTATCGCCAGCAGGAATCGAACCTGCATCTATCCCTTAGGAGGGGATTGCACTATCCATTGTGCGATGGCGACCCCAAGCCCATCATTATAACCTTTTCAGCAGTTTTTTGAGTGAGAGAGAATGGAAATTCAGAACCAACTAATTGAACATCTCAAAGGCAAGACCAATGGCAAACTTGTGATGACCCCCAAGCAGTTGGCGGAAGAAATCCCGATCTCACCAAAACAGCAAAGCAAACTCAGGGAAGAAAAGAAGTTCCCGATTCCACATCAAAACATTGGACGCAATGTTTACTATTCCATTTTCCATATCGCTGATTTTTTGTTGACTGGCTCAGTGCAGCAAACTGCGGAGCCAGAGGTTAAACTCAAAAAAGAAAAAACAGCGCCGAAGAAGGTAAGCCCTCAAACTTCCAGTGTGAATTTGTCGCACTTATTTTTGCTCAGGGCATTCGCTGGAAATCTATTCGCTCAGGCAGAAGAGATTACAAATCTTGCTGAAAATATTTTGAAGTACCAAAATTCTGCCGAAATGGTTGAGCGATTTAGTGATAAATTCAAGCCCAAAGGCACTACCAAAAATAGCGAGGAAAGTGATGGGAAGATTTGAGTTAGCCTTATTTTAAGCATACATGTTCTCGGTTATTAAAGTCGTAAACTGAACATTAAAGTCGTTAACAAAAAAGCTCAGGAAACAGAAAAAATGACCCTTGTAATTGCTGGACACGATATTGAAAAGGATTGCAGTCAACTTAATTTTAAGGGGAAAAATTACGGCTTATTTGTTGCTGCGGACAGTACCATCACAGATGGCTACCAGACCCTCCTAACGGGTTTTAAAAAGATATATTCTGTACCGATCAAGGTCTACGAGCCATACTTTGTTGGTGAATACTTTCGCGATTACCTATCACCCTTTTTGGAGACAAGTTGTTTCATCGCGTTCGCAGGTAGCACAGTAATCGCTCAACACGTCTTGAACAGCATTACCAATCACCTGGCATTGTTGCGATACGGGTATGAGGGCGGAAGCTATACTTCGCCGGGTAAATATCAAATTTTGATGGATTGCGAGAAAAATAGTCTTCGAGATTCTAGAAATACTTGGGGGGACGATATGTTTCTTAAGTCTGATCTTGAAGGTTTGCTGAGTGGGGACTTGATCTCTAGAGTGATCTTGCACGCCATTGAGGGCGCACTTGCTAGTGCCAAGCGCCATAAAATCGATGAACGCGGTTGGAAAAGTTTATTGACGCAATATGTCGTTGGTGCATACTGTGAGATCGAAAAACGCAATCGACTCTTTACCTTCATACCCAAGTTTGAAAAAGATATACATGAAGTAATAATCAATATTGTAGTTGATGTAAACGAAATCCAACCCGGTAATATAGCCGTTCTTGGAATGAGTGAATTTGGGGGGCGGGCTAGGCAAGATTATGAGATAGCTTTCGAAACAAATCATGATGTCAAGACAGCGATGTTTTCATTTCTTAACCAAGCGATCGACGAGGTACAAAACAATGGTAAAAAAGAGATTGACTACCCCTCTGTTTTGAAAGCTTTTAACCAAGGTAAGTTGACTGAGTTGAGCAGAAAAAACAAATAATTTCCCCACATACGGGAAAGCACTGTTTAAGACTTTACAAAATGCGCTGTAGTAATGAATTCTAGAGAAAGTTTGAATTAAAAATTTTCCTTCGCAAGAACGACACTTAATATATATGCCAATATATGACCTTAATTGCGAGAATAATATATCGGCAGCCATGGATACATGGGTATGCTGTTTTTTCTACCCCGCCTCGCGATACATTTCAAGAATAAAGTCTGCAATAGGCTTACCGAATCGTTCGGTCAACGGTTGCTTTAAAATCCCCAGTAAAAAATAGTCCGTGTAATTGATTGCCTTTCGGTCTTCTCCTGATTGAGCAAGAATCCATAGAGCGACAATTGCCAGCATAGTGCGGCTATCCAAATTTTTAGTCTTGCAGCTCTTTGTAATCGCATTTCTGGTAGGACTAGCCACTAATTTATCTAAATCCACAGGTGAACCGCACCATGCTTCTTTAAATTGGTACTCAACCATATATTGAAGCAAGGTATGGCATTTTTGCGCCACGCTTTTTCCAGATTGATATAGCCTCGCATCAGCAAGCAAGCTGGATACTGTGCGCTTGCAGACACTCTCGTCTTTATCCAACACCTTCCAAAGTGGTAGCTTATCAACACCAGCCAAAAGAATACTTGCTGTGCCGGGTAAGACCTTATCCACCTCCCAAACAAAACTCGCCAACGGGACAGCCTCAGAGTTTTTGCAGCGATCCCACTTATCACGATTCGTATTGAGTCCGTTTATAGACAGAAATTCGACGAGCGGTTCAATCTTAGTTTGTTGACTTGCCTGCATAACCGCTGCGAACCAAGTATCCACTTTCAACCTTTTGACCCCTACCAATTTTCCGCCAACCTTTGAGCTTGTCTTTACCATGCTTGCCTTTTTTTGATCGATACAAATTTGCGAAACTATAACAGGGACGCACGTTTTTCAAAACATGCGGACTCAATTTTTCGCACGATTAGGTACGCTTCGCTTCGCGGCGAATTTTGATAATAAAAGAGGATGACCGAGACGCACGTTTTGCAAAACATGCCGATTCAATTTCTGTATGGCTCCATTAATATGCCCAACAATTCTTGAGTAAGAAGAGAGAAAAAACGAGTCGCACGTTTTGAAAAACGTACCATGTGAATTAAGCAAACAACGGGATATCATGACTCTACTTTTTAACGACGAGGAGAAATATATGAACACTGAAAACAATGATGACTTTGATTTTGATCTCTGGCTTAGTGCATTTGAATTCATTAAGACTTGTAGGTTGACCGAAGACGAATGGAACGACCATTACAACACCGTAACCGAAGACGAATTCACGAAAAACGGCTGCCCATCCTTCAAATATGAATGCGAAAAGGACTTTGGGAAGTTAAGGAAATATGTGATTGGTTACTGGGATATGGGAGAGTTCAACGAGGTCATTTTAAGTGCATTCAACGAGGAATTAGCCATAGAGTGGTTTAAGGAAAATTATGAGCCTAGAAGTCGCTACGCACCTTATATCGCTCGTTGTGAAACATTTTGCGAATCGGAAAGACGTATTAAATCAGGTGATACCGACCTTCCGTATGACGGACAAACAGATCGATTTGAAAATTTTGGTAATGCCTATTACGAGGCACTATACAACTGATTAAGCAGCACATTCAGCGATAAAGAATCATCGCTTAACAAGGTAGTTTGTAGCGCAAGGAGAAGTAAATCAACATTTAAACGAAAGGAAATCGTATGCAAGTAATTAAAGAAGCAATAAAAAATAAACAAACTTTGATGATCTGTTACAAGGGATTGCCAAGAATCATTGAAGCCCATGTTTATGGCGCAAATTCAGCAGGACAGGAATTCGTGCGAGGCTATCAAATTGGTGGGGCAAGCTGTACTGACGAAGTAGGTTGGAAGCTATTGGATGTCAGAAAAATCCAAGCTGTTACTATCATTCCTGACCAGCATTTTGCCAAACCAAGGCAAGGTTATGTCAGAAACGACCCAGCAATCACCACCGTCTATGCACAGGTGTAAAACAGCATAGAAATAATTAACCCACGACAGGTAACAATAAAAGTGGGTTAGTAGTTGCAGAAATCCGCAACAAAAATACAGCGACGAAATTTCCAAAAAATAGAGCGACTTTGCCGGGAGTAGCGGCAATCCAAAATCTCAAAATCAAACCTGAGATATGGAAAAACAAAAACAAAACAATCCACTATTTTTAAAGGAAAAAGTATGTCTATCAAACACAAAAAACACCCGGTCCGTTCTGCCATTTCAGGTATTCAAACAATCAAAGATATCGCTGACGCAGCAGGCATTGTTTTGGATAAAAACCTTTCACCAATCAGCCTATCACTTTGGACAAATTTGACCGAGGGGTTATATGAACACATGACTGGCGAAGCAATGGGCATTATGTTTGCCTTGATTATTGATATTGCCCATAAGGGCTATTCCGTTACAGATATTCAGTCCATCCAGTGCAATCAATCGGGAAATGACTTTTCTGTGAAGTTGCACTTCAAAGACGACTCTGGCTGTTTAGCGAATTTCCACTAATAGCGATCCACTCACAATCACAGCGACGCACCTATGTGTAGAACCCTGTTGCCGCAGGGTTCATGGTGACACAACGGTTCAGGTCTGCGGGTGCAGGCTTTGAAGTTCCACCGTATCCATGGAAAACAAAAACTCAAAACAATGGAAAAGATTATGAATGCAAAAGACGATTTGAATGAAGGAAGTTTAGACCCATTTGGTGATGCACCTGTCACCGTGGGAACCACGAATATCCAAACTAACATGACACCGACGGCAGGGCAGAACCCACCTGTTGGAACGAGCAAAACAAAAATTGCAGCCGAATTCCAGTATGCAAAAATGATGGAGAGCGATTCTGCTGTTGCCAAGAAAGATGGATTGATTTACTGCTGGAATTCCAGCTTTTGGAAATTGCAAACAGAGTCCGATAATTCCCGCCATGCACTTTTGTGGTTGGGAAAAAATATTCCACAGCGAGCCAATGCGGGAACTGCCGAAAGCTGTGTGAAAACGGCTTTGTTACTTGCAAATCCATTGCCACAAAAACCAATCGGTACGGTCGTTCCTGTGCATGGTGGCTGGTTTAAGTTTAATAATGATTTTTCTGTTTCATTGACCCGCCCAGAGCGACATATTGGCATTACCCATTGTGTCCCAGTGAAGACGACAGCACCACTTGGTGAATACGTGCCAGCACCTGTTCCAAGTCAGTCATTATTTGCCAAGTTTATTGAATCCTCTTTGCCTGATCCTGCGGTGCGTGAATTGGTGCAGACCTATGTCGGCTATACACTTTGCTCTCATGTTAAGCACCAAACTGGACACCTATGGATTGGCGCAAAAGGCAGCAATGGCAAGAGCACCATGCTTAATATTGTGATGGCACTTCACGAGAAAGCCGTTGCTATGCAGTTGGATAAATTGGAAGGATTTAATTTGTCCAATCTTATCGGTGCGACCCTAGTTGTTTGTGACGAGACACCAAAAGGAAAGATTGATCAGCAGGTTTTGAAATCCTTAATCTCTGGTGGCACGACTTCCATTAACCGAAAATTTAAGGATGTATTGAGCTATCAGAATATCGCTAAGTTCATTATTTGCGCCAATCATTTACCTGCATTGACCGACCAGTCCGATGCGTTCTGGCGACGACTACATGTGGTGGAATGGAACCAGACTTTTACCGGTGACAAAATCGTTCTTGATCTCGATCAGAAAATTATTCAGTCCGAATTGCATATTGTTTTGGATTGGGCTTTGGCAGGTTTGCAAAAGTTGGAGCGAGACGGAAAATTCACAATTCCTGAAGCCTCAAAACAAGCGGTTCGCTCTGCAAAAATTGAATCAAATAATGTAAGCAACTGGGTTGATTCAAACGGGGTGAGCTATTCACATTCTGACCAACCTTATAACGACAAAGCTATTTTGTACGAGAACTATAAAGAATTTTGTCGTGAAAACGGTTTTCAGGCTTGTGCTGTTCCTCAGTTCTTTTCTCGACTGCATAGCGAGTTCCCTAATATTAAAGAAACTCGCTTGACGATGGGAAAAGGTGCAGATAAAAAACGTGTTAGCTGTGTC
>JACQDW010000027.1 GCA_016200845.1 Burkholderiales bacterium | reverse complement strand
GGAGATTATCATGGATGCAGTTTCTTATACTACCGCACGGGCGAACCTGGCAGCCACTATGACTCGCGTTTGCCAGGATCACGAGCCGCTCATTATTACGAGGGGCAATGCGGATTCAGTCGTGATGCTATCTTTAGAAGACTACAAGGCTTTGGAAGAAACCGCCTACTTGCTTAGAACCCCAAAAAACGCCCGTCGCTTACTTGCTTCTATCGCCCAGCTTGAGTCTGGACAGGGCACAGAAAAGGAGCTGACAGAATGAAGTTACTCTTCTCAGAGCAAGCTTGGGAAGACTATCTGCACTGGCAAAAAAACGACTCAAAGATACTTGAACGAGTGAATACTTTAATCAAGGAAACGACTAGACAGCCCTTTGCAGGAATTGGTAAGCCGGAACCGCTAAAACATGCGCTCTCAGGCTATTGGTCTCGCAGAATCAACGATGAACATAGAATCGTTTACAAAGTTGTTGAAGGCTCTCTGCTGATTGCGCAACTTCGCTATCATTACGATGCATGAGGTTGAGCTACGAGGCAGCCGCATCCAGCGCAAGTTCAAAATTTAAAACTCATGCGGGCACAAAATCGTGCCCACCTTATTTATCTACAAATCACACCCACGCATTACGATAATCTCGTGCATAGGCCTCAAACGCGATCGGTGCTTTTCCAGTGATGGTTTGCACCGTATCGGTCACACGCTCTGCTGCACCTTGCTTCAGATAGTCCAAAATCATCAGCAAAAATTCTGTGTAGTCAGCGGGAAGGCCTGCGCCTAACAGGGTTTCGCGCATGGCTTGTGGTGTGATGTCTTCGAATTTGATGGACTTGGCTATGGCATTGCTGATGACACTCGCGGCTTGGGCGTGACTGATGGCTGTCTCGCCAGTGAGATCAAAGGCTTGATTTTGAAAACGCACATCGTCGTCCAATAGCACAGCAGCGACGCTGGCGATATCGCGGGCGTCAATGAAGCTGGCTTTGGCGTCGCCGACTGGCAGCGCGACTTTAGTGTCGTGCAAAATGCCGTGCAGCCAAAATGAGTTGAAGTTTTGCATGAACCAGTTGGGGCGAATGATGTTGTAGCTCAGTCCCGATTTTTCTAAATGAATTTCGGCTTGGCGGAACGGTGTGCTGTCAACTGCGTTGGCACCCATGGCCGTCATCAAGACGACTTTTTTCAACGACTGTTTGCGCGCTTCGTCGATCAGTGGAATTAATAATTCGTTTTGATTGACATAGCCCGGTGGACTGAGAAAAAACGCTTTATCGATGCCGACAAAGGCAGTGTCCAGCCCGGCTTTTGTTTGCAGATTGAGGTGGACTTGATCGCTCTCCAGAGTGGACTTGCTGGTGCTGCGCAAGACCGTGTGGCCTTTGCTGCGTAACTGGCGAACCAGTTCTGTTCCGACTGTGCCACTTGCGCCTACGATGAGAATTTTGCTCATTTTGCTTCCTTTCAAGTTGTTGTGAGCGTTCAGTATCGCTTTGATTAAACGAACTTTGAATAGACAATCAGACTGTTTTCATGTCTAATAGTACGAATAATCAATTTAGTGAGCTTCACATGGATATCTTAGAAGACGTATTACAGCAAGCAGGATTGAAGGCGCGCGTTCTGGATCATCGCCATCTGGCGGCGAATTCTACCTTGCGTTTTCCGTGTGACCGCAGCATAGGATTTCATGTGGTGACCAAGGGTAGCGCTTACATTTATAGCGAGCTGCATCCGCAAGTGATTACGCTGAACAAGGGCGATATCGCCTTGATGGCGCGTGGGCATCATCATTTTGTGTCGACCACGGGCGATGCCAGTTACGCGCAGATAGCGCAGACCGCGTTGACGCTTGATAGTGCGAGTCCACCGGAAACAAGTTCGCCACTTGCGCTCGTGAGTGGCGCTTACCAGATCTGGAACACGCCCGTTCATCCCTTGTTTTTTGAGCTGCCCGATTGGGTGGTGCTGCGCTCAGGCGAGCTGCATAGTTTTGATGGAATTTCGCAAACCATACGCATGCTTGCTGACGAGGTGGCACGACAAGAGCTCGGCGCAGAGCGCGTCACTAATGCCTTGCTCGACATTCTGTTCACGCAAGTGCTGCGCGAAATCATGCACAACCATCAAGTGCAGCCGCAATCATGGTCTAAGGGGCTGCAGCAACCGCAAATACGGCAAGCCTTAACCCTGATGCACGGCAATTACCAACAAGAGTGGACGCTGGATGAACTAGCGCGCAAAGTGGGACTCTCACGCACCAGCCTCGCGGTGAAATTCAAGCAAACCGTCGGCACCACACCGCTCCAATATCTGCTGACCATACGCATACAAAAAGCCATCCACCTGCTCTCAGCCACCAGCGACAAACTCGAAGCGATCTCGCAGCAAGTCGGCTATAAAGATGCCTTTAGTTTTTCCAAGGCGTTCAAAAAGCTCACGGGCGTGTCGCCTAAGGAGTTTCGTTTGCATGATGGGGAGACTAAGAATTTGGCTTGGCGGTTTTAGAAATCTATTTAATGTACGAGCGTGCGAGTCGTGGAGCGCACACTCCCCATTCAATAAAGCTCAATTCCAAACCGCGCAAGGATCAACGCGCATAAAATAAAGCAAGCCAAGGTCAATCCAATACTTGCGATCAGGCTGAGCCAAAACCCTAACCTCGTGAGCAAATAAGGGAAGGCGAGAAACATCGGCAAGGTGGGCAGCACATACCAAAACGTGTACCAAGCGTGATTCGCGATTTTTTCGGCGGATTGTTTTTCGAGGTACAGCCAAATCAAGCTCAATATCGTCACTAAGGGCAAGGCCGCTACTAAGCCACCCAGCTTGTCACTACGCTTGGCCAGTTCGGACACCAACACCACAACACCGGCAGTGAGTGCGTATTTTGTGATCATCCACAGCATGGGCTCTTCCTTTTTTCCCGACGATTATTTAGCAATCACTGAGCGTCATCACGCCCGCACCTCAACCAACAATCGGCACGATCAACAAACGCCCATACGCCAACAAACCCATCAAGGCTCCGAGCACGAGGCTAAATACGATGGGAGGTAGTTCGCGGTATTTAACGTGTACCCATATGAAGAGCAAGCTTTCTATCGCAAAGAAGAGCGCCGCATAGGCCGATAGCGCTGGGTGCCAGTGGAAAACTGTTGGGATAATCAAGCCTAAAACAGACAGCAATTCCATCGCGCCCAGACTCTTCCATACGCCACGCGGCAATGCGCCAAAGGATGGGACGTCGTGGCTGATTTTGTCGAACATAAACAGCTTCATGATGCCCGATGCTGCGAACAGAAGTGCGCCTGCGATTTGTATAACCCAAAGTAGTACGTTCATTTTCGACTCTCCTTTGTAGTGATCTTGTGTTGGAATCCAAAACAATATCAGACAAATCGAGAGGAGACGAGCGTAGTGTGGCGGGTCGCAGAGTGGGCACGGTGAGGCCGTGCCCACTCACCGTTTTTTTACTTCGCAATCAATAGCAACATTGCTCTGCCATTTAATCCATAGACGGTATTCTCACCACCGATCAGCGCTTCGCTGCCGGGGGCGACGACGGTGTTGGCGCCTTCGTTCCAGTTGGAGGTGTCCATCACGCGATACCAGGTTTTGCCTGTGCCTGGCCATGGCAAAGTAAAGTTTACTGCGCCTGACCAGCCGTTGTAAGCGACATAGATCGCGGAAGCGGTGTCGCCAAATTCGCTGCCGTCGATGCGGTAGGCCATGGCGTGGCTATTGGCATCGTTAAAGTAAGCGGAATCGATCACACTGCCATCGGGTTTAAACCAGCGCAGTTGTTCCATCACGTTGCCATTGGTGTCGCTGCTGGAATAGAAATTCACCGGGCGCAATGCGGGGTGAGCGTTTCTGAATGCCATTAAACGTGAGGCAAAGGTTTTGAAATTGCTTTGATCTGTGCTGAGCGTGTAGTTCAGCCAATTGGCGGAGGAATCGAGATTGTAAGGATTGTTATTGCAATTGATGCTGCGTAAAAATTCGTCGCCACCTGTGATCATCGGTGTGCCTGCGCTCAACATCAAGAATGCCATACCGTTGCGTGCTGCCTTGCGTTGATCTTGCGCGACACCACCTTGATCCCAGCTATTATTGTTGTCGTCGCCACCATCCGAAGGGCCATAAGGCCAGGCTTGTGCGTTGCTTTTGCTATTGCAGGAGTACAGATCCTTGAGTGTAAATCCGTCGTGCGCGACGATGAAATTCACGGAGTTCCAAGGCTGGCGACCATCGTCTTGATACAAATCGGATGATCCAGCAAAGCGCGACGCGAGCTGTCCCGGTGTGATGGCAACACTGCCCATTTTATTTTGATCCTGACGGAAGATATCACGATAGCTGCCGTTCCATTCCGACCAGCCGCTAGGGAAGCCACCGACCTGATAGGAGTTGCCGCCGATCGCCCATGGCTCTGCGACTAAATCAACGCCACTTCCACCGGCTGCCGGACGTGGTGGCAGTTCACGTGTGATGCGATTTAAGGCATTAGCGGAATCCATTTTGTCAAAGTTAAAGCAGCCGCTCTCGCAGGTGTTACCCAACACCGATGCCAGATCAAAACGGAAGCCATCCACGCCCAGCGTATTTTTCCAATACGCGAGCGAATCGACGATGAGATTTTGCGCGATGGTGTTATGGGTATTGTAGTTGCCGCCCACGCCCGTGTTATCCCAAGAATATTGCTTGTCGCTGGTCAGCTCGTAATACACAGGGTTATCGAGACCGCGGAAGTTATACAGATTGTACACGGTCAAACCATCGGTGCCGCCCCAAGATCCACCTTCGCCAGTGTGGTTGTACACCACGTCGATCATGACCTTGATGCCCTGATCATGAAAGGCTTTGACCATCTCTTTAAACTCGATCGTCGGACCGCCCGCAGCTTTGTTATATGCATAGCGACGATCTGGCGCAAAATAATTCAGGGTCATATAGCCCCAATAATTGTCGCCCGTGTTATTGGTCGCGACCACATCATTGGTATCGTTTTGCGTTTCCTGCACTGGCAAAAATTCGACTGCTGTCACGCCCATCGCCTTTAAGGCTGCGGCCTTGAGCCCCGCGCCTTTATAGGTGCCGCGATATGCCGCTGCAATGCTGGTGTCGCTCATCGTCAGACCACGCACGTGTACTTCATAAACGATGTCGTCTTTCAAAGCACGCGTTGGCTTGGTGCCTATGCTCTTGATAAATCCTACGCTGCTGCCCTTAGTCCAGCTCGCACTGTACGTCCAATTTGGGCCCCATGCGTGATAACCATAGTACACAGCGCCCGTCACGCCAGCGGCTTGCAATGCGCTCACCGCAACGGTGGTGGACCAGACTTGATTGACATCTTTGGTCAAGACATATTTTGCGAGCTCTTGTTGACCATAGGCGCTGGCATACACCGATAACTCTATGCGAGTCGCGCGCGATGAATAAATTTTGAAGGTGATATTAGATTTGGTGCCATCATATTTTGCTCCCAAGTTTGAGGCATTGATGGCGGCCTGACTTTGGGGCGCTACAAATAAAGCAGAACTAAAGGCCAGCAACAGTGCTGGCAAAAGGGCGTGGTATTTCATATTGTCTCCGTCTAGTGTTTAGCTGTTGTTTAGCTGTCTAGGCTCAACACACCCTCGGTAGTGGACTTGCGCCACCTTCATTCCGATTTAATTTTCTTGAGAAAGAGTTTGATTGAGCGATCTCACACCCCGAACGCAACGCCAGTATGAAATCGATGAGCCAAATCGATGATAACGTAGTTTTATTACCGAACAAGCGAAATATATATTGCGGCGCAAAATGCAAATACCTCAAATTTCCGTCGCCCGGCGCATCGATCTTGTGTCACATCGCGACCAATTTCATAGTGTGACATAAGTATTTCCGTAAATAGTCGTCATCACCCCCAAAAACAAAAACAAAAATCAAAGTCATAACAAATCGACGAAAATATGAGTCATTGCACTAATTTTTATGTAGTTTAGATACAACTAGAAAACTTGTCGCGCCTGACAAACAGAGAATTTGGTCAGTCACTCCAGCCATGTTCTAATACAGCCCTCACACAAAAACATAAACAGACAATCCCATGGACATCATCCTCGTCTCACTCACCGCCCTGCTCGCATCAGCCTTAACATTATTTTCCGGGTTCGGCCTCGGTACTTTATTGATGCCCGTCGTCGCCTTATTTTTTCCGGCAGAAATCGCCATCGCTATCACCGCCATCGTGCACTTTGCCAACAACATTTTTAAGCTAGGCTTGCTCGGCAAAAATGCCAACAAAGAAGTCTTGCTGCGCTTCGGCATCCCCGCCATTTTCGCTTCACTGACCGGCGCTAGCGTGCTCACTTATTTGTCCCACATCCCGCCGCTCTACAGCTACAGCCTGGGTGGAAAAATCATGGAAATCTCCACGCTCAAACTCGTCATTGGCAGCGTGATTCTCGCCTTCGTCATCATAGAAATGTCGAGCAAGATCGCCGCCATCACGCTCGACAAAAAGTTTCTACCCATAGGCGGCATCATCAGCGGATTTTTTGGCGGACTCTCAGGGCACCAGGGCGCGCTGCGCAGCATGTTCCTGATCAAAGCCGGGCTCGCCAAAGAACAATTCATCGCCACCGGCGTCATGCTCGCCGTCATGATCGACCTCTCCCGCATGTCCATCTACGGCTGGAACATCAGCGCCCGAGCAGACGCGATCGCCTGGCCACTCGTCATCGCAGCCTCACTCGCCGCCTTCGTCGGCGCCTACACAGGCGCCAAACTCATGAAGAAGATCACGATCAAATCGATACAAGTGATTGTGTCGGTGATGTTGAGTTTGGTGGGTGTAGGGTTGATCGCCGGGGTTTTATAATGAAAATTGGTGAATCCCACGCTAAGTCGAAAACAGCCCAGCCTTAAAAATAGACGCTATACATTTGACGGGTATCCAACTCTTTTTATAACGAATCAGCCTATAATCAATCGCTAACGAGGAAATTATTATGCCAACAATCAGCATGTTTTACGGCATCGTCATCTGCCTTTAATTTTATGACGACGAACGTCATAAATTGCCCCACATACACGCTAGATTTCAAGGGCAAGAAGCTTCCTTTTCAATCTTAGACGGTGCCATCTTAAGCGGCTCTATTCCCCTATCAAAAACAAGATTGGTACAAGCGTGGATTGAAATTCATAGAGAAACCCTTCAAGCGGACTGGGAGCTTGCTGTTAATGGACAAACGCCCTTCGCAATAGAACCTTTACGTTGAGACTTAGCATGGAAAAAGTAATTCGCGTTATCGCAAGAGAGAACTTCGCACTCGAACTTTGGTTTGACACTGGTGATCACCGCAGGTTTGATGCTCGCCCTTACCTGACACGAGGCGTATTTATCCAGCTTCAGGATGCCGCATTATTCAATCAAGCCTATGTCGACTTGGATACAGTTTGCTGGCCTGGAGATTTGGACATTGCGCCAGAAACGCTCTTTGATCGCTCATCTCCAATAAATGAAACAGCGAACGCTGCGAACTAATTGGTCAGGCATCTCAATTTTTGGAGTAAATCGTCGCTAAGTCCAGTCGATAAAACTTCGTATCAATCTGCATCGCAGAAAAATTTTCTGGCAGCTCGTTCGCTGCGACTTCTACAAATCCGTTCTTTTCATAAAAGCGATGCGCCGCGTGGAAATGGGCGGTGGTTCCCAGATAAATATCGCGCAGATTCTTTTCTCGACTCCATTGCAAAGCCGTATTCAACAATGCCTTTGCCACACCAAATTCAGCACCGCGATGGCTAGCACGCACAAACATCTTGCGCAAAGCCACTTGCTGCAAACCGATATCAAGTAAAGCGATCGTTCCCACCACCTCAGCACCATCCAAAGCCAGCCAAAATTGCCCGCAGCCGCGCTGATACACATCAGAAATCGCCAACAAATCCGGCTGCGCATCTATAGTCACGGGCAGGCCAAACTCTTCTCTCTGTATAGGCAAAATCAAATCGATCACGCCTTGTTGATGCTCTGACGTGTAAGTTGCAATGTGAATTGAGGGCATCTTTTCTCTCCGTTTGCAAGAATTCTAATTGAACGCTCGGCAGTATGCCATCAAATTGGCATATTCGCCGCCACCAAAATTCACCACCTAATCGTCACGATTTCCATACACCTAATTCAAATCCGTAAAGAATTCCGTACATTGTGCGAACGCACAATTGTTCTACATCAGACTCGTCGGGCTTTCGATGATTTTTTGCGCTGAGAGTTTCATAATTCACGCACTTGCTAAGTGCCTCGCGTTCTTTTCTGCGAGGATTTTTACCGATTTTTTGAAAGAAAATTATGATCGTAGGCGTACCTAAAGAGATTAAGAACCACGAATACCGCGTGGGCATGACACCTTCCTCTGTGCGGGAACTCACTTCGCGCGGGCATCAGGTGTTGGTGCAGACCAATGCTGGCACGGCGATTGGGCTGGACGATGATCAATACCGCGCTGTAGGCGCTGAGATGGTCGAGACTGCGAAGGAGATTTTTGAACGTGCAGAGATGATCGTTAAAGTCAAAGAGCCGCAGCCAGTGGAATGCGCGATGTTGCGTCCGGGTCAGATTTTGTACACCTATTTGCATCTCGCGCCTGATCCAGAACAGACTGCGGCGCTGGTGAAATCCGGTGCGATTTGTATCGCTTACGAAACCATCACTGGTGCCAATGGCGGCTTGCCTTTATTGGCACCGATGAGCGAAGTGGCAGGGCGTATGGCAATCCAAGCGGGTGCAGCGCATCTGGAAAAATCCAAGGGCGGCATGGGCTTGTTGCTGGGTGGCGTACCTGGTGTGACGCCTGGCCATATCGTGATTATTGGCGCTGGCGTGGTCGGCACCAATGCGCTGCAAATGGCAGTAGGCACAGGGGCACGTGTCACGGTCTTGGATAAAAGCGTGGATAGATTGCGTCAACTTGATCTGGTATTTGGCAATCGTATCGCGACCGTGTATTCCAATGCGCAATCCATTGAAGAAGCGGTGCTCTCTGCCGACCTCGTGATTGGTGGCGTATTGGTTCCCGGTGCTGCTGCGCCGAAGCTGGTGACACGGGATTTAATTTCACGTATGAAAAAAGGCGCTGTGGTGGTGGACGTTGCGATCGATCAGGGTGGATGTTTCGAAACTTCGCACGCGACGACGCATGCCGAGCCAACTTATGTGGTTGATGGTGTAATTCACTATTGCGTCGCCAATATGCCAGGCGCCGTGGCACGCACGTCTACCTTTGCCTTGAACAATGCCACAGTCGGTCACGCCGTCGCACTGGCAAGCAAGGGCTGGAAACAAGCGCTGCGCGACGATGTGCATTTGCGTAATGGTTTGAACGTATGTGAAGGCAAAGTCACCTACGAAGCAGTCGCTCGTGATTTGAATTACGACTATGTGCCTGCGGCGCAGATTTTGGGATAAGTTATTTGTTCAGGATGTGAAAAAGCCGGATGATTTCCGGCTTTTTTACTTTAAGAATCACTGATATGAATTATTTTCCTGCGTTGATCCCACCGATCCCATCAGCGACTTTGCTGACATTCTTAGGGTTACCAAAATAAGTCAAAGAACTATGCCTTGCACATTCGCTTTGAGCTTATCGGTCGCGGTGACTTCGACTGATCCTATGCCTTCCACCACAGCATCGACACTCTCTGCTTGCAATCCTTTTGCGTCAACAAAGCCTATGCCCTGAGCACGCAATTTGAAGTGATTGACTTTGCCACTGACCTTTAATAAACCGACGCCTTCGTAGTTCAGTTCAAAACGATCTCCATTGATTTTATTCACGGTGGTCAAGCCTGCTCCTTCCATTTTGAATTTACTCAAATTAGGCATGGTGACGACGACTTTTAAATCGTCGGACAAGCGTATGCTTTTCTTATCCTTATAACTGATCAGGAGTTCGTCTCCGGCGATGTCGGTCACGATTTTTTCCATGTATTTATCATCGCCTTTCACCGTAATGGAGTGCGCGCTGCCGACGACAACTTCCACCGATAACGCGCCTTGCGTGCGTATCGTGCTAAAGGGTGTGACTGGTCGGGTCTGTTCCGCGGCCAACAAGGTGGAAGAAGCAAGAACAAATCCTAAGGCTAAGCAGGCTTTTACAGTTGTACGCATCATGGTCTGCGATGAAATGAAAGAAAGGGATTGAGTGATGTTAGTGTGCGCGCATTTTAGCGGCTTGTCTGGACGATACGACAGTCTGCCGATTTTTGGGCATGAAATGCAGATGTTTGTGATTGGCTGCGAGGAATGCAAAACGGCGCACGAGGCGCCGTTTCACTTCAATCACACTTGCTTAAATTATTTCGCAGAAGCTGCTGAGGCTGCTGAGGCTGCGGAGGCTGCTGATGCATGCATGTGTTTCTTCATCGTCTTGCCGTCATGCTTTTCCATTTTCTTTTCCATCTTTGGTGCTGCTGTTGCTGCCACTGCCTTGACATCGGCGCTCGCTGCGGCTTTAGCTGCGGCAGGTACGCTCGCTGCACTAGCTGCTTTTGCTGCGGCTGCTGGAGCTGCTGGTGTTTGTGCTGCAGGAGCAGTTGCCGCTGGTGCTGCAGCTACTGCTGCTGTCGCTGCTGGTTTCGCTGGGGCTGCAGGAGTCTGACCTGCACTTGCAAACGCTGCACTCAAAGTCATAGTAGTAGCGATAAGTGTCAATGCAATCTTTTTCATGATGGTATTTCCTTTAAGTGTCATGTGAATATCAGTGGGTTACTTCGTTTTTTACTGCTCGCAGTGTTGCTGCGTACTGCCTCAACGTGGTCAAGTTTTTTTGTGTTGACAGGTTTTTTCACTATTTTTCTAGAGTCGCTTTTCAAAAAATTTTTGCTAAATGGTGTCAACCGATTTGATTTCAATATCCCAGAAAATTTAAATTTTCTTCTCTTGAAAAGCCCTTTTAATCTCCACATATCCGTATCAGCAGATGCTCAACGAGGTCTGCAAAATCAACTTATCGCTTACTTTTAAAGGATATCCATCATGCGTCATTTTGACTTTTCCCCTCTCTACCGTTCTGCTATCGGCTTTGATCGTTTAGCGCATTTGTTTAACGAAGCGCAGCGCACCGAAGCCGCGCCCAGCTATCCGCCTTACAACATCGAATTGGTCAGCGAAGATCAATATCGCATCAGCATGGCAGTCGCAGGATTTGATCGCAGTGAGATAGAAATTATTACTGAACGTGATGGCTTAAAAGTCAGCGGTCGCAAAGCCAAACCGGAATTGCAAGGCACCTATTTGCATCGCGGTATCGCTTCCCGCGATTTTGAACACAACTTTAAACTCGCTGATCATGTGAAAGTAGTCGGCGCGGCCTTGAATAATGGCTTGCTGAACATCGAACTGCAGCGCGAAGTGCCAGAAGCACATAAGCCACGCCGTATTTTGATCGATGGCGAGGCACTGCACACCTTCAACGCTGCAAACCAGGATCAACTGCAAGCGGCATAATTTCTCCCCTGTTTTATTTGTCTCCTCGAAGTAGTTCTTGCGCGGCATTCAATCGGATGTCGCGCTTTTTTATTTCGCATGACATCTGTTAAGATTCGCGATAATAAAAAACAGGAGACATCATGCGTCGCTTCAAACTCTTCATCGCCATTTGCGCCGCCATAGTGGCAAACTCGGTGTACGCAGAACAAACCGCGACCCTTCGACTCGATTATCTGCACAGCGGCAATGCTAAGTCTGAACACTACGCCTTAGATCGCGTCGTCATTGAGCCTTTACCTTGGGCTGGCAATCTCCAGAAGAATATTGATCACAGCAATCGCGGTGTCAATTTATTTGAAGTGCGCGATAAAGAGACGGGCGAACTCTTGTATTCGCGCGGGTTTTCGACTGTGTTTGGCGAATGGCAAAGCACCGCTGAAGCGGGTAAAGTCGATCGTGGCTTTCAAGAGTCAGTGCGTTTTCCCAAGCCAGAGCGCGCTGTGAATGTGCGCATTTTAAAACGGGATGCGCGCAATCAATTTACGCCGATTTGGAATGTCGATATCGACCCGAATGCGCAAGACGTGGTGCGTACCGCCGCTGCGCTCAAACCGATTCCTATCCACGTCAGCGGCGCATCTGCCGACAAAGTGGATTTGCTGATTATCGGTGATGGCTATACCCAAGCTGAGCAAGGCAAATTCAAACGCGATGCGCAGCGCTTATCAAGCTATCTGTTTAGCGTGTCGCCGTTCAAAGAGCGCGCCAAGGATTTTAATGTGTGGGCATTGAGCGTCCCAACTAAACACTCAGGCGTCTCACGCCCATCGACGGGACAGTATCATCCATCGAGTTTAAGCACGAGCTACGACATCTTTGGCAGCGAGCGCTATGTGCTGACCACAGACAACCGCGCCCTGCGCGAAATCGCGCAAAATGCACCGTATGAATTCATAGAAATTTTGGTCAACAACGAGACCTATGGCGGGGGCGGCATCTTCGGACAATTCTCCACCGCAGCGGCAAAAAATGATTGGGCAAACTATCTCTTCGTCCACGAATTCGGCCACCATTTCGCCGCGCTCGCCGATGAATACTATACCTCCCCAGTCGCTTACCAAACCGGCACAGAGATCACGCAAGAACCGTGGGAGCCCAATGTCACGGCCTTAAAAAATCCAGACCAACTCAAGTGGAAGCAACACGTTAAACAAGACACCGCACTCCCAACCGCATGGCCAAAAGAGAGCTATGAAAACGCCTCACGCGCTTACCAAAAAGTCCGTGCAGAACTACGCAAAAATAATCGCCCAGAATCAGAAATGAGCGCGCTGTTCAAGAAAGATTTGTATGAATCCACGCAGTTATTTTCAAAAGACCCCAACTATCACACAGTCGGCGCTTTTGAAGGAGCCAACTACGAAGCCAAAGGCTATTACCGCTCACAAATGCAATGCCTGATGTTCGACCGCAGCGAGCAGTTTTGTCGGGTTTGTCTTGATGCGGTGAATGAGATCATTGATTTGTACAGCAAGTAAATCATGTGAACAATCTGCGACGCGACCTCAAGTAATTTTTAATGAGCCAGGCGCGCCGTGGTCTTGTTTTGGTGGGCTCTGGCTTTGGATGCGGCTTACTTTGGATTACTGGTATCTTGGCGAAGCATCTTTGACTGACGCAATCTCCGCGATGGAACATTACTTCACCACCTGTGCTCGCCACGCCCCAGAGCGCCGCTGACTGTGCTTTTTTACATGTCAAGTTAACTATTTAAATCAATATAGTGGTGATTTTCACTCTGCTTGCACCCTCTCCTATGCGCAAGTGGTCTATACAAGCAAAAATTACTAGCTTAAAAATTCATTCTACACAAGGATATTTTAGCTATTTTTAATTTCCTTTTTCATCATTGACCGCCCCTGCGCTGACTCCACATACTGCGCGCGCCAGTGCATTTTGCGCTGGCGACATTCACATTAAAAAGCAAACGACCAGGGAGTCACCCATGAAAATCAAACACGGCATCCAACTCGCCATCCTCAGTGCAGCAGTCATGAGCGCTTATGCGACAGCCGAGATCAGAACCAACTATCTCAGCAATGTGCGGCCACTGATCAAGTTCAACGAATTAACGCGCAGCGAAAAGGTGCTACTGGCCGAGCAGTCGCAATTGCTATTGCGCGATCTGTACGTGAACCGCTATCAAAAAAACGAGTTCTACGGCACCAATCCTAACTTTACGGGTCACGTCGATCCTGCCCTTAAAGTACAAGCTGTGGTGAACAAGATTGATAGCTTGAGCACCGCTGATTTGCACAAAAATTTGAGTCAGATTTTTGTCAGCCAGCGCGACCTGCATCTGAACTACAACTTCCCTTTGCCGCACGCTGCTTTCATCAGCTTTTTACCTTTCAATTTCGCCCGCACCGCTTCGGCTGTCGATGAAAATGAAGTGCGGATTGGCAGTGTCTATGGCGTGTTCTTCGATGTGTTTTTTCCTAATCAGCGCAAGCCTGTGATCGGAGATTTGGTGTTGGAATACGATGGCTTGCCTATCCAACGAGCGGTTGATCTGGCCACCGTGAAGGCCAACGGTGCGAATTTGTATGCGGGCTTTTCGCGTGCCTTGCAGTTCATGACCTTCACCTCACAAACATCAACGCTGCCACCGGAAAAAGATCAGGTGACGCTCAAACTTAAGTCTGCAAAAACCGGTGAGGAATACAGCATCACGATTCCGTGGATGAGCCAATACGACGACAGCAAACTGACACCAACAGCCAACCAGGCGGGCGCCAAAGATGCCCAGCTATTGGATGCGGTCGCCATGAGTAATGAGCCATTACAAGAACGCTATAACCAATTTTTAGAATCCAATTTAGTGCAAGACTATGCAGCCATCGCCAAGCAGGCCACGGCCGAGCCTTCGATTAAGTGGGCGGTAGTCGATAGAGCTGGCAAAAAGGTCGGCTATATCAGCATAGGCTCGTTTGTGCCTAGCCGTGTCAACGACAATGGCGCGCTTTCCATCATTGCCAATCTCTTGCGCAATCAATTAGCCAGCACCGATGCACTGGTGATCGACGTGCGCAATAACGGCGGAGGCAGCATTGTCTATGCTGACAAGTTGCCGCAGATGTTTATTCCGGGCGATGCCAGCACCAACTCGGCGCGCTTTCTTAACACCAATCTCAATTTTAATTTTTTAAACCAAGACATTTTCAAAATGTATTGGCCAAACTGGGTGCAATTGATCACCGATGCGCACGCAACCAAAAATGTGTATAGCAAAACTGGCGTGTTCACCACTAAGCCAGACGCGAATACCATGGGGCAGATGTATTACAAACCGGTTGGCGTGTTGGCCAATGCACGCAGTTATTCGGCCACCGATTTGTTCACCTGCGCGATGCAAGACAATGCCGCGGCAACGATCTTTGGTGAAGACAAAAAAACTGGCGCGGGTGGAGCAAATGTGTTGGAGCACAGCTTCTTCACTATCTTTGCGCCGGAGACATTCAAGCCCTTGCCAGGTGGCGTCTCTATGCGTGTGTCATGGCGTCAAAGCATACGCAGCGGCTATAACAATGGCACCATGATCGAAGACCATGGTTGCAACGCCGACGTGCAAGTGCCCCGTACTTTGAGTGATTTGAGCAACGGCGATCAGACTCAATTTGAACGCATCGCCGACGCCCTGCTGGCCAAGTCTGTGAGCAAATCCTTCCACCGCTTCTTAGCGCCGGTCGGCAATCTGCTGTCACTCCCTGTCGCCAGCCGTAGCTTTAATCTGGAAGTCGCCAATACGGAACACGTGAAGGTGTATGTCAACAATGTGCTGCTCAAGAGTCACTACGTCGGCGTCTATGGCAACCCGCGCACAGTCAGCTTGAGCTTGCCCGTGAAACCGCTGAACGAGGTGTACCAAATCGCCTTCGTTGGCACCGATGCAGGACACACGCCTTTGTGGAATACCAAGCGCTTGGTGAAGGTCGTAGAATAATTAATTAGCAAACAGCTCCGTCATCACATTACGCAGCCAAATCAAGCCGCCATCTTGAGCGAAACGTCTGTGCCAGAACATATTGGTTTGCAGGCCAGGTAGCTTCAAGGGTGGCTTGGCGTAGGCGAGGCGAAATGGGGTGGCGGCGCTGACGGCTAATTTTTGTGGAACGATGGCGATTAAATCGGTGCTGGCGAGGATGTAAGGCAAAGCAGAGAAATGCGGCACACTAAAATGCGACGCAGCGTTGACGCCATTTTTTTCCAGCACCTGATTGATTTTGTCGTAGGGACTTTCTTTACTGGAGACGATCAAATGTCCGGCGTTTAAAAACGCCTTGCTACTTATGCCCTCTTTCATGGTGGGATGATTTTCGCGATACATGCAAACATAGTCTTGCTGAAACAAGCGTCGATGATATAAAGCGCCCGACACTTCATCAAAAGCGCCCAGCGCCAGCGCAATACGTCCGGTTTCCATCTCTGCCATCAAATCAACGCTACTGGCACGTACGGTTGAGATTTGCACTTGCGGCGCGTGGCGGCGGCAATGTTCAATCAACACCGGCATGAAATACACTTCGCCCACATCCGTCATCGCAATCGTAAAATGACGCACACTGCCCGCCACATCAAAGCTCTCTTGCTGGTCTTGTTGATTGAGTGCCTGCGTGATTTGGCGCAAAGCGAGCGCCACCGGGTCTGCCAATTGTTGCGCCAAGGGCGTCGGTTGCATTCCAAATGAAGTGCGCACAAACAATTCGTCGTTCAAGGTTTTACGCAAACGCGCCAGCGCATTACTCACGGCAGGCTGCGACAAATTCAACTTGCGCGCCACGCTGGAAATTTGCCGTTCCTGAAACACTTCCTGGAAAACAATCAGCAAATTTAAATCGATGTCTTTGGCTTCGATCAAACTCCACCCCACTATTGATTTTATGAATGACCTACATTTTAGTATTTATATCGCAAAAATGGGGGGATTGCACTACATTAGCGAGTAATTTAAAAATGGAAGCCTCGCCGCCGAGGCGCAGAGAACGTTGAGGGAAATGCACAAAAACTCTCTGCGTTCTCTGCGCCTCTGCGGTTCAAGATTTTGCTATTGAATGGAATTCACAATGAACTCAAATTACATGACTGGTTTTGCCAATGAATTTGCGACCGAGGCTTTGCCGGGCGCACTACCGCAAAATCAAAATTCGCCTCAGCAATGTGCCTACGGCCTGTATGCCGAGCAAATTTCTGGCACTGCGTTTACCGCACCACGCCATTCCAATCGCCGGTCGTGGACTTATCGCATTCGTCCTGCAGCCATGCATCAGCCATTTGCGCGTATTGATAATCGCAATATGACGAATGACTTCGCTCAAGTGCCAAGTTCACCAAATCAATTGCGCTGGGACCCGCAACCGATGCCGACGACGGCTACTGATTTTGTCGAAGGCTGGCTGACTATGGCAGGCAATGGCTCGGCCGATGCGCAGACGGGGTGTGCGATTCATTTGTACGCCGCCAATCGCGATATGAGCGACAAGTTTTTCTACGATGCCGATGCAGAGTTGCTGATCATTCCGCAGCAAGGTCGTCTGCATATCAAAACAGAATTTGGATTGATCGATATCGAGCCACAAGAAATCGCCGTGATTCCACGTGGCGTGCGCTTTCAAGTAACTTTGCCGGATGACGAGGCGCGTGGTTATATCTGCGAAAATTTTGGCGTGATGTTAAAGCTGCCGGACTTAGGTGTGATCGGCTCGAATGGTCTCGCAAATCCACGCGACTTTTTGACACCTCAAGCCTGGTATGAAGACCGCGAAGGTGACTTCGAATTGATCGCTAAATTCAGTGGTAATTTGTGGAGTGCGAAGATAGGACATTCACCACTCGACGTGGTGGCGTGGCATGGCAATATGGCGCCTTACAAATACGATCTACGCCACTTCAACACCATCGGTTCTATCAGCTACGATCACCCTGACCCATCGATCTTTTTGGTCTTGCAATCGCCTAGCAATACGCCGGGCGTCGATACCATCGATTTCGTGATCTTCCCACCACGTTGGCTGGCGGCTGAAAACACCTTCCGTCCACCGTGGTTCCATCGCAATATCGCCAGCGAATTTATGGGGCTGATTCATGGTCAATACGATGCCAAATCCGGTGGCTTCCGCCCCGGCGGCGCTAGCTTGCACAACTGCATGAGCGGCCATGGTCCGGATGCACCAACCTATGAAAAAGCCAGCCAAATCGACACCAGCGCGCCACAAAAAGTGGATAATACGATGGCGTTTATGATTGAGACTTGCAACATCATCAAACCAACGCGCGCGGCGATGACATCACCGCAATTGCAGCCCGATTATTTCCAATGCTGGCAGGGGATTAAAAAGAACTTTAATCTGAACCAGAAGTAAGAAAATGGCTTAGCCGCAGAGGCGCAGAGATCGCAGAGAAAATTTTCAAAGACAACTCTGCGATCTCTGCGCCTCTGCGGTTAAGCCTGTATTTTAGATGTTTATTTTGTCGCTACCGAGAGCCCACCATGTCCGTTCAACTCAACGAAACCCACCATCCCGCCCTGCGTAGCTGGGTCGTTTCCGCCAATGATGGCAAGACTGATTTCCCGATTCAAAATTTGCCGTTTGGCGTGTTTCGCCGTGCTGGTAGCAGTGAACATTTTCGCATTGGCGTTGCCATCGGCGATCAGATTTTAGACCTCACCTTGGCGCAACAAGTCGGTGTTTTCTCAACGATTATGGATGCCCGTTTGGCGCATGCGCTTGGCGCATCCCAGTTAAATGCCTTAATGGATTTAGGCAATGCGACGGCCTCAGCGATTCGCGCTGCACTGTCGCATGCCTTGCGTGAAGGTGCGCCAGCACAGGCTGGTTTGCAGCCCACCTTAGTGGCGCAAGCTGATGCGGAATATGCCTTGCCAGCGCAGATCGGTGACTACACTGATTTTTACACCTCAGTGCATCACGCCACTTCGGTCGGTAAATTATTCCGCCCCGATAATCCTTTATTGCCCAACTACAAATGGGTGCCGATCGGTTATCACGGTCGCTCCTCGTCCATCGGTGTTTCGGGTCAACAGTTCCGTCGTCCTATTGGACAAACCATGCCGCCAAATGCCAGCACACCTTCTTTCGGTCCAGCTAAACGCATGGATTATGAATGCGAAGTCGGCGTGTTTATTGGTCAGGGCAATACCTTGGGTGATGCAATTGCGATGGATGAAGCCGAGCAGCATGTGTTCGGTTTGTGTTTGCTCAACGACTGGTCGGCGCGTGACGTGCAAGGCTGGGAATATCAGCCGCTAGGCCCTTTCCTTGCCAAGAATTTTGCGTCCACCATTTCTCCTTGGGTAGTCACTTTAGAGGCGCTGGCTCCCTATCGCAAGGCGTGGGCACGGGATGCGGCTGATCCACAGCCTTTACCGTATCTCGACAATGCCAACCTGCGCGACACAGGCGCGTTTGACATTGAACTCGAAGTCTTATTGCAGACCGAAAAAATGCGTCAGGAAGGCATGCCAGCACAGCGCTTGTCTTTGTCCAATTTTGCTCATTCTTATTGGACGGTGGCGCAAATGGTCACGCATCACACGGTCAATGGCTGCAACCTGCGTGCGGGCGATTTCCTCGGCTCCGGCACACAATCTGGTCCTGCGCCAGAAGAAGCAGGCTCATTGCTGGAGCTGACCGAAGGCGGCAAAAAACCGATTGTGTTCGCCAACGGTGAACAGCGCATCTTCATCGAAGACGGCGACAGCATCATCATGCGCGGCTGGGCGCAAAAAGAAGGCGCACCACGTATCGGTTTTGGTGAAGTCGAGGGACGCCTCCTACCTGCACGTTCCTTGTAATTAACTAGAAAAAGCAAGGCGCGTTGGCTGAGGCTAACGCGCCTTTTTGTTTGCAGAAAAAAACGGCGAAATGTGCAAATTCGCAGTTTTTACTTTTCTTCGCGCCAAGAATTTGTTTAAATAGCAGCATCTCTTCTCTCTGGACAAAGGCGTCGTTTTGCATTTCGACGATACTCCCAACTTTTGAAAGTGAACCATAGTGTCACAGAGGCTTAGCGTCATCGTTGGCTTGATCTTACTACTGGTACAGCCAGTAGCCATACAGGCACACACAATTACCGTTGCATGGCGTGATAAGCCTCCGCATCAGTATCTTGAAAACGGCAAAGAAAAAGGCGTGCTGCTTGAACTTGCGCACAAGGTCTTTGCGGATGCGGGGTTGAGCACTCGCTTTGTCGAAGAGCCAGCCAAGCGCATTTGGCAAAATTTTGCGAACAAGACGCCCAATTATTGCTCTTTCGGCTGGTACAAGATCCCCGAGCGTGAATCGTTAGTACAGTTTAGTGAGGTCATGTATCGCGACCCACCGCACACGCTGCTGGTCGCCAGCCCAGCAATGGAAATCGTCAGCAAGCACAAACACCTCAAATCGCTATTGAACGATACGCGCCTCACGCTTGCTCTGGTTGATGGCGTCTCGTATGGCGAACAGCTCGATCAGCTGCTCGTCACCAGCAAGAATAAGATTCTGCACGTCACAGCATCTCCGATGATTATGGTCAGAATGATTAATGCCAATCGCGCTTCTATGTTATTCATTGACCGTGAAGACTGGCACTATCTGCACAGTAAAGAGCCTGCGCTACAACAGGTGCATCAAGTCGATCTCGATGGCATGCCTGCTGGCTTGGATCGATACATCGTTTGCAGTAAAGATGTAGAGCCGGAGGTCATGACGAAAATCAATCATGCGCTGGTCAAGCTTGTCGCTCCCGTCAAACCTGTCAAATAATTGTGCTTACATTCTTGCCAGAGGCAAACGCATACGGGCTTTCAGAGCGATGCTCACTTCACGCAGCACTTCTGTCCAGTCATCTGGCTGAGTTTGCCGGAATAAGCGCGCACTGGCATACCACGGCGAATCGCGACGCTCTTGCATCCAGCGGAAATCAGCTTCGTACGGCAGCAGTATCCACACCGGTTTACCAAGCGCGCCCGCCAAATGTGCAACGGAAGTATCGACCGTAATGATCACGTCTAATTCGGAAATAGCTGCAGCGGTGTCAGCAAAATCGTCTAGTTGATCTGCCAGCACATGTAAGGATTTTCCAAAGCTGCGCATCACGGCAATATGTGTTCGTTCTTGCTTGTTCAGACGCTTTTGCAACACATAGTAATCCAGATCTTCTTGCATCAGCCGCAGAAACAAATTCAGACTGATGGATCGTTTCGCATCGTTCTGATGAGCTGGTGCACCGGCCCATACGACGCCGATGCGCAACTTACCCGAGTCTGGAATACGATTACGCCACAGCGCTTGCTTTTCGGCGCTGACCTGGAGATACGCAGTGGACAACGGTATAGTCGCAAGTCTGGCATTCATCGCCAAAGGCAAGCTCAACAAAGGGCATTGATAATCAAAGTCATCGGCGACACCCGTGATATCTTGTTCCGCAGTACGCAGTGTCACCGGCAAACAACTGAGTAAAGAGAGCAATGAGGCAGGCACTTCGAAAGTGATCTGCGCACCTGCGTCACGCAGCGAAAACAAGTAACGACAGAACTGCAGCGTGTCACCCACTCCCTGTTCGGCATACACCAGCAAGCGCTTACCCGCAATGTCTTCCTCGCCCAGCCACAAGGGCTGTGGAAAATCTCTGCGCGAGCTCGCCCATTGAGTGTTTCGCCAACGCCATTCGTACAAACGCCAACCTTCTTCAAACTGCCCTAAACTGAGCAAACACATCGACTTATTCAAGTGCGGGCTAACATAATGCGGGTCTAAGCGCATTGCCAAGTCAAACGACTCCAAAGCCTCGGGAAAACGTCGCAGTTTTTGTAAAACCACGCCCCAATTATTATGCAAAATAGCGCTACTGCCTTGCGTCGCGCCTATTTGGCGATAGAGAACTTCTGCTTCTTGCCAATGCCCTGCGTGACATAAGGTATTCGCCTCAGACAGACGATTTGGCGAGATCGCGGTGACTTTTTCGACGACCACAGAAGAAATGCTGGGCGCCTCCAAATACCTGCTTGCCAGAGTATTGCTTAGCCGATTTAAAACGGCGTGCCACGAACCCGCCTGCGTCTGCCGGAACAAACGTACACTGCGATACCAAGGGCTATCTTCACGCGCCAGCAGCCACCTGAAATCAGGTACATACGCCAGCATAATCCAGGTTGGCTTCCCCATTGCGGCAGCCAGGTGCGCCACCGAAGTGTCAACACACACTACCAGATCCATTAGTTCAACGAGAGCGGCGGTATCGCTAAAGTCACGCAATTGCGCACGATGATCGACGATGGAATAGCGCTCCAAAAAATCGAGATCAGTATCCCGGATTTCTTTTTGCAGGCTATGGAATTCACAAAGTCCGGTATCCAGACTTGTCAGCGCTTGCATCAATTCTTCCAAAGCGATACTGCGATGATGATCATTTGTGTGCGCTGCTGAACCTGACCAAACCAGACCGATGCGCTTTTTGTGAGTGGCACCCAAGCGTTCTCGCCAGTCTGCCAACGCTTGCGGCTCCGCAACAAGATAGGCGCCGGGATCAGGAATGTTTTCCAATGTAGTCCCCATTGCACGCGGCACATTCAGCAAGGGAATCTGAAAATGAAAAGCGGGAATCGAAACACCGGCAGCGACCACCATCAGATTCTCGCAACGATCCCACTGCGCCGCGCTATGCTGCATCAAGCCCAGCATAGGTGGCACTACGCACAGGTAGACCCGTTCCGCCTGTTGCGCTAACAACTGCGCGTAACGAGAAAACTGTAGCGTGTCTCCCAGTCCTTGCTCCGGATGCAGAACAATGGTTTTCCCACGCAAATTTTCGCTTCCGGTCCATTCCGGAAAGGCGAGCATTTCAGGGTGATTTGACAAAGCGGCTTGTTTCCAACGCGATGCATACGCAGCCCAACCTTCTTGAAAACGTCCTAGCAGCAAATACAGCATTCCTTGATTGGCACGCGCAATCTCGTCGTGCGCATCGCGCTCCAGAATCTGATCATACATTTGCAACGCCTCTTCAAAGCGATGTTGATTCTGAAGTGCAGATGCATAATTATTTCGCAGCCCGGGCAGGTTCGGATCTAACGCTATTGCACGCTGATAAGCGTCGATCGCATTCGCATAGTCGCCCGATTTGAAATAAGCCAGACCAAGATTGCTGTCCGCTTTAGCATAATCAGGTTGTAACTTCGTCGCGAACAGATAAGCAGCGATCGCGTCTGGCAATCGATCAAGATCAGCCAAGATATTACCCCGCGTATTATGCAAACTTGCGGCGTCGGGGCGTCGTAATAAAGCCTGTTCTATCGCCATCAACGCGGCGTCACCCTGTGCATGATGAAAACGTCGGTGGTATAGAGCCAATTGCAAACACAGTTCGGCAGAATGCGGAAAGCGCTGCGTGCCATCATTCAAAAATACCAGATGCACCTGATCCGCTTTCATCTCCATCAGCAAACGTGCCTTGCTTACGTAAGCGACTTCATAGCTTGGCATCAATGCGATACAGCGATTTAGCTGACGCAATGCATCGTCGAACCGTCTTAATTTTTGCAGGCATTTCGCATAATTATGCAAAGCCAATACGTGCTCTGGCGCCAGCATCAAGGCAAATTCAAAACGCTCCAGACTAGGTAACAATTGCCCAATCTGCAAATACAAAGTCGCCAGAGCGACATTGGCTTCCACGTGCTGAGGATGCATCTCTAAAAATTCAAGATAAGCGGGCAGAGCTTGCTTTAACTCACCGCGCTGATGTCGCTGAAAAATAAGAGAAAAATCGTGCAACTGGCTCATGAAGGTTCAAATCGTTTGTGATGGGGGACTAGTGACGAGAGGCATATTTTACTGGCATGACAAGACATGTAGGAAATAGAGATGTGAACAATTCTTACACGACGCCAGCTCTCCTCCCCAAGACCGAGCTTTGCAGACAAAAAAACAACAGCTCATTCCTATTTTTATTTAATCACTTTTAAGCAAAAGACCATTTACTAACGCGGCATAAAAGCAGCGAAGAATGCCAAATTTTCAAGGCAGGCAAAATTTCTTATCATTTAGACTGCTATCTAAAAAATATCTCTAAAAAACATGTCAACAACGTATAAAATAAGCATCTTTTGGGATATATGACAGGTATATTGGTTTTTGCATTTTTCTGATTAACTCCTGCTTTAGGAGTCTGCGCAATAGCAATGCGCGTCAGTTTCTACACCCGCTGAATTGCGCGTCTTTTTTCACGACTCCCCGTTCCGTCTTCACAGCGCTGTTTGCAGCTCCCCTTGATTTGCCTGCTGCAAACAGCCTTTTTTATCAGCACAGAATGTGCTTTTGCCTAAATCTGATGGCGGACGTCCACACCACAACACACCCACAATCACAAGGGAGACATCATGAAAAAAATCGCAAAGCAACCTCTGTTTAACTTTACACAAGCCCGCAAGCTTAGTCTTATTTCCGCGTGCATCCTCACTGCCAGTTATGCCAGCGCACAAAATAACGTCAACGCAGTGCGCCACGAGTTGGGAAATGTCGCGGCGGTCATCAAAGGGCTGGAGGCGCAACATGCCAATCCTAAAGCCAGCTTCTTGCGTTCGCAAAACATTGCAGGTTCTCAGCAAACCAATGATCTCGAAACTGAGATTTCAGACTACCACCACAAAGACGGCAAGATTTCCGTCAGTGGCAAAGCGCGCGGCAATAGTAATTCCAGTTTTTATCTCAAAGGCAGCGATCAGTCATTGCGCGGCTACCTGATCAAACACGATCAAAAGAAAGCCTATGAATATTCCACGGACGACAAAGGCGTGGTCAGCGTCGTTGAAGTGCCGATTTCTAAAGTCGTTCCTGATCTCGATGAACAATGGTTGAAAGCTACCACGGTCAACAATCTGCTCGCTGCTGTCCACCCTGTGTATAGCAGCATGGCTCTGCGTCAGGCGCCGCATATCGGCCCTTACAACAACGAAGACGTCACTAAGTTAGAAAGCAAACCCGGCAGCGCCTGGGTGTTTTATCTCAATCACTCAGCGGTGATGAGCGGCTCCACGCCGCTCAATGGTGTCACCAAAGAAAACATGTACCGTGCGTGGCAAGTGGTGGCGGACCAATACTCCATGTACAACATCAACATCACCACCAATCCTGCAGTCTATAACGCCGCTAAATCGGCCAATATACTTCGCACGGGCATCATCAATTTTGTCAATCAAGATGGCCGCTCAAACGCGCCACTGAGCGCTTTTGGTACCACTTCCGCCGGTACGCTCTATCGCAATCCAGCCAGCGGTTTTGACTACGGCTATGGCATAGGCATGACCGCTGCGCACGAAGTCGGACATGAAATGGGCATGAGCCACGATCACGGTGGCTCAGGTGGTGAATACTTTGAAGGCATCGCCGCTTATCAATGGGGACCTATCATGGGTAATTATTGGATGGGCGCGAGCTGGGCACAAAGTCGCTGGACCTGGAGCAAGGGCGAATACAACACCGCCACCAATTTCGAAGACGATTTGAAAATCATGAACGTCAACGAATCGATTCCCTATGTCACCGACGACAATCCTAGCGGAAAAAATCTGAACATCAGCAGCGCGGGTGACATCAACCCCAGCAACAATTTCGGACAAATCGAAAGAACGGGAGATACCGATGCTTTCAATTTCACCGTCACAGGCAATGGCAAACTCGATTTAAAAATTGACCCGATTGAATATTTCGGCATGCTCGACGTCGATGCCAAAATTTATAACTCGTCCAATGCTTTAGTCGCCAGCAGCAATAAAGCCGTCAACCGCTCTGCCGAATTCATCGGACTCAATTTACCCGCAGGCAGCTACCGCTTAGTCATCGCTGGTGGCGCTGAAGGCACGCCACAAAATGGGTTCTCTAATTATTCATCACTAGGCTATTACGCGATGAAAGGCACGCTAGTCGGTGCCACGCCACCGCAAGACGTTGTGCTCAGCAGTGGCGTGCCATTAGCTGGCCAGAGTGGTGCGACTGGTACCTGGAACTACTATGCGATTGACGTCCCCGCCGGAAAAACCAGCGTGGTCTTCTCTATCAATGGCGCCAATGGTGATGCCGATTTGTTCTCTCAATTAACAGCAAAGCCAAGCACCAGCGCCTACAAGTGCAAATCAGATGGTCCGACATCAATAGAGTCTTGCACGGTCTCCAACCCAGCAGCTGGACGCTACTTCCTGGGCGTGTACTCATATAGCACTTATTCATCCTTAACCGTCAAAGCAACGGTCAACTAAGATCAACACAGCACTTTGCGACGAGCCGTTCACTTCTGAACGCTCGCCGCAAAGTCTAATCGACTTCAATCTCAAAATCCGGCAAGCCTCGATATCTCCACCCTACTGGTTTATAATAGCGCTCTTTTTCGCTCTATTTAGAAAGACAGTATGTCCACTATCCCTGCCTGCCCAGTATGCGGCTTAGAAAACACTTATCCCGATGGCGACAACTATATTTGCCCTGATTGCGCCCATGAATGGCCTATGCAAGCGGCAGCAGAAGTTGAAGACACGCGCATCGTCAAAGATTCGAATGGCAATGTGCTACAAGATGGCGATGCCGTTGTCGTGATCAAAGACCTCAAAGTCAAAGGCTCATCGACCACCATCAAACAAGGCACCAAAGTGAAAAGCATACGCATCGTTGATGGCGATCACGAAGTCGATTGCAAAACCGATGTCGGCAGCTTCATGCTCAAAGCCTGTTATTTGAAGAAGGTTTAAGTCGCCCAATGATCTCTTAGCTGCGCTCTTGCAAGACAAGGCGCAGCGCCAAACCTGCCAACACCGTCCCCATCAAATAGCGCTGCACTTGTAGTAAAAGCTGATTCGCCGAAAACCAGGCCGCAATACCACCAGCCGACAGCATAATCAGCAAATTCATCAACGACGCAATCGTCGTTTGTATTCCACCCAACAGCAAACTCTGCGCCAGCACCGAGCCATGATCAGGCTGAATAAACTGCGGCAAAATCGACATATAAAACACCGCCACCTTGGGGTTCAAGGCATTGGTGAGAAATCCCATCAAAAACAATTTACGCGGTGTCTCGTCGGGCAAAGTTTGCGCTTGCAAAGGCGAGCGTGCACCGGGGCGCAAAGCTTGCCACGCCAGCCACAATAAATAACCAGCACCCGCATATTTTAAAATTTCATAGCCTAAAGGCAGCGCCATAAACAAGGCAGTCAATCCGAACGAGGCCGAACAAACATGGATCGCAAAACCACACACAACGCCAGCCCAAGAAATCAAACCAGCGCGCCGCCCCTGACACAAAGAACGCGAAATCAGATACAACATATTCGGCCCCGGCGTCACCGCCATCAACAAAGCCGCACCAGCAAACATCCACACGCTATGATCGATCACCATCTTTATTCTCCATCTTCATGTTTGCTTCACAATCAGGGTCTATGATGAACTTCATCAACCACGACCGGAGAACAACATGCCTACTTATCTCATCGCCCTCTTACTCGCTCTAGGCGGCGCACAACTGTGCCAGGCGCAGAGCAAACCAACTTCAGACACTCTGCCTAAGCATCCCACAAAAGAAGAAGGCGGACACAGAAAGCCACCGCAACATGCATACGATTTATGCAAAGGCAAAAAAGAAGGCAACGCCGTACAAATCGTCACGCCCCGCGGACAAACCCTGGCAGCCACATGCACGCCCTCGCACGATGGCTTATTCGCCCGCCCAGAGCATCCACCGCACGACGATAAAGAAGATCAAAAGCCACAAAAGCCAGAACGCTAACTTACCAACCTACTAGTGTCCTACTTTCGGACTATTTCTGAGTTTTCAAACTGGCCAACAATTCCGCAATCTTGGGCTCGGGTTTCCAATACCCTGGCCCCTTCATTACTTTGCCGCGCTCGTCATAAATCGGTAAACCGTCGGCACCAAGTTTAGAAAAATTCGACTGCATAATAATCGCCAGCACCTGATCCAAAGGCAGGCCAAATTTTGCCATCTCCGAAGCACAATACACCTGAATATCGCCCAGCAAATCGGCCAACATGGTCAGCACTTCCAACTCGTCTTTGCCTTCTTTTTGCGCCGCGATGATCTCGTCAATCTCGTGCACTTCTTCCATCAAAATATCTTTAAACGCCGTCATGCGATCGGCCGCATTCACACCCACATCCAAGGTCGGCACGGCACTCACAGGCAGTTTATAAATGCCATTAAACTTCTCAATATCACGCGAAAAATCACTCATCTTTTTCTTTCAAATTTGCGATAACACATACAACACACTAGACAATGCCAGACCCATCACCGGAATCCGAAACCAGAATTTCACCGCCAGCACCAGCATCGTCAACAAATACACCAAACCGAGCGCACGCAAAAACAGCGCGCCCATCAAAAAATCCCAGGCAAACCACGCCAGATATCCATAGACCAAGGCAAACAAAATTGCGCCCAAACTATGACTCAAATGAAAACCCAGGCCCGCCCGCCACATCGTCGTCTGCTTAGAAATCCGTGGCGCAACTTCCTGCAAACGCGCCTTCAATGCATCGTCACGCGGCGAAAATTTTTCACTCGCCAAGGTCAGCCAGGCATGCAAACTTCCCAGCGTCAAGACAACTGAACAACACAGCAACAAACACCATTGAGCCAACATAAAACGCCTTTCTCTGATCGTAAGGACGGTCGCCATTCTCGTTGATTTGTTCTTAAGCTGCAATCCGACACGATAGCCGAGAGCTGTTGCCAAAACTCAAAAAATTCCCGTAAATCAACAAATTGTGTGTTTTTTTGGGAGATTTTGCCCTAGAATGAAAAAACCGTGTGCTGGCTTTTGCTGTTCTTGATTCATCTCTTCGCCGCTACGCGATGCTTTCGTCTCTGAGTATGTGTTGTTCCGCAGTGCTTTGACTTATCACCATAAGATCTTCGCTATGACTGAACTCAATGAGCAACAACGGCGCTTGACCATTAAATTGGTCTATTACGGACCGGCTTTGTCGGGTAAAACGACGAACCTGACGCGCCTCCACGATTTGCTCGCGCCGCAGTTGAAAGGGGAGATGATGACCCTGGAGACAGAAGGCGACCGTACCCTTTTCTTTGACCTATTGCCTTTGGGTTTTACAGCCCCTTCTGGCCTGACCATCAAATTCAAACTCTTCACTGTACCCGGACAAGTGGCGCACGATGGCACGCGCAAGGCGGTGTTGTCGCGCGCAGACGGAGTGATGTTTGTCGCGGACTCGCAGAACAATCAAATCTACAACAACGGCGCGTCCTTCGACAACTTGGTCACCAACTGTGGCATGGTCGGGCTAGATTTGTCGCGCCTGCCTTTGGTGGTGCAATTTAATAAGCGCGACATGCCTGATATTTTGAGCGAGGAAGAAATCCTCGCGCGCTGGTCACAAGCGCCGTGGCCAGTGCATTTCGCTTCTGCGTTAGAAGGAACGGGCGTACTTACCTCCTTTGATGCCTTGCTTGAAAAAGTATATGACCGACTTGATCCAGAATTCGAATTTCAAACAGTACATCAATTGAGTCGCGCTGAATTCGTCGCGGCTGTACGGGGTTAATCATGGAAATCGCCCAATTCGACCGCGACATCACACTAGCAGAATTAATACGCGGCATCTCTCGTCAAAAGCTCGCAAAAGCGCTTGACCAATCGTTGCAAGTTGGCTGGCGTCTGTGCGACACAGAGAATAAAGTCTTGCTCGAATCCACCACTGTCATTGACGATCCGACGGCGTGCGCGAAACTGCGATTGCGAATTGAATTAGAAGATATCGGCTTTCTGCTCACCAACGCGCCACGCGACAAAATCGAAACCATCTCGATCTGGATGGGCTTGGTTTTATCAAGTGCACACCGCTATAGCATGGCCGCCGACATTCACCTTGAATCGGTTTCTAATAGCTACAAAGACTTACAGGCTGAACACGCAGCGCTACAAGAATCAGAACAACGTTATCGCGAGCTTTCTGCACAATTAGAAAATCGCGTTTCCGAGCAAGTGCTACTCATCGAACGCTCGCAACGCCAACTTTATCAAGCCGAAAAAATGGCATCGGTCGGCAGCCTTGCTGCTGGGGTGGCCCACGAGATCAATAACCCTATCGGTTTTTTACGCAGCAATTTGAGTACCGCCATTGGCAGTGTGGCGAAAATGCGCACCATACTCAATGCATTTCACGCTGGCGATACCATGCTCGCTTTTGAAACGTGGGACAAATACGATTTAAGTTTTGTGATGGAAGATTTCGACGATTTGCTCAGAGAATCTGTCGAAGGTGCCGATCGTGTTGCGCGCATCGTTGCTAATCTCAAAGACTACTCCAACGTCGATCACGCCATCGAAGGCGAATGTGATTTAAATGAATCGATTAACGCCGTCATGCGCATCATCGGCGATCAGCCACACGAAGGAGTTGACTTGCGTATTGAGCTGCAAGCCTTGCCGCAAATCCTGTGTGATCGCGGCAGAATGAATCAAGTCTTACTATCTCTGGTACAAAATGCGGTGCGTGCTTTGAATGGCGATGGCAGTGTGTGCGTCAGCTCCTGCGTTGCCGGAACTGACATCAAAATCGCGGTAAAAGACAATGGTTGCGGCATGGATGAACAAACGCTGTCGCGCATTTTTGATCCCTTCTTCACCATGCAAGATGTAGGAAAAGGAACAGGTTTGGGTTTGACGGTGAGTCAGGAAATCGTCGCCAGCTATGGGGGGCGAATGGAGGTAGAGAGCAAAGTCGGCGCTGGTAGTACGTTTACTGTCATCTTGCCGATTAAGCGTTCGACTTAAAGTCACTTCTTTAGAAAAAACAGGTTAATCTGTATGGCCACCACGCCCAATTTTTCGCATTTATTCACTGGCGCAGCAGCGCCGGAAAATGCTGCGCTGCCTGAACAAAAAAAATATCGCATTCTTTTAGTTGATGATGAGCCGAATGTACTTTCCGCGTTGATGCGTGTATTCCGCCAGGAGAACTATGATGTGGTCACCTGTAATTCACCGGTACTGGCTTTAGAAAAACTCGCTAAAGAGCAGTTTCAACTGATCATCAGTGACTATATGATGCCGGGCATGAATGGCGGCGACCTGCTCAAAAAAGCCCGAGAGATGCGCCCAAACATGATACGCATCATGCTCACTGGCCATGCCGACGTCAATGCCGTGGTCAGTGCTGTCAAAACCGGCGCGGTTTACAAATTTATTTTAAAGCCATGGAACGATGACGACTTGCGTGTCACCGTCGCACTGGCGCTGGAACAACAAGCCCTCTTAGAAAAAAATCGCGCTCTCCAAAAAGACAATCAACACAAAGCCCGCGAGGTCGAGCAGCTCTCCAAAATCAGCGTCAACAATCGCTGTCAGCTCGCCTACATCCTTAACAAGCATGGGATTTTAAGCGCGGAGCTATTACAGGAAGTGATTCAGATACAACCACAAGTCAAAGAGCCTGTCGTGCGGCTGATGACTGAGCGCGGCTGGTTGAGCGACAAGGTCATCGCCGATTTTCTGGCTAAAGAAATGAAGCTGCAACAAGTGTCACTCGACGAATATATTGTCGATCCCGGTGTCGCCGCCTTAATCCCCGCAGTGCTCTGCAAAAAGCAATTAGTCATGCCGCTCAGCATGGATGACAAACGCTTGTTGATTGCGATGGCAGATCCACTGGATGCTGGTCTGATTGATGATCTGCGTTTTGTCACGGGCTTGGAGCTGGTGCCTATTCTGGCATCGATACGCTCGATCGATGCCAAGATTGCGGAAGTCTACAAGCGCACAGATGCTGAACTCACTGATTTGGAAGTCGCTTTCGGTGAAGCGGATCCATACGAAGGCATACAAATCGTTATCGAAGACGATGATGATTTATCGCTGAGTGAATTGCTGAGAGAAACCGAAGAACCACCTGCGATCCGTTTGGTCAATTCTATCTTGCTAGAAGCCATTCGTTTAGGCGCATCCGATATTCATATCCAGCCACGCGCCAAGAATGTCATTATTCGTTTGCGTATCGATGGTGTGCTGACCGATAAGATGTTCATTCCGCACAATATGCTGCAGCCCATCGTTTCGCGCATCAAAATCATGGCTGAGCTGGACATTTCAGAGCGGCGCAAGCCGCAGGACGGCAGATTAACAGTCAAGACGCCCAAGCGTATTGTCGATCTGCGTGTCAGCGCTTTACCCACAATTAATGGCGAAAAAATCGTCATGCGTATCCTGGAGCGCAACTCGTCAGTGTTGAGCATGGACACCTTGGGATTTAGCGCTGAATTACTTGAGCGCATACAATATGCCGGTGAAAAACCACAAGGAATTATTCTTGCCACTGGCCCCACAGGCAGCGGCAAAACCACGACACTCTATAGTCTGCTGCAAAATAGCGCATCATCAGAGAAAAACTATTTAACCATTGAAGATCCGGTCGAATATTATTTGGATAACGCAGGACAAGTGCTGGTGCGCGATAAAATCGGACTCACCTTCCCACTCATATTACGCGCCATCTTGCGACAAGATCCAGACGTCTTACTGATAGGCGAAATCCGCGATTTTGAAACAGCAGAAGTGGCATTCCACGCGGCGCTCACTGGGCATCAAGTGTTCTCTACCCTGCACACTAACTCCGCGATCGCCACGATTTCACGCTTATTTGATCTCGGGCTCAAGCCCTTTGTCATCGCCACGGCCCTTGAAGCAGTCATCGCGCAACGATTAGTGCGCAAAATCTGTGAATCATGCAAGACGGCTGCAGAACCGGATCCCGGCCTTTTAAGACGATTGGGCAAACGCTATCAATCGGAACAATTTAAATGTTTCAAGGGAATCGGTTGCCAGGCCTGTTATCACACAGGTTATAAAGGCAGGGTCGGTCTTTATGAAGTCCTCACACCAGACGATCAAATGCGTCACCTGATCGCGGAGCAAGCTGCCGTCACTGAAATTGTGCAGTATGCCTTTAGCAAAGGCTTTGCGACTCTGCGTGACGACGCCTTTGACAAAGTCGTGTCGGGGCTAACCACACCAGAAGAAATCCTGCGCGTGCTCGGCCCCGAGTAAGTTCTTCGCGTTTTTTTATGGCTTCACGAACTTCAAAGTCATGCGATCGCTCTCACCGATCTCGGCATAACGGGCGCGATTGTGATTGCCGTTCGCGAACGTCGGCGGCAAAGACCACACGCCATTGTGATAATCAGCCAAGTCTTTAGGATTCGCATTCACTTCTGATTTGGCCGCCAGCTTAAATCCTGCCTCTTCTGCCAAACGGATCACATAAGCCTCATGCACATAACCGCCGCGCGCATCAGGAGCCTGACGCATACCCGCTGGCAAGCGATGATCGACCACACCAAATACACCACCCGACTTCAAACTTGCAAACACCGCCTTGAACGCAGCACGCACATCCTCATCGCCCTTGTTCACCCAGTTATGCACATTGCGAAAAGTCAGTACCATATCGATGCTGCTGTCTTTGGCAAAATCAAATTTCTTTTTTGATGGCTGAAACACACCCATCTTCACCTTGTCATACACCGCCGGATTGGAGTCCAATAGTTTTTTAAACATGCGGGTATAAAAACCTTCATCATCTTGCGTCAAAGGGTCGCCAGCGCCGATCAGAGTTCCTTTCTCACGCAAGTAAGGTGCCAAAATCTCGGTGTACCAGCCACCTTCTGGCACCAGCTCGACCACCGTCATCGTCGGCTTGATTCCGAAGAAGCTCAAGGTCTCATACGGATGACGCGCCGGGTCGCGTGCGACATTCGCCTTGTCGCGCGTCGGCGCTGCCACCGCCGTAGTTAAAGCGGCATCCTGCGCCAACACGGGAACTGCAAAACCGCATGCAAGTACAAAAGCGGAAGCAAGCTGCGTCCATTTTTTCATGATGATCCTTTTTGGTTAAGTGGTTGAATGTGATGCTAATCGTGTCGCTGCTGCGTTCCTACCTGTTGTGCATAGAGCTGATCCGCGCGCAAAAGTTCCTGCAATGTCTCGCTGGCATCTTGCTCGCCCCACTGATCGAAATAAACCAGACTCTCGGTAGGCAAACGCGGCAACCAACCTGCCTTTTCCAATTCAGGTTGATCATAAAAATGACTGACATAGCCGACACACAAATAAGCAATAACCGTAATTTTCTGTGGAATCCCCAAGGCGTCTTGCAACTCTTCCTGATTAAAGATGCTAACCCAACCCACGCCCACGCCCTCGGCACGCGCCGCCAGCCATAAATTCTGAACCGCACACACACTGCTATACAAGTCCATGGTTTTCATGTGCGTGCGACCTAACACCACCGGTCCAGTGCGCTCACGGTCACACGTAATGCAAATTCCCAAAGGTGCTTGCAAAATGCCTTCCAACTTAAGCTGACTATACAGTTGCCGCTTCTCATCAGGAAACATGGTCGCCGCCTCGGCATTGGCACGCGCAAACGCCGCATGCACCTTTTGTTTCACATGCAAAGACTGCACAAGCAAGAAATTCCACGGCTGCATAAAACCCACCGAAGGCGCGTGATGTGCCGCGGTCAAAATACGGCTCAACACCTGATCTGGGATTGCTTGAGGTAAGAACTGACTACGCACATCGCGCCGAGTAAATATCGCTCGATAAACCGCGTCGCGTTCCTCTGCGCTAAATGCGTGTGCATTGTCGCTTTGTTCTAAAAGAGAGGATGACTGCGCATCCTTGGTATTTTTCATGGCATTCCCCTAGCATAGAAAAGTTTTGCGAGGTCTGACCAAACCACACATTAATTTTTTCAGGCCGGTCTTCTGACTCAGATTCACCGAAACAAGCGCCTTCCCAGTCCAACACGACCAGTGGCAAATTGCTTGCTCCATCCTCCTTACAGCGTTGGGCACGCGATGGAATCACACCATCTTCCCGATTCTCCACCCGCCAAAACGAGCAGCACCTGAAGGCGGCAATGATCCCCGTGAAGCCTGTCAGCGTCAAGTATTTCTGAAGATCCTTGCCCTTTATAGCGGACAAAGCCGACCCAGCTAAGCGTGTGGGGCGCAGACAGTGCTCTGGCACGGCAAGCCCCCCACAACAACGCTGGGGCGCCTGTGCCCCCATAGGATCAAAGCACAGCCGTCCCAGCTAGGCGTGTGGGGCGCAGACAGTGCTCTAGCACGGCAAGCCCCGCACAACAACGCCGGGGCGGCTGTGCTTTGATCCTATTGACAAAAAAGATAAATGGTTTCAATATTTCCAAACCAAAGTGGAAACGTTTCCATAAACAAGCCATTCTCAACACACCGGCACACAAGGCCGCCGTTGTTGCTTGATCGATTCGCGTGATGAGAGTCAATTTGTTTGCCCTTTGGTGTTTCAACTGAGAGGGATGTGAACCACGCGAGCACATCGCAGCAAGTGGCAGCACACGCATTCGCTATTTTTCATTAATGCAGTTCCACAATCAAAAACACACTCGGAGGCATCATGAACACAAAGAACAAACAAACCCAAAATCCTTTTACGCTATCGGTCTTAATGGCAAGCTTGCTGCTCGCGTATGGCACATCGGCACAGGCAGGCGTCACCAATCCTGTCATCGGCAAATTGCTCTGGTCAGAGGAATTTAATGGCAGCACGCTCAACACCAGTTTGTGGTCGGCGTATGACGGCAATGGCTGCCAAATTAATCTATGCGGCTATGGCAACCAAGAGTTGGAATATTACAGCCCGAATAATGTGTCGATTCAAAACGTACCTTTCGAGCCTGCCACCCGCGCCTTAGCGATACAAGCGAAGAATCAAGTCATAGGCAGCAACGTCTTCACTTCTGGCAAAATCTCTTCAGCGGGCAAGCTGCAGATTCAATATGGCATGGTTGAGATGCGCATCAGCACACCGCAAGTCGGCACTGGTCTGTGGCCTGCCGCGTGGATGTTAGGCACCAGCCCGCAAACCTGGCCACGCAATGGCGAGATCGATATCATGGAGATGGGGCATAGCAATGCGGGGCGCGCGCTGGCGGGCTATCCTGCAATCAATAATTATGTGGGGTCTAACGTCATCACTTATCAAGACGCTGCTTGCGTGCCGGGCAATCCAAGTTGTGCTGCATCGACTGCCTGGCAAACCAAGAATTGGTATATCGCCTCCACGCCTTTGGTCAATCGCTTTGTCACTTATCGTCTGTATTGGACCGAGAGCCAGATGCGCTTTACGGTCATCGATAATGGTGTAGAACGCGACATGTATCAAAACCCTCTTCCCGTCAATTCCACCTCATTGCAAGCACCGTTTTATCTCTTGTTTAATCTCGCGGTTGGTGGCAATTTCACCGATGCAGCAAACCCATCCCAAGTCACTGCTCCACTGCCTGGCACCATGTATGTGGACTATGTGCGGGTCTATGAATTGGACGGCAAAGGCACGGTCAAAGTTGGCAATGCCAACGTACCTGAAGTTGGCAAATTTGGCGTATTCACCGACCTCACTGTCGTCAATAACAAACAAGTGGCAGGTGTCAGCTCTGACGTATGGAATTGGAATCAGGCATCGATGTCAGCTGGTAACACCGCGCCATTTGAAGGCAGCAATGTCATCGCCTGGAACTACACCGCCGCCAACCAATGGTTTGGCAGCAGCATACAATCGCGCCAAGTGCATGACATGAGCAACTACCGCAATGGCACACTCAAATTCAAAATCAAAATCCCGGCCAACGTCGCATTCAAAGTCGGCATAGGCGACACTTACACCAACCAAGGCTCGGTCACCTTCCCCGCCAATCTCGCCACTTATGGACTGGTACGCGACGGCAATTGGGGCACCGCCACCATTCCCGTCTCCGCCCTTGCTGGTAATCTGATCGCCTTGCAATCGATGTCAGACCTATTTCAGATCTACAGCGTTGACGGCAGCCTGCCAGCTAGCGCTTTTCAATGGGCAGTGGATGATGTGATTTGGGACACTGGCGTGCCGACTCCGACTCCGACGCCAACACCGACACCAACGCCAACACCCACACCAACACCAACACCAACACCCACACCAACACCCACACCGACGCCAACTCCAACTCCAACTCCGACTCCGACGCCAACGCCGACACCAACGCCGACACCAACGCCAGTCAACGCAACTGCAACACAAACGAGTGCAACGACGTTGCAATTTTCAGTCAACACATCAGCGTGGGCTGACGTCCATTACACTGTCAATTCCAATGGTCAGCAAAACTTCCGCATGACACAAGCCAACGGAAAAAACACCTACACCGTCAACGGACTCAAAGCAGGTGACTTGGTCAAATACAGCTTTACGTATTGGGATGTCGCAAAGAATTACGCGGTAGATACGGCGCAGCAAAGTTTCACAATGAAGTAATCAGGTCTTGAAAAAAATTCAGCCGCGAGTTGATCGCGGCTGAATGAAAACTTTTTCCTTGTCTCATCTGAAAAATCGTCTCAAATCACCTCCATTTGATCGCATAAAAAAGATCAATGAGGCCGATACTCACTAGTCGTCCCGGCAAGAGAACCGCAGAAAAGAACAACAAAAATCGATTGTAATCATCCGAGATTCGGAAGGGATTATCCAGCCAACCAAACCAACCCATGTTTCTTGTGTCAGGTTCAGGTTTCAACACATAAGCAACGCCGAGATACAGTATCTCAATTGAGAAAATAAAAAACTCTTCAGCCCACAGCCCTCTTTCACTACTTCCATAGCAATAGAAAAAATAAAGAGGCAGCGCGGCGACAAACACCGCAACGACTCCCATCACGATGATAGAAAAACGCGATCTCGTTCGATCATTCTCGTGGATATTTAGATGCCCAACGTGCCCCGGATTAATTCGCTCCCCCAACCATTCAAGCAACATCACAATCTCCTCATTCAAACCCAAAC
>JACQDW010000218.1 GCA_016200845.1 Burkholderiales bacterium | reverse complement strand
CATTCATCGTTCCGCTCCCGCTTTGAAGAAAAAGGGCGTTTTAGCCGTTATGTGGCGGCGATTCCTACCTATGTGATCACCGCAGAGCATGCGACCTTGATCGGTGCTTCTGCGATTTTGGAAGCGCAGTTGCGTAGCTTAAATACAGATCCGGGATCAGCGATTTTGGCGCAGATACGGCGCGTGCGTGAAGACTTGTCGCCAGCTGAGTTAAGAGTCGCCGAGCACGTGCTAGCCCATCCGCGCGCCGTGGTGAATGATCCGATTGCCGAGATCGCCCGCGCTGCGGATGTCAGTCAGCCGACCGTGATACGCTTTTGCCGCTCGCTGGGTTGTGAAGGTTTGTCTGATTTTAAATTGCGACTCGCGTCGGGCTTAACTGGCACGGTGCCTGTCACGCATGTGCAAGTGACCAATGATGATTCTGCATTGGAGTTGGGCGCCAAAGTCTTGGGAAATACCGCGTCTTCGATTTTGCAAGTACGCAGCCAGCTTAATCGCGACATGATAGAACGTGCCATCCTTTGCATTAGCCGCGCTAAAAAAGTCGAATTTTATGCGCTAGGCCACTATGGCGTGGTGGCGCAAGATGCGCAGTTCAAATTTTTGCGTTTGGGTATTCCGTGCGTGGCGCATACTGATGCCCGTTTGCAGCTATTGTCGGCCAGTGTGCTTAGTGCGGGCGATGTCGTGGTGATCAGCAGTAGCAGCGGTCGATTGCCCGAGCTGTTAGAGGTGGCAGAAAAAGCGCGTGAACGCGGCGCAACTTTGATTGCGATTGCCGCCAGCCATTCGCCCTTAATTCGCAAAGCCGATATTGCACTCATCGTCGATCACGTGGAAGACGTCACCACCCATTTGCCTATGGTCAGCCGGATTTTGCATTTGCTGGTCATCGATATGCTGGCAGTCGGGGTGGCGATGGGGCGCGCGACTGGTGCGCAAAGTCAGATGCAAGTGGCGGTCGATGAGCGCTTGGACGAAGCCTACGCCAGCCCCGGCGCTAGTTCTAAAAAGCCCGCAGCGCGCAATCAAGCGCCCGGTGTGAGCCTAGCGACACCGATGGCGAGCCTGACCTCGCATAGCCGATAATGACTTGATTGTGCGAGATCAGATGTGGTGATACTTATCTCCCAAATGGATTAGCTAAACTATTTGAAGGCGGCGTACCTGCTGGTGGCGGTGGCACAAAGCCGTCATTGAGTGTGCGCAAGAAGGCGATGATATCTGCGGCTTCTGCGGCACTAAACGCCGCTTGGTTGCCTGGTTTTAATCCAAATGGTAAGCGGTCATTCACGATGTTGGCGCGATAGGCGGCGGGTAGATCATCGGCGACACCTGCGGTGCCATACCAGCGACGTGGATCGATGTCGCGGCTGGCATAAAAAGCCAATACCTCACGTAAATCTTTGAAAAATCCATTGTGCATAAAGGCCATGCGCAGCCCCACATTGCGCAGGCTAGGCGTGCGAAATTGCCCGCACAAACTCTCTAGTTTGACACCCGCAGGCAAGCTGGCACTCAAGGCCGCTTGATCGCGCACAGGGCCGCACAGACCCAGATCAAAGAAACTGGCACTGGCATTTTGTGGAATCGCTTTATTCCGAGGAACCGCCAGCGCGTGATAAGAAAAATCTGAAAACAAATGTTCTTGCGGGTTTTTGGACGCTAGATTGATGCTGTGGCAGGCGATGCAATTGCCTTTGTTGGGATTGACAAAGAGTGCTTGCCCACGGCTTTCGCTGGCGCTGAAACTGGCTTGCCCTTGTAAGACGGCGTCGTATTTAGAGCTGAAACTTTGTAAGCCCTTGGTGTTTTCAAATGCGGCGATGGCGACACCGATTTTTTGGAATGCCAGATCACTTTGCTCGAAAATGGTCGCACCAAATTCTTCACGCATCAAATTGGCATAGGGCGATGCCGCGACTTTGCGCACCACACTGGCGGCGTCGGCATTGTTCATTTCTAACGGCGCGAGCAAGGGGCCCAGCGCTTGCAATGCTAAGGTATCGGCACGCCCATCCCAAAAGTGCCCGCCTATAGGTTTCCATTGCGTGCCATTGCTTTGAAATGTAAAGGTGGGAATCGAGCGTTGATAGGCATTGTTCATGGCATTGCGCAGACCTATTGAGGTCGGCTTGCTGCCGAGTGCAACGCCGATGCCAGAGCCATGATTGTTGGCAAAGCCGGTGTTGGCGCTGTGGCAGCTCATGCAGGCGGTGCCAGCCGGCTCGGATAAATTGCGATCGGTGAATAAGCGTTGACCCAAGCTCTCTAAGCGCGTCAATGCCGGGGCGGCAGGGGGCACATTGTTATTGGGAGGGCGAGGTTGCTGCGCGCTGCTACTTGATGATATAGCCACACTGAGCAGCAAGAGCAATGCGGAGGCAGGATGCTGGCATTGGAAGAATGATAGTTTAGACATGATGCCTCCTCTGAGTTAAGTTGGTACGAAGAGACCTTATGCCCAAAATGTGAAGGAAAAATGAAGACAGTGTGTTTTTCTTTGGCGGCTCTTCATTTTTCCTTCATGATTGTGTTGTACAGTGAATTTATCTTCTTTCATCTGAGGACTTACGCAAAACAGACGCTGGCGTTGTTGCGTTCGGCTTGCCGTACAATCGTACTGCCTTCGCCTGCGCGCCTAGCCAGCGCAATTTTGCATAAGTCCTCTATCTGAATTTCTATGCGCCTGAGCATTTCAAAAAAAATCTCGTTCTCTCTGATGCTAGTCTTAGTGCTTGGCATCGCTGCCATGGCATGGCTGACCGCGCAGAGTTTGCAAACGGGGTTTAACACCTATCTCAAAGAAAAGCAGCTTGCGGACATGCGTAAGGTGGCTGGTGGATTGGCGCAGTATTACGAAGAGCATCACAGCTTTGAGGGCTTGCGACACCGGCCTCGCGTTGTGCGACAAATCATCGATCGCGCCCTCGGGCGCATCACGCAAGAAAATCCAGAAGAAGGGGGCGCTGATGGTGATGCGCCACCACATCGTCGTCCACCACCGTCCTCAGAGATGGGGCCACGGATTTCATTGATTGATGAGACAGGCGAACCAGTGTTCGGCCCTTTGCGACAAGTGCAGCACAATTTAGCGATGACAGTGGAGAGTGCCGGTGCGCGGATAGGGCAAGTATTAGCACCGATGCCCGAGTTTGCATTTGAAAAAAACACAGCCGATTTTATTCGCACACAGTTGCAACACATCGTGATCCTCGCGCTGGCTTTGATTGCATTGGCGATGGTCGTCGCCTATTGGTTAGGCAAACATCTGGTACGACCGATTGCAGGACTGCGACAGGTGACGCAACAAATCGCCAGTGGACAATTGCAAGCGCGTGCAGTCATTGTGAATCAAGACGAATTGGGCGATCTGGCGCAGCACGTGAATGTGATGGCGCAACATCTGGAAAATCAGGAGCGTAAGCGCAAAAAAATGATCGCTGATTTGTCTCACGAATTGCGCACGCCACTCACTGTGATGCGCGCCGAAGTGGAAGCGATGATAGACGGTGTGCGCCCTATGAATATGGACGCCGCGCATTCGCTGGAAGCCGAGATCGCGCATCTGAATAAATTAGTCGATGACTTGCATCAATTAGCGCTGGCCGATGCCGGTGATTTGCATTTTCATTTTGCGTCAGTGGATGTGGCCGACTTGTTGCGCCAGATCGCTGAACGTTTTTCTGCCCGTTTTCAGAAAGCGCAATTGCACTTGCAATTGGATGTGCCTACATCTGCCATTACACTCTCCGCCGATAGTGGACGTCTGACGCAAGTGCTGGAAAATTGTTTAGAAAATAGTTTGCGCTATACGGATGCGCCGGGCACCGTCGTGTTGCGCTTGCGAACGCAGGCTGGGCTAGTCTTGATCGAGCTGGAAGACAGCGCGCCGGGACTAGAGGCGGGCGCACATGCGCAACTTTTTGAACGCCTGTATCGCAAAGACAGTGCGCGTTCACGCGCCAAAGGCGGCAGTGGTTTGGGCTTGGCGATTTGCCGCTCTCTGGTACAGGCGCACCGCGGCGAGATTCAAGCCAGTGCTTCGGTGCTGGGCGGCGTTAAAATTTCGATTGCCTTGCCAGGAGATCGTTAGATGAAAGAGAAAACAGCGCATATTTTAGTCGTCGAAGACGATCTCAAAATCGCCCAGGTGCTGCGCGACTATCTACATGCCGCGGGCTATGTCAGCGAACACAGTGATCACGGCCAGCGCGCTCTAGAACGCTTGCAAACGCAGGCGTTTGATCTGGTGCTACTCGACAGAATGTTGCCGGGTATCGATGGTGTGCAGTTGTGTCAGCGCTTGCGCAGCTTTAGTCAGGTGCCGGTGATCATGCTCACTGCCATGATAGAAGAAGACGATAAGCTAGACGGGCTGGAGGCAGGCGCTGATGACTATGTGTGCAAACCATTTAGCCCGCGTGAAGTCGTTGCCCGTGTCAAGGCGCAATTGCGTCGCTCGGCGTTTTTGCCGACGCAAAAGCAAACCAGCGCATTTGTGGTCAACGAACTCAATATGAGCATCACCGCCAAAGGCAATGCCCTCAATCTGACTCCGGTGGAATTTCGCCTGCTGTCGGCCATGATCACCCATCCGGGGCGCGTCTATACCCGACAACAATTACTCAATCTAACCAGCGAAGACTACCGTGACAGCGGAGATCGCACCATCGATTCGCACATCAAAAATATCCGTAAAAAAATCGCACAAGTGAGTGATCTGGCGGATAGCTTGCAGTCGGTGTACGGGGTCGGCTATCGCTTTGAATGTTCCGAATTTTAACTACTCCGCTCTGGGTTTTCTGCATTTCAATCCCGCGTTTTGTAGCTTCGTCGCATAGCGGTGGTACTTGATTTTGGTCTGGAATACAGTACACACATCGCAGCACGCTTTAACAAAAATGTCTGCGAATTGAAGCTTAAATCCAAACCCACTTAGGAGAATTACCATGAAAACATCGACACTCAAACTGATCATCGCCAGCGCTGCTGTTTGCCTTTCTACCGCTGTATTTGCAGGTGCTGCGACATCAAATGCGAACCAAGTTAAAGCAAACACCCCAGCAGTACAAAAAGTCGTGGTGCAAGCAAAACGCATGAGCGCAGAAGAAAAAGTAGCTTACGACATGGCGCTGGCACAAAGCCAGGTGATGCAAGTGATCGAGATCCGTGCCAAGCGTTTAACGCCAGCACAAAAAGCGCAGATCGCAGCCGAGTAAGTTGAAATAAAGAAGTAATAGAAGGTGAGCGCAGAGATTTATTCGCGCATCCAGTCTCGTAATTCGTAATACCAATAAGCGCATTGCGCAGCCATCAGACCGAACGGTCCAAATGTCGGTGGCAAGCGATAGCGTTCTAGTCCAGCGGGCAGCGTGTGTTGATGAGCGATGGCATTTGCCACCAGTTCGCCCGCTACGGTAGTCGGTGCTACACCGTGACCGCCAAAACCCATCGCATACCAGATCCCATTAGGCAATTGTCCAATCTGCGGCATCTTATGCTGGGCATAACTCATTAAACCACTCCAGGCAAACTCCACATCGACATCAGCTAATTGTGGATACACCTTACGCATATCGGCCGCCAAGAGTTGTGCGACCTCATGCGGTTGCCGTTCGCGAATCGAAATTCTTCCGCCCCACAAAATTCGCGTATCGGCTAAAGGCCGGTAATAGTCAAACGCAAAGCGCGTGTCATACACCGCCGGGCTATGCACACCATCTTGAAACACGGTCTGCAAGCGCTCTCCCAAAGGCGCAGTCGCCATCACATACGTCGCAATCGGCAACACAGCACGCCCCAGTTGCGGAACCAATTTCTCGATATAACCACCACAGCACACCACCACTTGTTTGGCGCGTACTTGGCCTTGCGCTGTGCGCACACATTTTTGCGCACTGGCAGCATCGATGCCGGTCACCCGCGATTGCGTAAAAATACGCACGCCTTTGTCACGCAAGACCCGCGCTTCGCCACGGGCATATTTCAGCGGATGAAAATGAAAAGCATTCTTCTCGTGCAGTGCGCCAAAGTAGCGCTCACTGCGCAAATGCGCCCGTGTTTTGTCTAGTGACCAGCTCTCCCATTCGGTCTGAAAAGTCTCGCGCATCAAGCGCTCCTGATGCGACAACATCGATGGCCGGTCAAACCAGTTCGCCAGCACCACACCATGTGGATTCATCTCGCAATCGATCTGATATTCCCCTATGCGTCGCCGTATCAAACCCACCGCATCCAAAGTCAACTGATACAAAGCCCGCGCCTTCTCCATACCCTGTTGGTGCAACAAATCGCCGTTATCCAGACTATAGCCACCAAATACAAAACCACCATTGCGCCCAGAAGCACCATGCCCAATTTCCTCCGCCTCCAGCAGCACAATATCGCGCACCCCACGTTCCAACAAACCCAAGGCCGTCGCCAAGCCCGCATAGCCGCCACCGACGATGCAGACTTCACACTCTATCGTCTCGTTCAAGCTGGGATAAGCGTCGGCTGGGGCGGTTGCTTGGTAATAGGTTTGTTGGGGGAGGTCGCGGGAGTGATTCATAGTGACTTGCATAAAGCTTAGACGATGGTAGTGAAGTTTTTAGGACTTACGCAAAACAGACGCTGGCGTTGTTGGGTTCGGCTCGCCGTACAAGTGTACTGTCTTCGCCTCCCCCCTTGCAGGGCGCACTAAGTCTTGCAAGACTTAGTTGTTACGCGAGCAGGCAACATGTTGCCTGAATTCCTCGCTTCACCCTAGCCAGCGCAATTTTGCGCAAGCCCTATTTTTTTAAAACAGACCAGAGGCAATATTGATCGTCAATGCGACCAAGGTGGTGTTGAAAAAGAAGGCTAATATGCAGTGTATCGTTCCAATGCGGCGCATATTGCGGCAACTAAAACTGACGTCGGCGGTTTGTCCTGAGGTTCCGATGACACAGGCGAAATAAACAAAGTCGCCGTAATCAGGCGCATGATGACCAGGAAATTCCAAGCCGCCTTCGTAGCCTCTGGCAAGTGCCGAGTAGTAATCATGCGCGTAGTGAAGAGCAAACATAATCTGGGTGAACGCCCACGAAGACAAGATCGTCATGACAGCGAGCGTGATATGCAAATAGCGTAAATTGCCATGCATTTCTTTGACATTTCCTAGCTCGGCGATGATGGCGCCGATCGACATGGCCGCTGCAAGAACGACAAAGAGCAGCACCGTTAGCCTGCCATCATCATGTTGTAGTGCACGGGTTTTCATTCTCTCGTGCGATGACCAAAACATCATGCGCAATGCCAGCGCCAAATAAAGATAAGCGCCAACATTCCAGGCAATAATCAAGCGGGTTGTGGTGTGACGGGCAAATTCTTGAGGTAAGCATAAAAAACTGGCGATGCCAATTAATGCACATAGGAGTAATCTGGGCCGAGCCAAAATGATGCGCAGTGCCCGGACGTGTTTTAATTTCTGAATTAGGTTAATCACGGAACATTCTAAAAAACTAGATAATCGCAGAGTCTAGCAGAGTCAGGTTTTGGATAAAAGACAATCCTTCATTTGAACAAATGAAAAACACAGCCCAGATATTGCTCACTCGTCTCCGCTCTTGCAGGGTGCACCAAGCAGTGCAAGACTTGGTTGTAACGCGAGCAGGCAACATGTTGCCTGAATTCCTCGCTACACACTAGCCAGCGCGATTTTGCGTAAGTCTTAGTTTGAACTTTAATCGTTGCCACGTTCAACCATTTCAAATCTCCGCGCGTTGAGCACTGCACTGTTGCTCCTGATCCTGGTGTGTCCTCACTCCCAATTATTGACTGGTCCTATGAAAACTCATCTCAATCTCCTCATGTGCGTCTTAGCCATTAGTTTTTGTTCGATACCAAATGCAGCACATGCGCTCGCGTTTCGTTGCGATTCTTTTTTGATTGATGTCGGCATGCATAAAGTCGAGGTATTGAAAAAGTGCGGTAGTCCAGCAATGCGAGATCAGCGAGTAGAACGCCGTCGCCTAGGCGTGAGTCAATCCAATTCGCAACAAGGCGCACCAATACAATACGCTCACGGTCAGCGCCAAACTTCCGAATACGAACAAGAGATAGAGATCCAGATTGAAGAGTGGGTCTATAACTTTGGCCCGCAACGCTTTATGCAATTACTGACATTTGAAAATGGGCAATTGAAGAAAATCCAAGATCTGGAGCGGGGACAATGAGGGGTTTTTGTTTCGCAATGTGGCTGTCCAAAACGTATCGGTGACCCATAGTCGAACCGGCTCTCATTCACGCGCCAGTCAAATGTTGAGCTGATCAGCATTTCACCGCCTGCCTTTTACGAAATCATCCAATTATGCTTAAACCCTGAGTTTCGACATAAACACGCCGTTGAACGTAGCTGCGGTGCTGTCTGCGAGCACTTGCATGATTATTGCCACATTTTTTGTTTGTTTGATGCACCGCCGATATCAGCGGTGGTTGCGCCCAAATGCGTGGCGATACCCATCCCTTTGTCTAGCAGCCAGTTTTCTCATTGAACCCGAAAAGACTCATGTGTAAAGCGCAAGTTAAAACTTGCCGCGAACAAAATTGGTGTGGTGAATGCTTGAATTGACTTCGAGTGTTCATGCTGATTGCGTTCATCGCCTTTGTGGACTTGTTTTGCTTTTTTTGTTGAGCTTAAAAGACGCTAATGCGATTTGGCAGTCGTACTCGAAAAGATTTCCACATGGTACTAGTTTAACCTTTTCCTTCGTGATGTTAGGTGCTAACCTAAAAGGCCAAATATCGCTTTCGATTGTGAAATTGTGCTCTCTATCGTTGTACAAATTTGAATTGTAAATAAGTTGCTCAACATTTAGAAACATCGGGCTTTGGACTAGCGATAATAAAGAGCCCGGCCTCGTTTTTATTTGAATATCGGCAGGGAATTCTATGGACGCGATGGTTCGTGCACCTTCTGAATTTGGAGAGATGAACTTGCTCTTGATGGGTTTTCATCAAGAAGATCATACTTTTATCGAGATTAAACGCGTTGCTGATCTGTTGGCACAACGTCTTGTTTTAGTGATGGACATTCATGATCTGCCACAACAAAGTGAAACTTCAATTTTTTCGGCATTCCTTGTGGATGTTGATGCATCCGGGGTCGATGCGCTTTCTGTGATGGAAAGCGTATGTAGTCAATCCCAGTTGCAGGATATTCCTCTTTTGTTTTTAACAAGGATGCCTTTCAGCGAAGTGCCTTTTAAGGGAGAGAAGCGCGCGCACTATATCGATTGGATTTTAAAACCAATTCAATCAGAAATTCTGGTCCAAAAACTAGAGGAATTACTGCGTTTAGCGAGGCAAATCTTGATAATTCGTCAGCAAGCAAAGCGAATTGACGCTTTAGAGATTCAGCTGCGACAGACAGCAAAGATGTTGGCACGGCGCGATGTTCAGTTAAGGCACGCCAATGAAGAAATGAATCAATTTTCTTATATTGCGTCGCATGATTTGAGAGAGCCGCTGCGCATGGTATCTAGCTTTATGGAACTACTGCGCGATCGTTATCAAGTGCATTTAGATGAGCAGGCCCGTAAGTTTATCTACTTTGCGGTGGATGGAGCGGTGCGGATGCAGTATCTGATTAATGGCATCGTTGAGTTTAATCATATTCATCGAAGCACCCAGCGCATGGAATTAATCAGCGTCAATATGATCGTTGAAGCAGCATTGATTAAGCTCTCCGCGCTGTTAAACGATAGTCATGCGCAAGTGAGCTGCGATGAATTACCTGAAGTGAACGCAGACCGGGCGCAACTAACCCAGGTGTTTGAGAATATTCTCGATAACGCGATTAAATTTAGATCGGAACGTCCACTCAAGATACACATCGCTGTTCAGAGGGAGTCTCATTCCTGGATATTTTCGATTCTTGATAATGGTATAGGGTTTGATCAGACGCAATCTAAGCGTGTATTTGGGCTGTTTCAAACGTTGAATGAACGTGAAAAATATCATGGATACGGAACGGGGTTGGCGATCGCAAAAAAAATTATTGAGTCTTACGGTGGTGAGATTTGGGTCGGCGCTGTTTCTAATCAAGGCACAAGATTTGACTTCAGATGGCCGATGGAAGAATTTATCGATGAGGTGTGATTTCTTTTGTATAGGGCTTACGCAAAACAGACGCTGGTGTTGTCGAGTTCGCCTCGCCGTACAACCGTACTGTCTTCGACTCCTCGCCTAGCCAGCGCAATCTTGCGTAAGTCCTAGTTATGTCCGATAGCGAAACGAATGTGCACGTGGGGAGTATCATGGATGTCCCAAATTCTTTGAAAATTTTGGTGGTTGAGGATGATGCTGGCGATGTTTTGTTGCTCAAGGAAGCGCTGAAGCATGCTTATAGCGATTTTGAATTTTGGCATGTCCGTACCGTGACGGAGGCATACGATTTTTTACAAAAAAATCGCCCCGATGTGGTCATTCTCGATCTTAGTCTTCCCGATGGTGTTGGTGTCGAAGTCGTTCATAAAATGCACGCTTGCGCAATGCAAATTCCTATTGTGGTGCTAACGGGAAGGGATGACGAAGCGATGGCTTTGATTTGCCTGAATGCTGGCGCGCAAGATTTTCTCAGCAAGTCTTCTTTGAAATCGGTTGCGTTAAGACGATCGATTGCCTATGCCTTGTCGCGTCAGCGAGAGTCTGCGATCAAAGATTGCCCAACTGATCTGACTGATTATCAAAAAATCCTGTCTGACATGGCGAATCAATCGTTGTTGATATCAAACCCTGTTTTGGCCAGGTTGAAAGTAAGTGACCCTGATATCTATGGAGAATGCTGTGAGCAATTCCGGTCGTTATTTGTGCAATATGCGAATTATCTCAATTTAAAAAATGCAAAGCCAAACTTAGAAATGTCTGCATTCATTTCCAAATTGAGCCACTTAGGTGGCGGGGTGGGTGATCTCATTGACATGCAAATGATACTTCTGCGTTTTCTACAAGAGAGCAATGCACCTGGTGTCGAGAATGATCATCAACGCGATGACGCGCTTCGCGATAAAGATTTTCATTCGGAGAGATTTTTGAATTTATTTGGTTTTGAGATGATGACACTTCTTGCAAACGTCTTTCGGCAGATTGCCGATTCACGCTGAAATTCAACGGAGCCATTATGAACTATCGCATCTTACTGGTCGAAGATAATCCTGGCGATGCGCTGTTGATTCGGACGTTACTCTCCAATGTGTTTAATTTGACCGTAGCCAGTACGCTGGCGCAAGCATTAGAGTTGGCGCGGCATGAACATTTTGATGTTGCTCTTGTCGATGCTGGGTTGCCTGATGCGCAGGGAAACACAGCGGTCGATAAGCTCGCGAAGTTGGGTTTTTTTTCAGTGATTCTGATGACTGGGCGCGATGATCGGGCTTTAGGTCAGGCCGCTGCGTATTCTGGGGCGCAAGGTTACCTGGTAAAGGGGCAGTTTAACGCTTCGCAATTGGAACGGGCTATTTTTAGCGCCATCCATCAGGCAGAATCATTGCGGCAATACAAAATACTGTTGCTCGAGGGACCTGATGGTGTTCTTCTTCTCTCTACAAATGGCAACGTGTTATTCGCTAATGCGGCCGCAGCGCTCGTGTTCGAAAAAACTTCCGATGAAATGATTGGAACGCAGTTGGGTATCCCTTTGGATGGTCCTGCAATTCAAGAGCTCACTTTAGATAATCGTAGAGTGATGGAAATACATAAGGCACCGGTGGTTCAGTTTGGAGAGAATGCTTACCTGATTATGCTGCGTGATGTCACAGACCGCTTGCGTTTGATGAGCGAATTGGCGGTGGCAAAGCAAAAATTGGAGGAGATGTCTGTCACCGATCCGCTCACTGGGGTATTGAATCGTCGAGGAATGGAAACCGAGCTGATGCAAAGCGTGCGCGCATCCTGCCGGGGAAATGGGCGGGTCTCAGCCATACTGATTGATTGTGATAACTTCAAAAGTATCAATGAGAGGTTTGGCTATCGAGTTGGGGATGCGACTTTGCAGTTGGTAACGAAGACTGTGGTGAGCACACTAAGAAGTGGCGATCACTTAAGTCGCATTGGTGGTGATGAATTTCTGGTGATCTTGCCTGCAACGACCGTGGCCGAAGCATTCTATGTTGCGAACAAAATTCGCGATGCCATGATGACGAAATGCTTGCCGATTTCGAATAGTGATCAAAAGGAAGAGGTGACGGTTAGCTTGGGCGTTGCCGCTATCCCAAATACTATTTCATCGTTAAATGAAGCCGTTGCTTTGGCCGAATCGGCACTGATTATGAGCAAACGTGGTGGAAAGAATCAGGCGAGTGTGATTGGTGACGAGCAGGAAAGCACGAACCAAGAGCAAACCGATGTACGTCAATACGTTATGCTCGGCGAGGGGATTCGGGTTTTCTATCAAGCGATTGTTGATGGCGACCGAAAAATCGCGGGCTATGAATTATTGATGCGCGGGCCTGCCTTGAGTCGATTTGAAATGCCAGGAGATTTTTTTGCCTCCGCACGTCATTGCAATATTTTAGGCGTGGCGGACTTGCTTTGTTTGCGGCGCTGTTTGGAGGCGAGCCAATTCTTACCTCCAAGTTATAGAGTTCAT
>JACQDW010000026.1 GCA_016200845.1 Burkholderiales bacterium | reverse complement strand
CGGTGAACATTTCGTTGCGGCTAGGGTCGTAAATGACAGCTTGCGTAATCACGCCTTTTTGTTGCAAGGCGATGGACACGCAATATTGTGGGAAACCGTGAATGAAATTGGTGGTGCCATCGAGCGGGTCGATGATCCATACATTTTCATTGTCGTCGTGGAGATTTTTTGATGCGCCAGATTCCTCTGCAAGAATGGCGTGGTCGGGGTAAGCGGAAGTAAGCACCTCAATAATCGCTGCTTCGGCGGCGCGGTCAACTTCGGTTACAAAATCGTTGTATTGCTTTTCGCTGATCTGAACGCGATCAATGTCGAAAGAAGCACGATTAATAATGGTTGAAGCGCGACGAGCGGCTTTAATAGCCGTATTGAGCATGGGGTGCATAGTAGTTTCCGTTAAAATGGCGATGCGTTTTCATTTCCGGAAAAATGCCAGAAATGAGAATGGTGTCGCACAAAAATGAATTAAAGAGCGTGGTAGCAGATTTGCCAAAGCCAGAACTACTACCCATAATCGCGCTATTTTAACCCAGAAACCTTGCGAAAGCGCGGGCCAAACCAGTATTTGCAGGGATTATTTTGCTGTGATTCTTGCGGCTTGTCGCGCTCCTTAGTGAATTTAATTTTTTAGCCATGAATAATAACAATCAGCCAATCGCTCCCATATTTAACCGCCTGCGCTTTGTGTTGGTTGGGACTAGCCATCCCGGCAATATTGGGGCTGTGGCGCGCGCCATGAAGACCATGGGATTTTCTCAGTTAGTGTTGGTGAATCCGCGCTTTGCTGATGCGTTGAGTCATCCCGATGCAATTGCATTTGCAAGCGGGGCACTCGATATTTTGGAAAATGCGCGCATCGTTGGCTCGATAGAAGAGGCTTTATCAGGCTGTCATTTTGTAGCATCGGTGAGTGCGCGTTTGCGTGAATTTTCTCCCCCTGTGTTGAGCCCCCGTGCCTATGCCGAAAAGCTGGGTCAGATGGACGTGTGCGCGGCTGCTTTGGTATTTGGTAGTGAGCGATTTGGTCTGCCCAATGAAATTGTGATCAATAGTAATGTGCTCATCAACGTTCCCGCAAACCCTGAGTATTCGTCTCTCAATCTGGCGCAAGCGGTGCAGATTTTGGCCTACGAGGTGCGCACCCAGAACTTGGAAATGACGCTAGATGCGTCGATTGGATTTCAAGGTGAGTCTGCTTCGAACGATCAAGTGGAGGGCATGTTTTCGCATCTCGAACAAGCTTTGGTCGCTATTGATTTTTTGGACCCTGCTCAGCCCAAGAAATTAATGCCCCGTTTACGTCGTCTGTTTGCCAGGACGCAGCTGGAATTGGAAGAAGTCAATATTTTGCGTGGTATTGCCAAAAAAATATTGGATGCGGTGAGATCTGATAGGACGACTTGATTTCGATTAGAATGCTGGGTTTACTGCGTTCTTGGAGTCGGATTGATAGAAGTGTGCGTTTTTTGTAGAGATCTTACTTTCTTTTACGAAAAAGCCTGGTGCTTTGCTTCAATCTTTCATGTAAAGCAAGTAAGATTGAGCCGTGGGCGTCGCTATGTATTGGAGCGTGGCAATGCTCTGCAGATTTTGTTGCAGAATATCTTATAAAAACAAGTTAGCTGATCTGATGGCTTTCGAGGAAACTATTATTTCTTTACGGATTCGACAATTCTTGCCCAGGCTGTTGGCGTTTGCCTGTCTCGCGCTGTTTGGCGCATCGTCCGCTCTTGGCTTAGGCTTGGGCGAACTTAAGCTCCGCTCATTTTTAGGGCAAAGTCTGCAAGCGCAACTTGAATTGGTCGGTGCCGAGTCTGAGTTCTTTAACCCATCTTGTGTCAGGGTACGCGTCGTCACTTTTGATGGTGTGTTTTTAGCCAGTGCCAATGTCGTGGTGCGGCAAATTGCTAACAAGCGGCAATTGCTGTTAAGTACGCGCCAGCATATCAATGAGCCTGCAGTTAATCTGATCGTTGATATGAATTGCGAAATGCAGTTGCATCGCGAGTTTTCTCTTCTGCTCGATCCCCCTGATTTGAATGCAGGTCCCAATCTTCATTTGGAAGACGTGGCCGTTGTTCCGGTTGCGCCTGCTTCTAATGCCGTTGATAAGCCGCATTTGCCTGATGCGAAGGTTGATGCGATTAATTCTCGTCCATCTTCTCGTAAGCGCACTGCTGCCCCATTAGCTGCCGATGTGAGCGCGCCTGAGAATACTGCTGTTGCGCCGTCTAAGCGTCAAAAGAAAGTTGCGGCGAGAGATGTGTTGCGGCTTTCGGACGAGGTTGAGTTGCCAAAGCTCGATAACGGCTTGCGTATGAGCGACGTGCTTAGCTCGCCAGCTGGTCAGGATTTAATAGAAAATATACAGGAGTTGCGAGCGGCCCAGGCTCGCATGGCGGCAATTTTGCGGGATGAACCCGACTCTAAAAGCTTGCCGACAGTCGATGCACATGAGTTGACTGAAATTAATCAATTAAAGAAAGAAGCTGAGCAGCTCAAGAAGCAAAATCAGGTTGATAAAGCGAGTTTGCAGCAATTGCAAAGTAAATCGTCTTTTGATTATTGGTTGCTGGCTTTGTCTATAGTGGCGATCGCCGCGATTTTGGTCATTGTTTTCTTGTTGCTCTACATTAGAAAAAATTTCGGCATTGTGAAGCCGAGCTGGTGGGAAGACGAAGAGGATGAAATTGATTCGCGTCCGCCGGTGCGCATTGAGGAAGTCATTGATCAATTGCAAGCGAAATATGACATCAACACAGGTGGAAATGAAAATAGAGGGGAGCCGAAAGTGGAGTCTGGTGCGCCAGCATCCGGGCAAGCGGCTTCATCGTCGTTAGCGCAAGACAGCAGCACCCACAGAACCCCAACTTTGGAAGAGACAAGTAGCAGTATTTTTAATTTTTATTCGCCAAGAACCAGCTCGGTCAAAGTAGAAGAGATCTCTGACGTGACGCAAGAAGCCGAGTTTTGGATTTCAATGAATGATCCGCAAAGAGCGATAGAAATTCTGGCGGCGCAAGAACGCGTGGAGCATCCGGATTCGCCTGTGCCTTGGTTGTTCCTGTTGGATTTATATAGAACAGTCGAGGATCGCGAAAAGTATGAGCAGTTACGTCAGCGATTCATTAGTTTTTTTAACGCCAATATCCCAGAATACGAGGCGGATCTGTCGACATTGGTATATCGTCACTTAGATGATTTTCCGCATATTTTGGAAAAAATATGTGCGTTGTGGGGTGGCGTGGGTGCGCTGCCCTACTTGGAGAGCTTGTTGATCGATGATAGAAATGGGGCGCGTAGTGGCTTTGACTTGCCGGTGTACCGTGATCTATTGATGTTGATTGGTATTGCAAAGGACTTGGAGAAACATCGTCTAGCCGAGGAGAAAATTGCTAAGCCCGTGTCCGTCAGCGAAGCCAAGCAAGCCATTGATCCTGTCGAAGAGGCTGATTTTGGTACGATAGACTTTGAAATGATCGAGTTTCCTTTAACCGATCCTGATGCAAAGAAAAATTCCTGAGAAATTTCGTGGAAAGGCTCCGTACGCTCCATCGCTCACACTTCTGGCTGGAGTCCGCACCTACATCAAGGTATAATTCGGTTTTCCGTTCCAACCCGCGATGTGACTGTTGTCCCTGCTGATATGGGGTGCATCAGCTTCATTGCTTCAACTCCATTCTCGCCATGTTGATATTGCCAGGCTCTAACGCCCTGTCTGCCTTCCGAACTCACGGTTTATTATCTCGTCTGCAAGCTGTTGATGCCCACATCGCTGGCGTCACTGCACGTTATACCCACTTTGTTGATGCTTCTGCGCCTTTAAGCGACGAGGAAGTGGCTCGCTTACAAGCCTTGTTGGTCTATGGCGATGCGTTCACTGGAAGCGAAGAGGGCGAGAGCTTTGTCGTGATTCCACGATTCGGTACCATCTCCCCTTGGGCTTCAAAAGCGACCGATATTACGCACAATTGCGGGATGCAGCAGATCAGGCGTTTAGAACGCGGCGTGCAGTATTTTATTCAATTGAAAGCTGGTCTCTTGGGCAGTTTGACGGGAGCCAAAAAATTATCCGACAGTGCGAAACAAGAAGTCATCGCTCTGTTGCATGATCGTATGACAGAAATGGTGTTGGCCGATGTGCAAGCAGCCAGTGGGTTATTCACTGAGTTAGACGCCAAGCCACTTGAGCATGTCGATGTTCTGAGTGGTGGTAAAGCTGCTTTGCTGGCAGCGAACAGCGATTTAGGTTTAGCTTTGTCCGATGATGAAATCGATTATCTGGTCAATGCCTTCACCACCGCAGAACGCAATCCCACCGACGTTGAATTGATGATGTTTGCGCAGGCGAATAGCGAACACTGCCGTCACAAAATTTTTAATGCAGACTGGACTATCGATGGCGAGAAACAAGATATCTCGCTGTTTGGCATGATCAAAAACACCCATCTGCTGCAACCAAAAGGCACCATCGTTGCTTATAGCGATAATTCTTCCATCATGGAAGGCGCAACGGTCACTCGCTTTTATCCACGTGGCTCTGAGAGTGGCAATCTGTATCAGGCCAGCACAGAATTAACCCACACCTTGATGAAGGTGGAAACACATAATCACCCGACTGCAATTTCTCCATTTCCAGGCGCCTCAACGGGCGCGGGTGGTGAGATTCGCGATGAAGGTGCGACTGGTCGTGGTGCCAAACCAAAAGCAGGCTTGACAGGCTTTACGGTGTCTAACTTGAACTTGCCCGGCAATGTCCAGCCTTGGGAAAACGCCAGCGACGTACTTGGCGCGAACAGCACCAGTGCTCAATACGGTAAACCAGATCGTATCGCGTCTCCTTTACAAATCATGATCGATGGCCCGATTGGTGGCGCAGCGTTTAGTAATGAATTTGGTCGTCCGGTCTTGGGCGGCTACTTCCGCACTTATGAGCAAAACGTGGGCGGCATTGTGCATGGCTATCACAAGCCCATCATGATCGCGGGCGGTATTGGCAATATCGCTGATCAGCATACTAAAAAACATGATTTACCTGTCGGCAGTTTATTGATACAGCTCGGCGGTCCTGGTATGCGCATCGGTATGGGTGGTAGTGCAGCGTCGTCGATGGCGACCGGTACTAATACTGCGGATCTCGATTTTGATTCAGTTCAACGCGGCAATCCAGAAATGGAGCGTCGTGCCCAGGAAGTGATTAACTCCTGCTGGCAGTTGGGTGAGAACAATCCTATCTTGTCGATTCACGATGTCGGTGCGGGTGGCTTGTCTAATGCCTTCCCAGAGATCACTAATGATGCCAAACGCGGCGCGATTTTTGATTTGCGCAAAGTGCCTTTGGAAGAGAGCGGCATGGCTCCCAAAGAAATCTGGAGTAATGAATCGCAAGAGCGCTATGTGTTGGCGATTGCGCCTCAAGATTTGCCGCTGTTCCAGTATTTCTGTGAACGTGAGCGTTGCTTGTTTGCGGTCGTGGGTACTGCGACGGAAGAGCGTCAATTGAGAGTAGTCGATCCGCTCAACGATAATGCGCCGGTCGATATGCCTATGAATGTGTTGTTGGGCAAACCGCCAAAGATGCACCGCGATGTTACTCATGTGCAGCGCGAATTTCCTGCGATCGATTTGACTGGGATGGAATTAAAAGTAGTGGGCGAGCGCGTCTTGAGCTTGCCGACTGTGGCTGACAAGTCTTTCCTGATCACGATCGGTGATCGTAGTGTTGGCGCGATGTCGGTGCGCGATCAAATGGTCGGTCCATGGCAAGTGCCTGTTGCTGATTGTGCAGTGACGGCGATGAGCTTGGAAGCTCATTTGGGCGAAGCCATGTCCATGGGGGAGCGTACACCACTGGCAGTGATCGATGCTGCTGCGTCTGGTCGCATGGCTGTGGGCGAAGCGATTACGAGTATCGCCGCAGCGCCAATTTCCAGCATAGAAAATATTAAGTTGTCGGCAAACTGGATGGCTGCCTGCGGTCAACCCGGACAGGACGCTGCCTTGTTTGATACCGTGAAAGCGATTGGTATGGAGTTGTGCCCGGCCTTGGGTATCAGTATTCCAGTCGGCAAAGATTCTTTATCGATGCGCACCACATGGAAAGACGAGGGCGCAGATAAAGCAGTGACCTCGCCTGTGTCTTTGATTATCTCGGCGTTTGCGCCAGTGTACGACGTACGTAAATCGTTGACTCCACAGATTAAATTAGATGCTGGTGATAGCAGTTTGATTCTGGTTGATTTAGGACGTGGAAAAAATCGTCTGGGCGCATCGGCGTTTGCGCAAGTGATGCAAAAGCTTGGCGATCAGGCTCCTGATGTTGATAGTGCGGAAGACTTAAAAGGTTTCTTTGCGGCGATTCAGCAATTGAATCAGGACGATCAGATTCTTGCTTACCATGATCGCTCTGACGGTGGTTTGTATACGACTCTGTGTGAGATGGCATTTACTGGTCGTGCCGGTCTCGCGATTAATCTCGATATGCTGACCATGGAAGCAGAGCATGCAGCAGATCAGGGCGATGCTAAGAACTGGGCAGGACAAGTGGCCGAGCGTCGTAATGATTTGACTTTGCGTGCACTGTTCAACGAAGAGTTGGGTGCGGTGATTCAAGTACGCACTGAACAACGCAGTGCGGTGATGGATGTCTTACGTGCGCATAATCTCGGTGCCTGCAGTCACGAAATTGGCAAACCAAATAATAGCGGCGTGATTTCTTTCATGCGTGATGCTAAAGAGATTTATCGTGAGTCGCGCAGTGCCTTGCATCAGATTTGGAGTAAGACCAGTTGGCAAATTGCGCGTATGCGCGATAACCCAGCCTGTGCCGACGCAGAGTATGCGCGTCTGGCTGATGAGTCTGATCCTGGTATGCAGCCAAAAATCAGCTTTGATGCACAGGTCGATGTGGCGGCACCATTCATTGCAACTGGCGCACGTCCACGTGTTGCGATCTTGCGTGAGCAAGGCGTGAATTCGCATATAGAAACTGCGTACGTCATGCACAAGTCAGGCTTTGATGCTGTTGACGTGCACATGAGTGACTTGATCGCTGGTCGTGCTAACTTGGCCGACTTCAAAGGCTTGATTGCGGTCGGTGGTTTCTCCTATGGTGACGTATTGGGTGCGGGTGAAGGTTGGGCGAAAACGATTTTGTTTAACGCTATGATGTCGGAGCAATTTGCCGAATTCTTCCAGCGCACAGATACCTTCGGCATGGGTATTTGCAATGGCTGTCAAATGATGAGTAATCTGAAATCGATTATTCCAGGAGCAAAGGCATGGCCGAAATTTACCAAGAATAAGTCGGAGCAGTTTGAAGGCCGTTTCTCTATGGTAGAGATCCTCGAATCGAAATCGATTTTCTTCCAAGGCATGGCTGGCACGCAGACCCCGATTGCGGTAGCGCACGGCGAAGGTTTTGCCGACTTTTCAACCACGGGCGATATCAACGCAGTACACGCAGCGATGCGCTTTGTTGATCACCATGGACAGGCGACCGAAAACTATCCTTGCAACCCGAATGGTTCGCCACGTGGCTTGACTTCAGTGACCAATGAAGATGGGCGGTTTACCGTGATGATGCCGCATGCGGAGCGTGTATTCCGTAGCGTCTTGCATTCATGGGCGCCAGAATCTTGGGGGGAGGATTCACCTTGGATGCGCATGTTCCGCAATGCGCGGGTGTGGGTGGGTTAAACTTGTTTTACTGAGAAAAAAGCAGATCGTCATGATCTGCTTTTTTTTGCGTGAGCGCGAAAAATAACCGGATCAAGAGATCCGGTTTTTTGTTAGGTCTGAGGTTTTTACGGTAAAGCGACTTCGTTATTGACGCTGAATTGATAATCGCGGAACACATGTTCAGCAGTCAGCAATTCATAATTGCCATCGGGTAGTTGGCGCGTTGTGTCTTTCAAACGATAAGTCGTCTGACCGCAAGTCCAGCATTTGAAATTGCGCATGTGCGTGCACAGGCAAGTTTTATCCATGACCTTAAAATCTTTGACGTCAGGATTCGCTTCGACTTCGCGGTTGTAGGCGTCGATGTAAGAGCAATTGCCATTGCCGTCTAAGAGGTAACCGTAGGCTTCGCAGCCTGGGCGAATGTTGGAGCCGATTGCCGGTGTATTGCTGAGCATGCGCATAGGGTAGCCGGTTGGGGAAATCGTGTTGACGATGATTTCTTCCTCTTGCGCTTTGAAATAATGCTGCTTAACGTCGTCGGGCAAGCCGCATTCTTTGGTGATAGTAAAGCGGGTCGCCACTTGCACGCCGCCTGCACCCGCTTCTAAGAAGCGAACCGCATCACTACCTGTAAAAATACCGCCAGCGGCGATGACTGGAATCGCGAGGTTTTCATCTTTGAGGTATTGCAAGACTTCTTTGATGATAGTCATCAAATCATATTGCGCCCAATCGAGACCGAAGCCTAAGTGACCACCAGCCAGAGGGCCTTCCACGATCACATAGTCAGGCAGACGATTGAGCTTGGCATTTTTGCGCAAGAATAATTGTAAAGCGCGGACGGAGGAGACGATGATGCCTAGTTGCGCATCGCGAAAACGCGGGTGATCCTCAATCAAGCCAAACGAGCCCAAGTGCAAACCGGCGCTCATGGTAATGCCATCGATGCCAGCATCAAGTGCCGATGCCAGACGGACGCGCAAAGTGTCACGCGGGCCGTTCATCGTCAGTTTTTCCATGCAGTTGACGAAAATCATGCCGTCGCCTTGCTTGGCTTCCATGGTTTTGCCTACGTGAAGTTTGGTCGCTTCCGCCAATAAATCTAAATCGAATTTAACGTCAGACTTATCGGAATTATTGATATTGTGTTTGTAGAGGCGGGTCTTGTCTTTGACGAAGCTGGTGTCAAAGCGGCGGTCGGAAACGTCATGCACCAAGGCGTCGGAAATGTGTCCAATGCCACCTAAACGTGCGGCGACTAAGGCGAGTTCTGCGGTGGAAATGTCAACACCCATGCCACCGATCATAATGGGAACCAACTCATGTTTGCCTAAACGCAGGCGAAAATCATCTACACGTTTCATTATTTTCCTTGAACACCAATTTTTTTAAATTCTTAAGAGGAGCTACTCGACGTTTGTATCACAGCACGTGCTGTGAGTTTGAGTGTTACGCGAGGCGTGAGCTTCTCAATTTTTTTGCCGGATATTTGTCGAAACTCAATCATTTTTTAGGCTAATGAAAAAAAAGCTCCATCCTTGTTTTGCCGTTTGCATGATTGCTGTGGCAACACAAGGTAATGGAACAATTTTGCGCTAGTCCTAATTGCTTGTTTTAGAGTTCGATTTCTAATTTATGTCTAAATAAGTGGCATCAAAATTTTCTACAGGCGCAATTCTACCCCAGGTGGTCTTTTTTTGGGTCTTGATAAAGGAAAAACCCACGAAACCTGATCAATTCTTTGCTTTTGTTTATGGTAGATCATATCGGGCAAGCTTGAACTCTGTGATTTCTTCTGTACAAGAAGACATCTATAAGCTTAGTTCTCGGGTAGGCGGCTCTGTTACAATGCTGTATTCGCCCAAAGTTGCGCCTTATTTTTTTGTTTCTATAACGGAAACGGACTGGGTGGCGTACCTTCCTTTGAATTTAATTCCCTATTTCTATGCAAATTACTAAAAACTCCGTTGTTAGCTTGAACTACACCATGTTCGATGATGAAGCTCAGGTCATTGATCAAAACCAAGACCCTATCGTGTATCTGCATGGCGGCTATGACAATATTTTGCCCGCAGTTGAAGCGGTCTTGGATGGTAAAACGGTGGGGATGGTGGTGTCGGTCACGATGGATCCTGAAGATGCCTTTGGTGAGTTTGATCCTTCTTTAGTACATGAAGAAGACGTAGGTTTGTTCCCTCCCGATTTGGAAGTTGGCATGATGTTTGAAACCCGTGATCCGGAAACTGATGAAACCATGCCTTTCCGCGTGACTGCCATTGATGCGGGCAAAGTGACGGTTGATGGCAATCATCCCTTAGCCGGTATGCGTGTACGTTTTGATGCTGAAATTTTGGAAGTGCGTGCTGCGACTGAAGAGGAAATCGCCCACGGTCATGTGCATGGTGAACACGGACATCATCATTAACAAAGTATGAAAGACTACTATTTCATTCTCGGCGTGGCGAGCAATACCTCGCTCGCTGATATCAAGAAAGCCTATCGCGTCAAAGCGGCGGAATTTCATCCCGATAGAAATAGTTCGGAATTAGCGCCACAAAAATTCCACGCCGTGAAGGAAGCCTATGATGTGCTGTCGGATGAAGACGCACGGAAGGCTTACGATGAAAACCGGCGTCGTAATTTATTAGAGTCTCCGATAGAAACGGCGACAGAAATTTGGCAGAACTATTTAGCAGGAGTATTGCAGTGAAGTTGTCGCGTTATTTTCAAGAATTAATGTTGGTCTATAGAGCCGAGTTGGATGATTTGCGCACCGACTCGGAAGGCAAGGATGTATTGCGTCATCGTTTGAAAGAAAAGCGTGAGCAATTGCCTTTCCTATTGCCGATGATGGACGAAAACCCTGAGATGTTGTTTAGCGCTTTTCATGGTGCGTTTTTGTTTATGAACCCGCTGACCTTAGAAAGCTTGAGCTCAAAAGAAGCTCGCCAATTACCCGCGTGGAAAAGCTTGTCAGCCGCCGTTAAATTGGAACCGTTGGCAGATAAGTTGGCACAACTGGTGTTGGCTGAGCCGGGCGGCGATGCCTTTATGGTGAGCGCAGCTTGTCTTGAGTATTTAAGTCGTAGTCAACATAGCCGGGCGCAGGCACAAGCGGCGCCTCAGGATGATGAAGAAGCAGACGAGGAAGACGCCGATCACCAGCAGGAGCGCGAAGATTTTGATGGCCATTATGGGCGCCATGGTCGCGATGACGGTGATGATGGCGACGATATGGACTTGGAAGAGGCTGGCGCGGATTGGTTGGCTGAGCAGGGTTTTGATCGAAAAGATTGATGTTAGGACTTGCGCAAAACAGACGCTGGCGTTGTTGCCTTCGCCTCGGCGTCTAGTCAGCGCAGTTTCGCGCAAGTCCCACATTTCAAAACAGAAAAATAGAGTAAGAGGAAAAGCATGAATTATCCCGCATTAATAGAAGCGCAGAGCCTGGTCAAGGCGGGCGATATTGCTGGTGCTGAGAATGCCCTGGCGACCTTGGCGGAGACTGAGGGCGATCATGCCCTGGTCGCCGCTTTGGACTCTTTTCCAGCAAAGGATTTGTTGGCAATTATCCGTGAATATGACGCCTCCAAAGAGTCGCTGGTTAATTTGCTGGTGACGCCAGAACAGTTTGCGCAGGCGGTCGTTTTGGAAAAACGTTATAAAGATCTGACGCATGAGCAATTGCGCGGCATGATTAATTCCGTGATTTTTCGCGAAGGTGCTGATCCCGCTGAATTCTTGTATGAAATCGCCGAGGTTGAAGGGGGCTATGATTCCATCGCCGATTATCTGCAAGATCGTACGCAAATGGTGGAGCATTTTTATCGTTATGCGACCTTTGATTTGTATGAGTATGGCGATGAGTCCAAGACGCAGGCGATTGATGACGATCTGTTGAACTTGACGCGCGATACGGAGACCCGCGCTTCGGCGATGGACAGAGCCAGCGTGGAAGATCATGACTGGATGGAAGTGACGTATTTATTGCGTTATGAATTGCCTGAGATTTTCCGCGAAGTTCTGTTGAAATTGCGTGCTCGTTATCAGGTTTATCTGCGTAACTTGCAAAACGATGAGCTGGCTGAATTGCAGGCGAGCTCGGAAGAAGAGGATGAAGATGAAGTCTCTCCAGCTGCCCGCAAGAAGGCGGATGAGGGGGATGATGACGATGAAGAATCAGCCTTGTAAAGCCTTATCGTTTGCTAAATGATCGCCTCTATGTCTGAGATTCAATCTGAAATTGCGCTGTATGATGATCGCCCGTTTTTTGAAACGGCGCTGCGGCATGGCGTGCGCTATGCCATTATTCCTCAATCAAAAATTGCTGCCATAGGTAGTGAAGCGCCAAAAGGTTTGGTGCAGATCGCAGAGGCATTTGGGAGTAAATATTTGCGTCCCGAAATCGAACTGGCGCGCAAACGTATTGTGAATCTGGCGAGTTTGTATTTGCTGGAAACCTCGCAAGGTGATTTAGATATCGCCGCAAAATTGATACGAGATCAAACCTTTTTGAGTTTGTCGCGTGGCGGTTCTGGTTTGCTCAAGTCTTTGTTTGCTATGCCTGAATATGCGATGTTAGGGCGTGAGCAAAAAGGGAAAATAGAAGAATTTTTAGAGCTGTGGTCTTTGAAAGAAAAGGCGCAGGAATACCGCAATTTGCTCGCGCATCGTCAAGCCAATGCTTTGGAAATCGAAGCCGCGATCTGGTTTGCGCATCAGATGGAGCTAACCCAAACGGAATTGCAAGAAGATGATGTGGAGGCGGGTGCGGTGATTCGCACCGCCTTACTGAAGCGGCTGTTGGACGACGCGGGTGCGCCGATAGAAAATCAAATCGAATTTGCCACGCTGTTAGACGGCATGCGTAAGGCGTATAAGACCAAGGCTAAACGTCAGAATTTGACTGAGATAGATTTGGCTTGGGGATTGGTACAGCGTGAAGAGTTGCCCACCAAGTTTGCGCAGCTCAGTCGGCAAGTGTTGGAAGAAATCATCACACGTGATTTAGCTTTGATATTTGATGCCAAGTTGTCTTTGGATAGACTGGTGTTTGAGTTAAAAGAGCGTTACTTCATTTGCGCGCATGAGATGGAAGACACTTCTGATTATGATGCACTAGTGTCAAAAGAATGGTCTAAGCTGACTAAGGGTAAAACCGATATAGATTCTCTGCTGACGCTGTTTTTGTGTATCGCTGTCGATGTGCCTGCCAAGACCACTTTGCCAGAAAAAACTGCAAAGACTTTGATCAAAAAAATTCGCGAATATGGGTTGGATGCCGGACGTGTGGTGGACTGGATTAAGGTGGTCGCGCCACATGAAAAACAAGAAGGATTGTTGGAAGATTGGCGTGATTTTGCGGAAGAAGCACAAGTGTATTTGTTCGATGATTGGGATACTAATTTGAGCGGTGCTCTGCGGTTTTTGAGTGAAAACTGCCACATCGTGAAAGCAGCTTCCAAGTAATTTGAAAATAAAAAAACCACCGGCTTGCGATAGCAAGACCGGTGGTTTTTTATGCGACTGTGATTACCAGCCAGCGGTCAAAGTGTATTTGCCACTGGTGGAGCCGGTGCCGCCAGTGTAATAGATGACCTTGGCGTAGAGAACGATGTTAGTGCTGCCGGTGTTGCTGGAATTGATAGTTTCAGCAATGCCCTTGGCATTAGTGCTCGACGCTATCTTCGTGCCAGCGCTGTTGTATAGCTCTAAGTCGTAGTCAGACTTGGAGTTGGGCGTCATCACTAAATTCAAAGTTTTGCCAGCAGGGAGCGTGACTTTGAAATAATCAAGATCGGTACGCGAGCTCATCGTGCCGTTGACCAAGGTGTTCGCTGTGGCGATGTTATTCGCGGTCGCGATCGTGTTATTGCTCTCAGTCTCATTGATTGTGGTGCCGGTAGTGCCACTACTTAAGATATTTTGAGCTTGGAATTTTGCCTTGAAGGTATCGGCATAGCTGCTATCCGTTGGGAATAGTGCTGTCGCCGCATTGACGATGGCGGTTGCCATTGCAGGCATCTTAATGTTGGAACCCAGGCCAAAATGCGCTTCGAGAATAATCTTGTCGACATTGTCGCGCGACTTTCCGGCTGCCATTAATGACGTCAATGCCTGGAATAAAGGTGCAGACCATAATTCATCAGATTGGAAGGTGACGCTATTTTCTGTCACTGATTGATGCGCGCCATAAGTCTTGGCGCTATTGTATTTTGCATCGGTGCGGTTGAGCATACGGCCGCCCCAGCAAGCGCCATGTCCGTCCCAGCTAAACGCCCATTCAGGGTGGTAGAGTGGGCCGTTCGGTGTGCTATAAGAGTAAGAGCCAGCCCAGTAATCGCCAAAACCCTCACCCATGGCGCCGGTATCACCACCGCTCCAGCTGGAGTTGATATTGGCTTGAATGCCGTGGCCATATTCGTGCAAGATAACGTCTGCATCTTCAGAGTCATTGACACAGCCATGGCCAAATGCGAGGTAGTCATTGGTACCTCCGCTATAGTGGGAATTGTCATCGCCATTGACGCCATCGGTATCGACGTTTAATGGACGATCAATGATGGCTTTTGTTCCCGTAAAGCCCAGAGATTGCATATAGCGTTGACTTTGATCGATGTGGAAATACACGTTGGTATCGTCAAAGGCGTTATCGCCGCGTTTGGCTGTCCATACACCGTTGGCCGTTGTGCTAGGTGCGGTACTTGGATTTTCTATGTCCTTGATGTTGACGTAGGGGCCGCTGAGCGTATATACACCACTAGTGACCGTTAAGTCGCGCAGTGTTTTTGTCGCATAGGCCGCATCAAATGCGCTGGCAGCAGAGGTATCGGTCAATGCATCGGTTTTCAATACTGTGCGTGGATCAGGGTCAAATACCAGCCCGGAACCGTTAATGCCCGATGCGATGGTAGTGAGTGTTGTCGTCGTAGTTGAGGTCGTTGCCGATTGCGTGCCGAATTTTGTGGTGAAGTTTTGCATCGCTTGTTGGCGATTTAAAGTTTGGCCAGGTGCAGATGCGCGCGCTGCAATGCTGCGATCCTCATTTTTTCCAACGCGAGGCAATGAGGTCGAGTAGGAATTCATCAAATTGCCGGTTTGCGCGTGCAAATACTGAACGAATCCGCCAGTTGGCATTTGGGCGGCGATGTTCACCTTGTGAGCCAATTGCACTCCATCTTTCGTTACTAGCCAGACCAACTCTGTGGTAGGCGCGCTAACTAAAGCGTGTTGCACGCGCATATTGCCCCAGGCTTTGTCTAACGCTTGCTCATTGTTGAGGCGCTTCTGGACATAGAGTTGATTGACCGCATCAGCATCCACATCGCTGGAGATATGGCGTGTTTCATTGAAAATTTTCTGTAAATCGCCATTTTTGCTGATCGACACAATGATCTCCGCACGATCAACCGGAATGCCACGCAGCACTTGCTGGTAAATGTAGTGCTTACCAGTTAAAGATTCTTGTACTTTCTTGAGAACCAGATTGCTCAGGTCGGCTGGCAGGCCGTATTCTTCCGCATTTTGACGTAACACGTCTTGCGCCGACGTTGCTTTGACGCCTTTGAAAATACTGAGATTGTCGGTGGTAGTTTTTTCTGCTGCGGACGCGCTATTGATACAGGCGAGCGCAACTAAGGACGCTAATAGCGTGCGAGTTGGATAGTGCATTGAATTGTCTCCCTAATTGATAGATGTACTGCTGTGACATTCTGGGTTCTCTGATGAGGTGGTTCTATTGACCATTTCCATGAATGTGAAAAGCAGTATAGGAGGAAGTCTTGTCTGAAAATAGTCGTCAAAAACCGTAGAAAACAACAGGCATCACGACAGAATGACGTAATAATTTGGCGTTTTGACGATAAAGTTTGTGTGTGGGCTAGTTTTTCTGAGTTTTAGTTCTTGAACTTTCGCGGCTTCACATCATCGGTTAGTATGCGAGCTATTATTGATATTTTCGGCCCCTTGAGCGGGTCTTTTAACAGAGCCTCACATTCATGAATTCTCTACTTTCTTCATCCCCAACCCGAATCAAAATCTGCGGTATTACTCGTTCAGAAGACCTGCAATGCGTGGTCCAAGCTGGAGCCGATGCGGTTGGTTTTGTTTTTTATCCTGCAAGTCCCCGTTATGTCGCGCCGGAAGATGCTGCTGCTTTATTGGCGATGATGCCGCCATTTGTGGTGTCGGTTGGGTTATTTGTAAATGTGCAGTTGGAACAGTTGCAAACGGTCTTAGCAACCGCGCCCGTGCAATTGCTGCAATTTCATGGTGACGAAAGCGCACAAGAATGCCATCGATTAGCATCGGCAGTGAACCGTCCTTTTATCCGTGCTTATCGTGTGAAACCTGACACAAGCGGGCAAGATTTGTTAGAATGCGAGGCAGAATACAGAGCAGCAAGTCCCTTGTTTCAGGGCTTGTTGCTCGATACTTTTGTAGATAATTTCGGCGGTAGTGGAAAGGTTT
>JACQDW010000215.1 GCA_016200845.1 Burkholderiales bacterium | reverse complement strand
TGGTATTGTTGAGCTCGATACCGTTGCTGGTATCAAGCTGACCTGCTTTACGTTTGATGCCACTGACGGTCTCTAAGCTGAGTTGGCCCTTGGTAGCAATGTTGCCGCCTTGGTTGTTGATGCCAGCTTCTTTGGCTGTCATCGTTAGGCCAGTCTGTGCTTCTATGTTGCCACTGGTGTTGTTGATCGCGCTGGCAACTAGGCTGGCTGATCCACCTGCTAGGACTTGTCCATGTGAATTATTGAGTATCTCGCTAGCTGTCATCACTACATTGTTTGCAGATGACACCAGAGTATTGGACACATCGAGGTTTCCCGATGCATTGAGTGTGACATCTTGAGTGGCTAAAAGCCCATGATCCGTTTTCGCATTTCCAGCATCGCTATTGCCAGCGACTTGAATATTGTGCGCGCTGATCTCTATACCGCCTAGTTGGCTGCGATGTACGCTTTCATTCGCGAGGTAATTTCCGTCGAGTGCATTAATTTTAATATCGCCCTTGGCTGCGATATTGGCCTTATTCGCGCTGATATTATGTGATTCGCTGGCCTTTGCAGCATTGACTCCAATTTGCAATACCGCGCCACTACTCAGTTTGGCAGCATCAATTTTTATGCCGCCATTCTCAGCGAACAGATTTAAGTCTTTTCCGCTATTGATGTTTGCCTGTTCAGCATTGATACTGGCAGCGCTAACTTTAATATTCGCATTGCTGGTGATTTGAGACCCTCGGAAATTGGCAACGTCGGCTGTTTTTGCCGTAATCGCATCGACTGCGATAAGCTCACTTCCAGCCAGACTCAAATGTTGTTTACCATTCAAATCCAGTTTGCCGTTGGCGCTCAATTGTGCCAAATCCGCCTTCAAACTCTCGGCACTCACATTCAAAGCCAAAGCCGCTTGCACCTTGCTTTTACTGATATCTAGACCTTGACTGGCATTCATCGTCAACGCATCACCAGAACTGATCTGCGATTGCGCAAGATTCAAGTCTTTCGCTGTCAAGGTAAGTGCGCCACCAGCTTTGATACTGCTCTTTTCGCCGTTCAAGGTTTCAGCAACTTGAATCGTAGTCGCCAATCCAGAAGCGATCGTGGCATCATTCGTATTCAAATTTTTAGCAGTAATATTGATCGCCTTATTGGCAGCCAAGTTACCGCCCACATTATTCATTTGCGTAGCGCTGATGCTGAGATTCTCTTGCGCCAGCAATGAGCCTTGCGCATTGTCAAAAGTTTGTGCTTGGAGCGCGACACCTACATTTCCGCCTGCCTGCACGGTACCTGAAGTGTTATCAAAACTCTGTCCAGTCGATTTCCCGATCAAAGATAAGTCTTTGCCAGCAGAGATACTACCCGAGAGGTTCTTAAGATCAGAGAAATCGATTGCTAGCTTGTCGGTAGCAGAAATTTTACCGGCGCTATTATCTACAACCCCGACCTGACCGTCCAAGCTCGCATCCTTACTTGAATGAATAATCCCACCACGATTATTGATACCATCGCCGCTCAATTTCAGATTGGCGCCATTTGCGATGATCTTTCCGCCCACATTACTCAACAACTTTTCTTTTGCATCGAGGCTAACTTGAGTTGCACTCACTTGTGCTTGATCAGTCACTATGCCTTGAGCCGTCACGGATAAAGTTTTACCAGCGATTAATGCGCCACCAGTCAGATCTAAGCCGCCTTGCAAAACAATACTGAGATCGCCTTGCGCTGAGAGATGACCTCCCTGCTGATCGTTCGCTGTCACTTGTAGATCGCCGCCCGAAGTAAGATTGGCGCCTTGCAGATTGAGCTTACTGCTACCCACATTCAAATCACCAGCAGAAGAAAGCGTCGCACCTTGCAAGTTGGCTACTGGGGTCTTCACGTCTAAGACTTTACCGCTACTCACTTGTGCATTTTTTACATTCAAATCTTGTGTCGCAATCTGAATATTTCCTACGCCGACAATGCTGGCGTTATTGAGCTGTGCCGTAGAAGCCGAATTCAAAGTTATCGCCTGCGCGCTGTTTATTTTGGCGTCGTTAGCTGAGAGTTGATTGACGTGAACACGCACATCACCATTCGAAATAAGCTGCACTCCATCGGCGACAAATTGTTTTGTCGCGACGGTCAGTTGCGCATTGCTGGCGAGTTGTGCCTTGCTCATATTGATGGAATCAGCGGTGACCTTCAGTTCGCCGCCAGCGAGTATTTTCGCAGCATCACTATTGAGGGTATTGGCGACAATATGGATGTCGTTATTGGCGCTGATATTGGCATTCGCATTTTGCAGCGTGCCAGCATTAATATCGATCTTGCCACCCGCAACAACGGTTGCGCCTTGGTTGTGTAATGCATCCGTCTGTAGTTGAATGTTAGCGCCCGTGCTTTGTACGACTCCATCAACATTCTTGATTAGTGTGGCTTTAGCGTCTATCAATTTGCCTGCTTGAAGTATGCCCTGAGAGTTATCGATTGCTGCACCAACGAGCTTTAAAGCTTCACTCGTAACAATTTTCCCTTGACGATTATCCAAACCGTTCGCAAGAATTAGATCATGACTTGTCGAGATCACGCCACTCTGATTATTCAACGCACCGACATTTTGCAGTTGGCTATCGTTTGCTGCTATCGTGCCAGCACTATTATTTACCGCGCCATGATTGGCATCGAGCGTCAGCGTATTTGCAGCGACGAGTTGTCCACCTTGATTATTAATCGCAGTCGCTTTAACCGTCAGGCTGTTGCTACCGTAAATCACGCCAGCACTATTGTCTAGCGCACCTGATTTCGCGCTAAGGATGACTTGCGGCGCTGTGATCGTGGCGTTCGCGGTCGAGATCTCGTTTGCCTGCAAGGTGAGTGTATCGTTGGCACGAAGTTGACTATTGTTGACGCCAATTTTTTCAGCTACAGTAAGCGCAACGTCTGCCTTTCCGACCATCTGTGATTGTTTGGCATTTAGCTTGTCGCTGGTGATTGCGAGACTATTTCCTGCGCTAAGCTGCGTCGTCGCTAGTTCGATCTCTTTACCGACGAGCGCGAGTTTTCCATCGCTCAAGATCACACTTTGATCCGCTACAATGTTGGTCGCGTTGAGTGTTAGCTCTTTTTCCGCGCTTATCTCCGAACCGTCCAAGGACATAAACTGGGTGTTTGCCAAACTGACCTGATTGGCATGTACTACTGATTTTTGTAGCTTTGTCGTATCAGCACTCAGCGTTAGATTCTGATTCGCCTGCAATTTTGCTTGCGACAATGCTACAGTCGGTGCCTGTAGACTTAAGTTACTACCGGCTTGAAATCCACCAGCATCACCACTAATTTTTTGCGCCTGCAGCTGCAAGTCAGTGGCAGAGTAAATAAGGCCGTCATTGCGAATTTCATTCGCCACCAACTGCAAGGGCTGCGAATTCGATTTCTGCAAAATACTACCGCTGTTTTCAATATTCTTCGTCTTCAATTGCACCTGTTGCTCGGCGACGATGGAAGCCGATTTTCCGATCTTTATTTGATCGGGCGCGTCAACACCGACATGATTACCAGCGTTGGTTTGCCCAAGCAATTGCACCGAGCCAGTTGATTTTATCACTACATCTTTTTTACTGTAATTGTCAGCCAAACTCACATCACCTTGCGCACTGAGTGTGAGATTTTCCTGTAGCGAGGCGATACGGCCCTTACTATTTACACCCAAACCTTTTTCGGTTGCGACTAAGTAGACCTGGTTCGCATACATACCACCCAATTGTGCGATATCAATCGCAAATTTCGGTGCCGCACCACTACCACTTTGCTCTGTAGCACGCAAAGTTCCATACAAAACTTTATTACTACCCAAAATCGCCTGTAAATTATTTGTCGAAATTTCGCCTTCTATGACGATGCCGCGTGCCAGCAAATCAAGTTGCTCAACATTGCGCGCATTAAGGCCGCCTGCACCAACGGTGACGATGCCCTGCTGTACGCTCAATGCAAGAAGGTTTCCTCCGGCATCGAATTCCGGCTTGCCAGTCGTCAAAGTGGCGCGTCCTGCCGTATTCAAGAAGCCACAACCGTCACACGTTATCCCATTGGGATTAGCGATGACGACATCGGCTTTTTGACCTGCGACTTCAATATAACCATTTAACTGCGATGGATTGGCTGAACTCACTTCATTGAGAATTATTTTTGCGGTCGTTTTACCTAACTGTAAATTTCCAGAAATAATGCCGCCTAGTTCAGTGACGACATCACCCTTACTATTATTAAGAATCAAGCCGCTAGTACCGACGTTGAATTGACTAAACTGGTTACGGGAAATACCGCTCGCACTCGGCGGCGCAATCAATACGATAGGGACACCGTTCGGCGCAGCATCAATAATTGGCTTTTGACCGACGGGAGCCGTCGGCGAGGCGACTATAGGCAATACGTTTTTCGCCTTGGGAATAACCAAGGCTTGCGCAAATGCTGGCGAAACCATAACGGCGCTGTGCCACAAATACAATCCAATCATGAGTCGTGCAACGACACGCACCCAAGGGCGCTTGGAGGACAGTTGTGCATGCTCAGCGTGTGGCAAACTTTTGCGTTGTGCTTGGTTCATGTTATTCACTTTTTTCAGTACTACTTCAAATAGTTCTATCGACAATCCCTAAGAAAAAACTTTCCCAGCCCGTTTCGCGGGCTACTGTTCGCTCGACGATTACATCGAGTAACTTATGGTGAAATAGGGATTAAAACGATCACTGTGAAATCGCTTTGGCCGAAGTAAAGGCGTAGCGATACTAAAATCAAAAAAATACTTTTGCCATTGGCCACGTACACCAAGTGCCATTCCGGCGAGTGATCGGCCCAATAAATATTGGGCGCTAGCACCGGACACTCGTCCATAGTCCAAAGCGACGAAGGCATTACTCTGGATACCAAACAGCGACGCAAAAGCAGTGGACAATTCGTTGCGCAAAATGACTCCGCTCTCGGCAAGCAGGACGTTATCACCATCAAAACCGCGTACACTTCCTCGGCCACCGATACTGAGCTGGTCTATCGACAAAGTCGTATCTCGCGTAAATTGGCCGCGCATGCTACTACTTAGCGAGACTGGCTTACCCAACATGGAAAATGATTGATTGTAGCCGGCACTAAAACTCAAGATGCTTGGTCGTACGGTGAGGCCATTATTGGCAGCGCTCAAATAATCTTCTTGCGCTTTGCCCCACGTCGTCCCTACCCTATAGCTGAGGTTAAAATCAATACTGCCATTATCTATAAAACGCTTATAACTTGTGCCAATCTCAAAATTGCTCGTGCGCCGACGTTGCACCACTAATTCAACATCATCCAAAAAGCTCTCTGCACTTCTCGCGGATATGGATGATTGAACGGCGAACTTGGTGGAGGCGTTGCGCCAAACCACACAGCTCCATTGCATCTCAGAGGTATTGCTTTTTCCGCTCGAAAGAAAACGCGCTGTAGTACCTTCCACATATTGAGCGAAACGGTTAGTATTTACAGAAAAATTAAAGCTGTGGTAGCCCCAAGGAATGTTGTAGCCTGTGCTAACGCCATAGCTGCGATGATGAGGGTTAGGATCCGCGGCGTTTACATTGCTGCTTAAACTGAGAATATCGTTCAGGCCTAACAAATTATCCAGTGAACCAGCAGCAGAAATTTGACCTCGCCCCAAGGTCTGTGAGCCTGAATTATCGACTGTCACACTCCCATGCAATCGGTCGAACACATCTCCAGCTTGACGTTCAATGCGCACCACACTGGAATCGGCTTCTTCACCCGGCTCAATTTTTGTATTTACGCTTTGACTGGATAGGCGTTTCATTTGCTCCATGCCTTGCTCCAGGTCGCGAATATTGAGAACCTTGCCGGGAGCAATCGGAAATGCATTTTTCCAAGTGCCCCATCCATCATCCGCACGCACTTCATTACCCTGATTCTTACTCATCACAATTTCAGCGATTTTCCCCTCATGCAAATTAAAAATCAATTGCCCATCACTGAGATTTTGTTTTCCCAAGCTCACCCGTGTAGTGATAAATCCTTGGTCAATTAATTTTGCATCTAATTTGGCAGCAATTCTGCTCAAGCCTACTACACCGATGCAGTGTTTCAGAAAAGCTTTCGTCGTTTGTTCCAAAAACTCAAATTGACTGTTCTTACCACTTACCACAGTGATTTTTGCAATCGAAAAACATGGTGTCTCAACAGGCAGATCTGACTCATCTTCCTTCGATTCACTCGCCGTTAATATGTCAACTTTGGATTGCGCTTGCTGCTGTTGCGTTCTGGTACGTTCTTCTTGCCGACGCAAAGCTTCTTGCGCTGCTTCATTTGGCGGCGTAGTTGCGGTAGTTTGTGCCAAGGCTGAAACGGAAATGAACATCAAAGATCCGACGCAAGCGAACTTAATGAACCTAAAATTCGCGTAAACATGAAGCACAATTTCACTAGGAAGTTGGGATACGAAATAGTTCAGCAAAACTTTCCACACAATTTCAAAAAAAGGTTTTAGAAATAGAACAATTGGTGATTCTACAATAACTATACCAAAATAATGAAGTTTTGTAATTTATTTTTGTGCGGCGCGGAAAATATGAGCCGAATGGATACTCGCGGTTCCCTCTCGTGTCCCTCTGCATTTGGCTTTCTTTTGAAGCGCCCACGCGGTCAAGATAAAAGTTTCAGTCTTATCACGTAAGGTGACAAACCAAAGTTGTTAGCTTCAATTTACATTCATAAATACCAACCAATTCCTAAATCGATGATGTTTTTCGCATATACCTATTTAACTCCCTTCTTCGTCAAGTTACTGTGGCACTATAGACGAACAAACTCACCACCCAATGTCAACAGCAACGCCCTCACAATCGCACCGCCCCCCAAAAAAAGAGGCGACTCCATCAGCTCCCAAAATTTAACTTATCATCGGAGCAAAATTGACTTCAACGTCTATTCCCAAATATGTTTCAAGTTTGTTTCAACTACGAATTGAGCGGATAATAGGGGATTCCGCATGACGAATAAACAAGCCGTGACCACACTCGCAGAACAAATCAACCAACTCTTGCCGCAAACACAATGCACCAAGTGCGGCTATCCCGCCTGCAAAGACTATGCCACGGCGCTTGCCGACGGCACTGCGCTACATAATCAATGCCCGCCCGGTGGACAAGAGGGCATTGCAAGGCTGGCACAACTACTTGACAAACCTGAGTTAGCGCTCAACCCCGATAATGGCTATGAGCGCCGTCGCCAGATTGCTTTCATTGATGACACTGCTTGCATAGGCTGCACTTTATGCATACAAGCGTGCCCGGTTGATGCCATCATGGGCGCCAACAAACAAATGCACACCGTCATCCCTGAGCTGTGCACTGGCTGTGATTTGTGCCTACCACCCTGCCCGGTTGATTGCATCAGCATGAGAGAAACACTCGACCCTGCAACAGGCTGGCAAGCCTGGTCACAAGCAGAGGCCGATGCTGCACGTCGGCGCTATGAATCCAGAGCCACACGACTACAAAAAGAAAAGCAAGAAAACGACGCACGACTCTTGCGTAAAGCGCACGAGAAACTCGCGGTCATTTCCACTGAAATCGCCGCCACACAAACAGACGTCGACGAAAAAGAACGTAAAAAGAAAATCATCGCCGATGCCATCCAACGCGCCGCCG
>JACQDW010000001.1 GCA_016200845.1 Burkholderiales bacterium | reverse complement strand
TTAACCCCAAGTTCAATAAACCGAAGATTATCGCAAATGGCAAACTTCAAATTCAAATCGTGGACACCCTTAAAACCGTCAGAACCAGCGCCAGCATTAGCTTTGCTGGCTTTGCCTATCAATTTAACCGGACACTAGTGCTAATTGGTGTACTTTTTGTACTGACTGGTGCGGGCTAACAACATTGGGCACGCGTGGCTTTGCCCATCACACGCTTCCATGCGGCTGGTTTGGGTTCCTATGATATAGTTGGTATGCAACTTTTTTGAGTAGGATTTACGCAAAACAGATCTAGTTTTTTGTGAATGATGGCTGCAGTTTTGCCTGAGTCCACAGGGTCTGTTGATCTCATCACGGGGGACTTGCCTTGCGTGTTTCTTTTATCTCCATCTTTGCATCGATTCGCTTGTTGCTATCGGCTGCTTTGCCCAGGTGGGGTCTGTTTTTATTTTTTTCGTTTTTCTTCCTAATCTGTTCCGAGACTAGTTCTGCTGGTGCTTTGCATCGTCTGCGGTTTGATCATTTCAGTATCGATCAGGGTTTGCCGAGCACTGGGATTATGACGGTGTATCAAACTCAAAATGGGTATGTCTGGATTGGTACGGCGAATGGTTTGGCACGGTTTGACGGGCGGCATATTCGTTCATTTAGCAATAGCCCAGATGTGTTGCAGACTCTGTCGCATTCCCGCGTGTTTAGTTTGTACGAGGATCAGGAAAAATATTTGTGGGTAGGAACGCGCCGTGGCTTGGATCGTTTGACGCTGGCAAATGATACGGTTGACCGCATGGTTTTACCTGCGGAGATCGCGCCAAAAGCGCGTACTGTCTATGCCATTGCGCGCGCTGGTGAGGAGAGCTTGTGGTTGGCGAGTGCGGGTGGCTTATTGAAGCTAGATACGCGCACCGGGAAAATTATTCGTAGTGTTGATGCGCTCACTGGACGCGCTTTTGGGGTGGGCGAAGTGCGCACCTTGGTGAGTGATGGTGCAGAAGGAATTTGGTTTGCACAGGGAAATCAGGTGTTTCACTTAGATCGCCATGAAACCGTTATGCAAGTTCTGGATGTCGCAAAACATCGCGGCGCACAGCACTTAAGCTCGCTGGAACAAATGGTGCGTTCTTTGGCGTTGACGCCACAAGGCCGTTTATGGGTGGGTTTAAATGGTGGCTTGCTGGCTTGGCAGCGCAATGCCGATACCGGACTCATGAGCGTCTTTGAACTTCCATCACAATTGCAAGTCCCGCGCGCTGCTGTCGCGGCGATCTTGCAAGATCACGAGCAGGCTGTGTGGTTGGCGTTTGGAGATGATCAAGGCTTGTTTCGTTGGCGTGAGAAGCAATTGAGTTTGGAGCACTTTGTACACCTACCCTCAGTGGAGTCTAGCCTGAGCGGCAACTCTTTGACTTCACTGATGTTAGATGCGAGTGGTGGTTTATGGATAGGCAGCACCGACTATGGCGCTAATCTGGTTGATCTCAAGGGGCGCGGTTTTTCGACCTATTTACACATTCCTGGTGACGAGAAGAGTTTGTCACATCAACTGGTGTCAGCGGTATTGCCCGACGATGCGGATTTTGCGTGGGTCGGCACTTTGGGGGGCGGCCTAAATTACGTCAATTTAAAAAATGGTGATACGCGACGCATTCCACTTGCTGAAGTCGGGGTTGATTTTATCCGCATGATAGTCAGGGATGACCGTCGGCGTTTATGGATAGGTGGCGAAGCTTTGCATGTCTATGATCCGCAAACGCGGCAGTCGCAAGCGGTGATTTCTAAGCAGTCTTTGCCCCCGGGTGCTCGAGTGACCGCAGTCGCTTTCGAGGCGAACGGCGAAGCGTGGGCGGCTAGTTCTGTTGGCTTGTATAGGATAAAAATTTGCCAGCAGTAGATCGTTTGGGCGTGACGGCACTGAAGCAAGATCGGTTTGGACGAATTTGGGCAGCGACTGTTTTAGGATTACTGGAAGTGAAACCTAAGGTGATTAGTTTCTCTTCTCAACAACAAGCATTGGAGTGGGAATTAGTGCCTTGGAAAAACGTCGGTGGCCTGCCCGACGATATCATAGAGGCGATGCAAGACGCTGAGAATGGCGATGTATGGATGAGCAGTGAACGCGGCTTGATGCGACTGCGCCCCTCTGATAAATCAGGAAGAAATTATCCCTCGTTGGGACGTTTTGAGGGCGCTTTTAATTTTGCCGCAGCGGCGCGAGGGCAGGATGGTAGTTTGTTTTTTGGCGGCGTTGGATTGGTGAGTTTTCACCCAGATGCCGTTTGGGATAATAAGGTCGCGCCTCGGGTCATCTTGAGTGACATTCTTTTATTTAACCGATCTTTGGCAAATGGTGATGGCGCTGTTTCTGCAGTCGATCATCAGGCTATCGAGACACAAGTGAAGCCATCGAGCCTGAGTGATGTCGGTATTTCAGGGCCACTAAGCATGGCAAAGCAAATGCAATTGCAGCATAGTCAGTCGATGGTCAGCTTTGAGCTGTCGGCTTTGCATTTCTATGACCATGTTCAGAATCGCTATGCTTGGAAATTAGAAGGTTACGACGAACGTTGGATTGTGGCGCAGGACGACAGAGCGGTGGCGACGTATACCAATCTCGATCCGCGTACCTATACTTTGTTGGCAAAGGCTGCCAATCCAGATGGGGTTTGGAGCGATGCCACAGTGTTGATGCAAGTGACTGTATTGCCGCCGTATTGGCGCACCTGGTGGTGGTACTTATCCTGGATGATTGTCATTCTAGCGTCAGGCTTTTGGTTGTATCGGAATCGACTACAAAGGATGCGTCAACACGAGCATTATCTGGCACAGCGAGTCAAGCAGCAGACTCAGGAAATTCTAAGCCAAAAAAATCGCGCAGATATGCAAAGGGTGCTGGCTGAACGCGCTCGCAACGACATTGGACGATTGAGTGAGGTGGGATTGCAAATCACCGCTTCATTGGATGTGAAGTGCATACTCGATACTCTGTATTCGCACATATTTGGTTTGATCGATGCTTCGACGATCGGTGTTGGCTTTGTCGATTGGGATAACCGACAAATTAAGTTTGATTATTGTATGCAGGGCGAACACCGTATTATGCCCTACGTCCGTAGTTTGGACGCGCCGGAGCAGCCAGCGAGTCAATGTGTTTTGCTGGGCAAAGAATTGGTCATCGATGAAATTAACCATGACAGTAGTCTTCTTGACTCGATCATGGTGCAAAAGTCGGAGAGCATAGAAATCACCTTGGAGAACGGGGGGCGAACTGAAGATTCACATTCTGGTATTTATGTGCCGATTATGCACGGGGGTAGAGTGCTGGGGGTGATCGGTGTCTTGAGTTTGCGCTCCAATGCATATGGCCAAAATGAATTAAATATTTTACGCACACTGGCGACCTACGTGGCGGTGGCGTACGACAATGCGGAAGCGTATCGCCGCCTTGAATTGACGCAATCTAAGTTGGTTGAGCAGGAAAAAATGGCGGCTTTAGGCTCTCTGGTGGCGGGCGTTGCTCACGAATTGAATACGCCTATCGGTAACAGCTTATTGATGGCAAGTACGATACGCGATGTGAGTCTGGAGTTTTTGAATCGGGTGAAGAACAACCAATTGCGGCGCTCTGACTTAGAGAGTTTTTGCCACACCGCGAATAATTCCTCCGAGCTGTTAGTGAAAAGCTTGAGCAGCGCAGCGAGTCTGGTGAGTAGTTTTAAACAAATCGCGGTTGATCAGACTTCCGATCAACGGCGTCATTTTGAATTGCTTGGCTTTTGCGAGGAAGTCGCAATGACCTTAGCAAGCCGCATGAAACGTGATGGTCACGAGTTGCACATAGACATACCGGATGATATTGCACTTGATAGTTATCCCGGTGCGATGGGGCAGGTGTTGAGTAATTTAATTATCAATGCCATTGTGCATGGCTTTGATGGGCGTCGCCAAGGCCTGATCGAACTGCAGGGAAGAATGATCAGTGATCAATTAATTAGCCTTAGCCTACGCGATAACGGACATGGCATTTCCGAAGAACACTTGCCGCGCATTTTTGAACCGTTTTTTACCACCCGACTTTGGGAAGGCGGCAGCGGTTTGGGGCTGCATATTTGCTACAACATTGTGGTTTCCATTCTCGGTGGACATATCGAAGTGGAAAGTGAACGAGGTCGGGGAACCGTGTTTTTAATGACTTTTCCTAAATGCGCACCTTTTAAACAAGGGGATCAAGCGTGAGAAAACTTGATTAAGCTTAATTTTCTCCCCCAAAAGAACTAGCTGCTTTAGCTTGGCGACGAATTGCGAGCGAATCGTTTCGCGACCACAATGATGCCATGAATACGACTCCCACCTTATTGACACCCATGCTTAGCTCTCCAGAAGCCCCTGAGAGCGCTTTGATAGATCGTTTTGGTCGTCGCCTCAGTTATTTGCGGGTATCCGTCACCGATAAATGTGATTTGCGCTGCAGTTATTGCATGCCTAAGGGCTTTCATGGTTTTGAAGAGCCTGAAAACTGGCTCAGCTTCGATGAAATTGAACGTGTTGTCGCTGCCTTTGCACGGCTTGGTGTGGGACGCGTGCGTTTGACTGGTGGTGAACCATTATTGCGCCGTGGTTTGCCCGATTTGGTGCATCGCTTGTCCCAGTTGCCGGGGCTTGATGACATCTCTTTATCAAGCAATGCCACGCAAATGGCCAAGCATGCGCAAGCGCTCCGTCAAGCTGGTTTAAAACGGATCAATGTCAGCCTCGACAGCCTCGATAAAGCCTGCACAGAAAAGATCACGGGACGCGATAGCCTTTCCAGTATTATGGCGGGTTTGCAAGCAGCTAAGCGTGCGGGATTTACACCGATTAAATTAAATATGGTGGTCATGCGCGGAGTCAATGATCACGAAATTGAGCGTATGGTGAGCTTTTGTTTTGAAGAAGGTTTTGTGTTGCGACTGATCGAAGCAATGCCGATGGGAAGTACTGGACAAAATACGGAGTATCTCGATATCGGTCCGGTGCGTGATCATCTTGTACAAAAATTTGATTTAGTACCAGAAGCGAGTGAATTAGGGGGCGGTCCTGCACGCTATTGGCGTAGCCGTGATGGCGAGGCGACAGTAGGATTCATTACGCCGATGAGCCAGCATTTTTGCGCCACTTGCAATCGGATACGTTTAGCGGTTGATGGCACTTTGTATATGTGCCTGGGACAAGAAGAAAAATTTGAATTACGTCCCTTATTGCGTGCCGGAATTGATGACGCTGGTTTAGAATCTGCTATTAAGCAAGCCATCGAACTTAAACCTGAACGTCACGAATTTAATCATCAGCGACATAAGATCATACGGTTTATGTCACAGACAGGAGGCTGAGTGCGGGTTCCTCGGCGTCTGTGTGTGTTAGACGCTGAATAAGAAAACCGACTCGGAGTAAGCCATGGAAGTTAAAAATATTCAACAGTTCGTCGAAGGGTTTCAACGGTTTCAGCAGAAGTATTTTGCGGGCGAGCAACCGCTCTACGATAAATTAAGCAATGGGCAAAATCCCAGCACTTTATTGATTGGTTGTTGTGATTCCAGAGTTGATCCTGCTTTACTTTTGGATTGTGATCCTGGCGATATTTTTGTGATTCGCAATGTCGCCAATTTGGTGCCGCCATGTAGTGATAGTGATAGTGAGAGCGGACATTTGCATGGTGTCAGTGCCGCTATTCAGTTCGCTGTCGAGGCGCTCAATGTGGAGCGAATTATCGTCATGGGACATGAGAAGTGTGGTGGTATCCGCGCCCTCATGCAAGGATATACCTCCAGCGGTCCGCTTGATTTTGTGGAGCGGTGGATGCGCATTGTTGAGCCAGTCAAGCAGCAAGTTCTTTATCAGTTGGCGAGCTGTTCCGTCGAAACACAAAATCACGCCTGCGAATTGGGGGCAATTATTATGTCGCTCAATAATTTGCGTAGTTTTCCTTGGGTAGCGGAGCGAGAACGAGCGGGAAAGCTCGCTTTGCATGGCTGGTATTTTGATATGACCAACGGCGCTTTGTTGGCGTATTCTGACCGAACCGACACGTTTCTTCCTATGGTCTGTCCTCTCGGAATTTCGCATTCGGAGAGACTAGCGAAGTTAGTTTAATTTTTGAATGCAGGAGAATATGGAAGCCATCAGCGCACAATCAGGACTGCAACTGCCAATAGGAAAACGGCTGACTTTTCGCATCCTGTTAACCACGGTGATAGGCTTGGTTTTAACCTTGGGTGCGATTGGGTATACCTTGCTCTTGTCATGGCAGTTGGAGGGCGGGGCGGCGGCAATTAATGAAGCCGGTAGCCTGCGTATGCGCTCTTACCGATTGGCACTGGTGTTAGAGCACGGGCCGCAACTGGCTCATTTTGAGAGCGAGCTGGCGGAATTTAATCGTACCCTCGCCGACCTTCAAAATGGCGATCCCAAGCGTCCTTTATTTTTGCCAACCACGACTTCTATACGCAGGCAAATGCATGGTGTGCAAGAAGACTGGCTCACCCGCATACAAAAAAATGCGAAGGCGGTCGCGAACGAATCAGACCCACTGCAACGTCAACAACTCCTGAATAAATACGTGCAGGATTTGCCCGTTTTTGTGAATAACATCAATCAATTGGTGTCTCTGGTGGAAATGGAGTTGGCGGCAAAAACAACCTGGTTACGTTTGTGCCAAACAGCGCTCATTTTCTTATCGATTGCGGCCAGCGTTGCGCTGCTTTATTTGCTCTACCTTTGGATCGTTGGGCCGGTGACGCGTATGCAAACTGGCATAGCGAGTATGACCAAAGATGATTTGAGCGTACGACTGCCGATAGAAACCGAAGACGAATTCGGCGTGCTGGCGCAAGCCTTTAATCAAATGGCAGATCATGTGCAAGGTGTACACCGCACCTTGGAAGAGCGTGTATCGCAGAAGACCGCTAAATTACAGGCACAAAATTACGAGATCAGCACCTTGTATGAAATCGCTGGATTTCTGTCTGGCCCACATGCAATCGAAGAATTGTGTCGTGGATTTTTACACAGAATTATGCAGCGCATGCATGCTGATGGTGGCACTGTACGTATTCTCGACGGACATTCGGATAACATGCATATCACGGTGTATGAAGGCGTGTCGGAACAGATGATAGAAGAAGAACATTGCATCAAAAAGGACGATTGCTTCTGCGGATCGGCGACGCAAAGAGGCATTATTCTGGTGCGTGATTTCCGTCAGCTTAATCAGAACAAACGTTATCGTTGTCAGGAAGAGGGCTATATCTCGCTTGCCGTGTTCCAGATTCTGTCGCGTGATCAAGTCATCGGCACCTTCTCTTTGCATTTTGAAAAAGAGCGTGTTGTCAGCAGTGAAGAGCGTCGCCTTTTAGAAATATTAGGAAAAAATTTAGGCTCTGCGATTGAAAACCAGCGCCTGATTGCCAAAGAAAAAGAGTTCGCCGTTTCTCAGGAAAGAAACCTGTTGGCGCAAGGTTTGCATGACAGCATTGCGCAAGGTCTCAACTTTTTGAATCTGCAAGTGCAAATGCTGGAAGACTCACTCAATCGTGATGAGCTCGCAGAGATTCGGGACATCACACCACTACTGCGCGCCGGAATTCAAGAGAGCTATGAAGACGTGCGCGAGTTGTTATTGAACTTTAGAACGCGCCTGGAAGACAGCAATCTGGAATCAGAAATGCGCAATGTGGTAGCGCGTTTTCAAAGACAAACCGGAGTGCATTCCACCATCAATTTTGTCGGCAATGGCGCGCAACTGGCACCCGAGCAGCAATTGCAAGTGCTGTTTATTTTGCAGGAAGCTTTGTCCAACGTGCGCAAACACGCGCAGGCGGGCGAGGTGACCGTGGTCATCGATAATGACCGCGACTTTGCCATGATCGTGCACGACAATGGATTAGGTTTTGATATCGCCCACGTCGCAGAAAAAGGGGATAGCCACGTCGGACTAAAAATCATGCAAGAACGGGCAGACCGCTTGGCCGCACAATTTAGGGTGGAGAGCCAGGTTGGTGAAGGCACGACGATTTCGCTCTATCTAAAACAGGAAGAGCGATTAGTCGCCTAATTGAGAACAACACGAGACATTACATGAGCATAAAAATTTTACTGGTCGATGACCATACTTTATTTCGTAGCGGCATACGCTTGCTGTTGCAACGCACACCCGGTTTTGAGATCGTCGGTGAAGCGTCCGATGGCTTAGAAGGCGTGAAGCGCGCTAAGCAATTAAAGCCTGACGTGGTCTTAATGGATTTGAATATGCCCGGCTTGTCGGGACTCGAAGCCATGCAATTGATTGTTGAAGATTTGCCAGACACAGCAGTGCTAATGCTGACCGTGTCGGAAGAAGCGGAAGACTTAAGCACCGCGCTTAAAAACGGTGCGCGCGGCTATCTTTTGAAAAATATTGAAGCCGATTATCTGACGCAAGCAATCAAACGCGCCGCCGCTGGCGAGCCAGTGATCGCCGAATCAATGACAGCTAAATTAGTCATGCAATTTAGGTCTGGCAATAACGTGTCGGCAGCCCCAGAAAAAGAAAAACTCACACCCAGAGAGCGCGAAACCATGGTCTGCCTGGCGCGTGGTGAAAGCAATAAAGAAATCGCCCGCAATCTCGATGTCGCCGAAAGCACAGTCAAAATCCACGTGCAAAATATCCTCAAAAAACTCAACCTCAGCAGCCGCGTGCAAATCGCGGTGTATGCGGTCGAGCATGGGATGGATAAGTAGGTTGACAGCTTGCTGATAGGCGTTTCGACGCTTTTACGTGGAATCGACCAAACGCAGTCAGGTCCGGACGGGATTTCCCCAGCCAGAAATAACGCTCATCGTAAATTAACATGTAAAAATCAAGAAAATAACAAGATATTGCTTGTCTATTCGATAAAAATATTTTATTGTTATGCGTTATCTAAAAAACACCAATTAACCTGTCAAGGCAGCGAGGGAGATCGAATAAAAGACTGATCTTGATGTTGTTCTCACAAAGCCCCTGACAGTCATTTTGGTCAGACAGGCGCAAAGACATCATGCAATATCAAGAACTCTCCCCAAAAGCCTTCTTTTGGGTGTTGCAAGGCGTCACTGCCTTGCATCGCAAACCATTCTCCATGGAATTGGCACAACAACAGTGTGCCGCACCGCACAGCAATCACACTCTGCAAGAAAGCTTAGACCGCACCGGTTTTCTAGCCAGCACCCATGCTTGTCGCATTAAAAAACTCAAGCACGAATCCTTCCCTTTGATCGCGTGGTGTTCCGAGCCAGAAGAAGCCACTATTTCCCCCGCCCTGATCCTGCAAGCCGATGACACCCATGTGCTGGTAGTGGAACATGCCGATACCTCGCCACAAACCATCACACTGACACAATTTGAACATCGCTATCTAGGTCAAATCACCCGCGTAGTCCCCAAGATGGAAGAGGGCTTAGACGCCGACAGCGTAGAACAAGAACGACAGGCAAGAAGATTCGGCTTTCGCTGGTTTGTCCCTGAACTGCTCAAACACAAAAAGCTCTGGCAAGAAATTCTCCTCGCCTCCCTCGTCATCCAGCTCATCGCCCTCGCCACGCCCTTATTTACCCAAGCCATTATCGACAAAGTCGTCGTCCACAGAACGCAAAGCACACTGTTTGTGATCGCGATTGGCATGCTGGTGTTCATGGTCTTCTCCGCTGGGCTCTCGTGGTTGCGGCAATATTTAGTGCTCCACACTGGGAATCGGGTCGATGCCGTGCTTGGCGCCGCCGTGTTTGATCGCCTGTTTAAACTGCCTCCACTGTATTTCCAGCATCGCTCCACGGGTGTCATTGCCGCCCGTATGCACGGTGTCGAAACCATCCGTGAATTCATCGCCAGTGCGGCGGTGACCCTGATTTTAGATTTACCCTTCTTGCTGATTTTTGTCGCGGTCATGTTTTATTACAGCGTCACCTTGAGTTTGATTGTGCTCGCCATCCTTGCCCTCATCGTCACCCTCAGCGTCATCGTCGCTCCGATGTTTCAAACCAAGCTGCAACAGCAATTTCAACTCGGTGCCCGCAACCAAGCCTTCATGACCGAATACATTGTCGGTCTCGAAACGGTGAAATCACTCCAGCTAGAACCCCAGCTCAACAGCCAATACAGCGCCTATCTGGCGAGCTATTTGCAAGCGGGCTTTGATACCAAACAACTCGCCAATACCTACAACACCTTCTCCAATCTGTTAGAACAAATCATGACGCTCTTGATTTTGGCGATAGGCGCTTACACCGTCATGCACAGCACCGAATTCACCATAGGCATGCTGGTCGCCTTTCAAATGTTTGCCGGACGCTTGTCGCAACCCATGTTGCGCCTTGTCGGCTTATGGCAGCAATTTCAACAAGCTAAATTATCCGTCGACAGATTGGGAGATTTAATGAACGTCCCAACCGAACCTTATTCCATGCTCCCCACCCGCGATGGACAACGCATGGGGCAAGTCAAGATAGAACAAATCGCCTTCAAATACGCCAACGAACTCCCGCTCGTCTATGAAAACCTCAGCCTCCAAGTCGAGCCTGGGCAAGTCATCGGCATCATGGGGCCTTCCGGCTGCGGCAAGAGCACCTTAGCCAAACTCCTGCAAGGTTTTTATCAACCGAATGCCGGACGCATTTTGCTTGACGGCGTCGATATACGCTATCTCTCGGCGAACGAGCTGCGCAGCCATTTTGGTGTGGTGCCACAAGAGACCACACTGTTCTCCGGCACCATCTACGATAATTTACACATGGCCAGCCCCAACGCCAGCTTTGAACAAATCACCGCCGCCTGCAAAATGGCCGAAATCCACAGCACCATCGAAGCTCTGCCCAAAGGCTATCAAACCGAAATCGGCGAACGCGGCGCAGGACTCTCCGGCGGACAAAAGCAACGCATCGCCATCGCCAGAGCCTTACTAAAACGCCCCAGCATCTTAGTCTTCGACGAAGCCACCAGCGCACTAGACGCCAACACCGCAGAACACTTCGCCCACACCATCAACAGCCTGCGCGGCAAAGTCACCATGCTCTTCATCACCCACGGCCTCCCCAAAGGCCTGCACGTCGACGCCGTCTATCGACTGGGCGCCCAAGGCGCACAACAAATGAGCTTAGCGCCTGCGACTAGCGTGGTGAATACTGGCAGTGGAAGTAACCAAACCAAAACAAAAAATGAACTCATCACAAACTAAACACGATACTCAGCAAAGTGCTCAAGGAACAAGCGACCAAGCGAGTAACACGACAAGCGCCCAAGTTATCCAACTACGCCCCCCCACACGCTGGCACGACCCACTACAACTGATACAAAACAACCCGCCCAGCCAATTTGGACGTATCGTTTTATGGTCAGTATCGATACTGGTTCTAATCCTGCTTGCCTGGGCTGCCTTTGGCAAGCTCGACATCATCGCCAGCACCGAAGGCAAACTCGTCCCTCAAACACTAGTCAAAATTGTGCAACCCGCGGAGTCCGGTATCATTAAAGAACTCCTGGTCAATGAAGGCGATCAAGTCAAAGCAGGGCAAGTCATCGCAAGGCTTGACACCACAATAGCCAACGCCGATCAAAAGAGCGCGCAACATGATCTGCAAACGCATACCATGCAAGCACGCCGCATCACAGCCGAGCTCAACGACAGCCCCATGCTGCCACAAACAGGCGACAACACTACCCTCTATGCACAAATCCACAGCCAATACCTCGCCCATCGCAAAGCCCTGACAGACAGTCTCGAACAAGAACAAGCCGTTCTAGAAAAAACCGAACACGAACGCACCAGCGCCATTGAAATCCTCAAAAAATACGAACAAATCCTGCCCTCACAAAAGAAAGCAGCAGACTCCTTCCAAGAACTAGAGAAAGACGGCTACGTCACCAATAGCATCAGCGCAGAAAAGCAGCGCGCCGCGATAGAAACCACTAAAAATATCGACGCCCAACAAGCCAGCATCGCCGCCCTCAACGCCACCATACAAGCGCAACGCAAACGCATCACCCAACTCAACAGTAACTACCGTGCCGACCTGCAAAAAGAGCTCGCCGATATCCAACAAAAAATCGGACAAGGACAACCCAACCTAGACAAAAGCATCTACCGACAAGGCTTGATGGAGCTCAAAGCCCCACAAGACGGCACTATCAAAGACATCGCCACCACCACCGTCGGCGCAGTCGTGCAACCGGGTACCGTCGTCATGACCCTCGTCCCCAAAGACGAACAACTGTATGCCGATGTCAATATCAAAAACGAAGACGTCGGCTTTGTCGAAGTCGGACAAAGCGTCCAAATCAAAATCGCCACTTACCCCTTCCAACGCTTTGGCATGTTGACCGGCAAGCTCACCCACATCAGCGTCGATGCGACAGAAATCAACAAACCAAGCACCACCAATACGACCAACAGCAACAGCAGCAACGACAACCCAGCCAGCACCATCGCCACCTACAAAGCCCGCATCCAACTAGACCAACAACAACTGATCGACGCCCAAGGCAAAAAACACCTGCTCACCCCCGGCATGCAAGTCGTGGCAGAGATTAATCAAGGTAAGCGCACGGTGTTGGAATATTTATTGTCGCCGGTGCAGAAGGCGGTGGGGGAGGCTGGGCGGGAGAGGTGAGTTCGACAAAGGAAGATTAGTTTATATATTTGAACCAGATACAAATAAGGAGGAGTGAGTATGTCGAAAGAGAATTTGAAAAAATCAAAATTAAGCCGAACGATCATTGCAATCGCTAGCGTGATGATGCTCAGTAGTTGTGTATTCCCGTATGAAAAAGGCGCTTGGTGGAAAGGTGGATACATGAGTGCAGAGAATGCGGATGGCACAGTTGAAGTTAGTTATAGCTCCAGTCCGTTGAGCAAATATGAAATCGTCAGAATTTATACCGTCTATAGAGCCACTGAACTTGCCAAGGAGAGGGATGCGAATGTGATGGCGATTTTGCGTATGAGTACCAGAAGTAGTCAGTCGCAGATAAGTACATACTGCACAGTTCGTTTTTTGAAAGTGAACGAGGCGGGATTGAAGCTAGTGCGCGATAAATCGCAAGCAACATCGATGGCGGAGGACACTCTCGCTAAAGGAAATTTTTACTCGGAGCTTTACGCGGTAGAAGATCTACAAAATAAGTTAGAGAAGTACATCGTGCGAAGCGAGAAGGACGTTAAGGTTCAGAGCAAGGGAAGTGATGAAAAGAACTGAAATGCCTTTAGTTTAGTCGCGCAAAGTCGGCGAGAGCGACCAGTGAAGTTGACGGTTGAGGTTAGCAAAAACACGCAATAAACGGATTTTTTATTTCGATTTTTTGGAGATGAAAATGAAATTAAATTGGTTGCAAAATCGTGCGATGTTAACTCCTTTAATGGTCATTCCGGGCTTGACCCGGAATCCATCTTGTTGATGTCAGTAGTAACTGAATCATGGATACAGGATCAAGTCCATACATGATGGCAGAGGGAGTAGTTTTTGGGCAGTCACAGATACCGAATCGTCACGAATTAAATACAAAAGCCTAAAAGGAAGACAAATGTTAATAGCATCTCAGACGAAATTGAAATTAAACCGCATGATCGTCGGCGTACTCTGCGCAATTTTATTAAGTAGTTGCGCGGTTCCATATCGCAAAGGCAGCTTTGGGATAGACGGCTACTTTGCAGAATTGATGCCAGATGGCACAACGCGGGTGTCTTATAGCATCAGTCGCGACGGAGCAGTGAATATCGCCAATATTTATGCAGCATATCGCGCAACCGAGATGGCGAAAGAAGGAGGGTATAACGCACTGGAGATCGTGCGTACCAGTGATTACAGCAGAAACATGAATACCACTGCTCGGTGCACCGTTCGATTTTTGAATCTGAGTGAAGCAGATATGCAAAAGGCACGCGATATGCCAAATGCGAAATCAGCGATGGATATCGCAAATAGGTTCGGGCAATTTTTTCCAAACGTTTATCCCGTGGATGAACTTCAAAAAGCTTTGGAAAAAAATATTCTACGCGAGGGGAAGTAGTTTTTTTTTCGATAAATGAATTGGATTTGAATCGTCTTTGTGCGTAATGCACAGGGGAACACCTTATGAAAGTGGACGTGCGTATGAGCACTAGTTCAAGAAAGTATTTTGTGCTGCTGATGTCACTTGTCGGCAAAAAACTTAAATCAATTAGGGAACTTATGAATCATCTCAATGAAAATAAAGGACGGAATTTATCGATTTATGGCGAGAGTGAATTTCGTGGATTTTTTCGTTTAACAACCATGAAAATTGTCCTTTTATTTGCCGCATTGCTTGGTATGCAGGTACAACAGTCTCATGCCAATGTCGAAAACGTGGCGAAGACGAAAATACCATCAGTGAGCACCACAAAGAAAACTAGCAAGCCAATAGAAAAAGCGGAGTTGCCATCGCCGGAATGGCGGGTGCAGATGAGTGAAGTTATTCCAGGTAATGCCAAGGGGGCGAAGCCGATTTGGTTGCTTGCAAAGTCTGAGCTGCTGGCTTTAGAGCCTAATCTGAATATGAAAGAGTGGGAACCTCTTGTCATGCAAAGATTGGTTGTCGGCGATGCTGAGTTTTATCTATTTAAGTGGATATCTGAAGTTGAGCGAAGGGATGGATATATGGATGGTGATCTGCCCTATTTTAGCGGAAAAACGCATTGGTTTTTGCTGACCAAGAAAGGTGATCGGGTTGTGTATAAGAAGCGGTTTGATGATAACGACGAGTATTCAATGCCCGCACAATTAGGTTCTTCGACATATATTCTAGATTACGATGACTCGAAAGATCGTGATTGGAAGAGACAGTGTAAAAAAACAGATTTTAGAAAGAACAATAATCCAAATGCGACTATTTATCGAGAGTGCCCAGCCTTTGCGAAAGTCGCGAGCAACGGTGTCGAAACAATCTTGTTTTCTGTGTTCGTCAATAACGAGCAATCTGATTTCTACTACTCGTTTGATATCGTCCATGCGCAATTAACCTCGGTCGTGGATGTCTTGTCGAAGTATGGCGAAAATTACCTACAGTACGATCAATCGTCGAAAACTCTTTATCTTGAGAGTACCGATATGACGCTGACGCGGAGTGGAGATGCGGAGGTGGTTTCCGCAAGGCAGTTAGAGGCTGCGAAAGCGTTTGCTAAGAGTCGGTTGGGGGACGAGCGCCTACGCCTAAGATCATGTCTACCGACATCATGTATCTTTGGTGCGCGACGTGTATTGCGTAGGTTTGAGTTGAGTTCTCAAGGTGAGTTTCAAGAAAATGTCAACGCAACTTTAGGTCACAATCGCCTTGAAGTGAATAATCATAATGATCGTGACTGGTTAGTCGGTGAAAACAACCGAATTCAAGAATTAGAGAACAAAGCTTGGAATAGAAGAGTGGAGTGGGTGCTAGATTATTTAGGTCTTTATGCAGCAGTAAAAGAACCGCAACGTATCCGAAATGCGTGGTTGAAAATTCCTGACAAGATCAAGCGAGATATCGATCCCAGTGAAATCGCGTTGTATTGGGCTGCAGTTGGTTACGAAGGTTTGTTAAAAGTATTTCCTAGTCCATTGCTTGACGCTACAAACATGGTGAAGTAGCTACGTGGTAATAAAAGGCGTAGGTGCCAATTAGGTTTAAATTCAAACAAAAAACATCAAGGTAAAAAGGAAATGGTATGGGCTACAACTTTAGCAATATAAGGAATATTTCGATTGCACATAAACTCATTATCGAGCGCATCGTTGCCCTGGGTAAGTCCGGTGGGTATTCAGAGCGTGTCATCATGCAAGCCGTGATCGAAGCGAATATCGAATCACAATTTAATGTAAATGCAGGTGGGGTGGGGCCAAATTCACCGCAAGGACTTTTTCAATATAAATTAGGAACATGGAGTGAACAATTTACGAGTTATGCGAACGCGCAGAATGCGTTGCTTAATTCAGGTCATTTACCGCAAATTGACGAAGTCGCGAGAGTTACAGACTCAAACGATAAGAAGCAAACTGATCCTCTTGTGTTTAATTTGGATGCCGCAATCAACGTCGTTTTGTTTAATTTAGCGAAGGTAGAGAAGGACTGGCTCGCTGGCGATACCAAAGGATTTTCCAGCAAAATTGATGCCTTAAAAGAGAAAGATTCATCACTTGATGCGATGAAAGACTTTGTAGTTTATGCCTATCTGCGACACAACACTAGGGTCGACCAAACGTATGCCGCACTCGTGACTGGTGAGTACGGAACAACCGAACTTCGAGAAGAGTTCACAAAATTAATCGAAGCAGCAAAACTATCAGCAGAGACTGGAGAAAATCCCACCATCGCTGCAGCAAAAACGCTTTACAGTTATTGGAATTGGGACCACCCAAATGGGCGACAAACTGTCGTGACTGAAACGGGAAAGGAGAGGCCGAATGAAGACTGTTCTGGTCTTGTGCAAAATACGTTGCGCGCCTTGGGATATAACATTGGTGGAAAAGACGGAACAGTGAATCGTTTAACCACGCGCAATGCCGAGACTGGTGGGCAATTTGATGTGGTCAGTGCGCGCACCGACATCAAACCTGGTGACGTCATTCTGATGGATGGTCACATGGCGTTTGTCGAAAGTTATAACCCAGTGACACAACAAGGCACGTTTTATGGATCGCAAAATTCAACAGGCCCCGCAACCACGTGGTTCACAACAAAAGATGGAAGTGATGCGACGTATTGGAAAGGTTGGGGCAAAGGGGACGCGTTAGTTTTCTTGCGTCCCAAAGAATCGCTTAAAACCTTGGAGCCGACTTTTAAAGTTGGTGATGGTTTGTCTGCTAATCCGCTCGTTAGTGCAAGTGGAAAAGTGTTGCAAGACGCCTGGAGCAAATTGGCGAGTAACTCGAAAATCACCAAAAACGAAGACGGATCGACCACTTATGAGGGGACACGTCTTGAAGATAGCGCGATACCGGGTATTTTCTACAAAGGAGAACGAACAGCAAGCACGATTGACAAAGACGGACGACCGGTTAGTTTTAGAGTATCTCGGCTCGATGGTACGGTATGGGAAGAGATGTACGAGGCAGGTGGAATATATCGTATCCGTATTTGGGATAAGCTTGGACAACTCTCACACGACTATCACATCGACAGGCAGAGTGGCGTTATTCAAGGAGAGTATTTGCAGGATGGCGTTCGTTATACCGCAGATGGCGTTGCAAAAGGAACCGCATACATCGACTTAGATGAAACGCTCAAGATGGTTCAAGACTTTAAACTTGAGTTGAAAGATATCAAGCTCGAACTCCCTTCTACTGAATTTAGCCGTATCAGTTCGGCGGCACTTACTGACTTACCGCAGGCGGGCACAGTTGCTGAGTTAATGGATCAGTTAGTGGCGCGAGGCTATGTGGTTGAAACTGATGGTGTTATTCTCTCTGCGCATAAAGGCGCCGACTACTTTGTTTACTCGCAAAATCTTTTAGACATTAAGGTCGGAGATAGTCATGCCGAGTTGACTTTGGCAAATAATGGCGCGACCTATGCACAGCTTTCTGAGGTTGGCGCTGAAAGGTCTTTGGTTCGCGGCACTTTCAATGGCGTTGTTTTTGAGTTGGAAGGCGTGAAAAATGGGCAAAACGACCTTTCAATTACGCCAGATAAAATATGGATAGACGGTAAGACTCCAGAAAATTCTGCGCAAATTTTGCAAGCGATTAATGAAAGTGGATTTGAAGCGTTTGCAAAAAATAATCCACTGTTTGCCAATATTATTCAGTCGGCAAGTAACAATCCCAACGCTAAATTAACCGAACTCAAAAGCAGCAATCCCGACCTACCCTTTTGGGAAGACCCCGTGGTCATGAGGATGGGTAAGTCTCTCTCCGGTATCCAGAATCTGATCGCGGCAGTCAAAAGCCACGACAACACTGCCATTGCAGCGGCAACCTTGAGTATTGCCAATAACTGGACAGAAAACGGAATCACACACGGTTTAAGCGATGTTCTTGGTGTGCGTGAAGGTTATTTCGCGTTGAAAAAAGCCTTAGAGCGTGGCGACAAAGTGGAGATTTTGCGAAGCAGCTTGTCGTTGTCTAACGACATCATGTCTTTGTATAAGACGGTGTTGACCAGTAAGGCGACCGAACTTGATGCCATGATTAAAGCTGGCGATTACGGACAATATGCAACAAAAGAAGCGGCGACAGCCGCGAGGAATGATGCTGTGGGGACGGCAACAGACCTTGGCGACGCCATGAAATATGGCGGATATGTTTTATCTGTCCTATCGATTTATTCGAACATCAAAAATGAAAATTATCTAGGTGCCTTTGGTGCTTTCGCATCGATGGTCGGAGTGCCAGTGATCGGCTGGGTGATTGCAGTTGGTCAAATTATGTCCGCAATATTGCGCGACACCACTCCTTATGGAACGGTATCGGCGATAGAGATGAATGGCAAAATCATTGTGAGGGGATATGGTGACAATGGTGGATATCAAGTCGTCGAAGAAAAAATGACGCGCTTGATTGAAGCCTTACAAGAGAACCTGAAAACGGTACCTAATCGCGCCATAGTGGCATCGCGATTGCCATGGATTTCCTTTGACAATCATGTGAGCGATTGTTGGACGTTGAGCTATATCGACGCAAAGACAGGGAAAGCCATTGTGAAGAAATTTGATGCACAGGGTCGGATGGACTCACACAAGATTGGCGACGAGAACATTCCTGTGTTGACATCGGAAGACTATTTTATGGATATGGGGCAGGCCTTTTTAATGGGCGCTGTTCAATCGAGTGCGATCGTGACGATGGATGAATATCGAACGATCAAAGGCAAGATAGAGGTAATGCGGACACAGGTGAGTGACGAGGACTCACGACGAGGAGAGGATCTTGTCGCACCGATCAATCCAAACACGGTGGACGAGATTGAGAGTTTCAACAAATGGATTGCGAAGAAGGGCTATCAAAAGCTTGACGTGCAAAACGCAAGCACACAAGTGTTCCGCCCCATCGTTCTTGATTTGAACGGCGATGGCATCAAAGTCACCAAGCGAGACGCTGGGCAAGGCGTGCTGTTTGATGTCGATGGCGATGGCTACGCAGAAGAAACAGACTGGATCGATGCCCATGATGCCATATTGGTGATGGATGTCGATGACGACGGTGAAATCAGTAGCGCGGAGGATTTGTTTAACGACAGCAGAATTGATACGGCAAAGAGCGGGCTGGAAGTCTTGTGGCAGCAGGACTCAGATAACAATGGCAAGCTCAATGCGAGCGATGTCACGTTTAGTAAATTGCGGGCTTGGCGGGATTTGAATCGCGATGGTGCTGTGCAAAAGTATGAATTACAAAGCTTGAGTGAACTGGGTGTGACGAGTATTGATTATCGTCATGGGATTTTTACGAGAAATGGTCAGGATTCTAAAGTAGGGCAAGCTGACTTAACCGCAGATGTTGAAGGTGTATTGACGGACGTGGTCGATAACTTGTTGATTGTGAAGACTGAAAATTCTGGTGTCGAAACTTTTG
>JACQDW010000217.1 GCA_016200845.1 Burkholderiales bacterium | reverse complement strand
TTTTATTAGGATTCAACATGAAAACCTTTTCCGCTAAGGGCCATGAGGTTCAGCGCGACTGGTTCGTGATTGACGCGACAGACAAAGTTCTCGGACGTGTTGCCAGCGAAGTGGCACTCCGTTTACGCGGCAAGCATAAACCAGAATTTACACCACACGTAGACACAGGCGATTTTATCGTCGTTGTCAATGCAGGCAAACTGCGCGTGACTGGTACTAAAGCTCTGAACAAAGTTTACTACCGTCATTCTGGATACCCAGGTGGTATCTACGAAACGAACTTCCAAAAATGCAAGCTCGTTTCCCAGGTCGCGCATTAGAGAAGGCTGTTAAGGGCATGCTGCCTAAAGGCCCACTCGGTTACGCGATGATCAAAAAGTTGAAAGTGTATGCAGATGCAACGCATCCGCACGCTGCTCAGCAACCACAAGTTCTCGATATCTAAGGAATAGCCATGATCGGTAATTACAACTACGGAACTGGCCGTCGCAAGAGCGCAGTTGCTCGCGTATTCCTGAAAACAGGTAGCGGCAAGATTGTCGTTAACGGCAAACCAGCGAACGAATACTTCTCTCGTGAAACAGGCTTGATGGTCATCCGTCAACCACTCGAGTTGACTAACCACCTCGAAACATTCGATATCATGGTTAACGTACACGGTGGCGGCGAGTCTGGCCAATCCGGTGCAGTTCGTCACGGTATCACACGTGCTTTGATCGACTACGATGCAACTTTGAAATCTGAATTGTCCAAAGCTGGCTTCGTTACTCGTGATGCTCGTGAAGTTGAACGTAAAAAAGTTGGTTTGCGCAAAGCACGTCGCGCAAAACAATTCTCCAAGCGTTAATCTGTTTTTGCAGATTTTTGCTGGAACGAAAAAACCGCCAATTTTGGCGGTTTTTTTTCGTCTATTCGGAGTGTTTTGGTGCGCTGCTACACGCTAAGTATTCAAGCGAGGCGGTTCGGTTCCATCGTCTATTGGGAAAACCCAGTTCGACTGCTAGAATAGGGCAAAATTTTGCGGCGTCGTCAATTGCACTAAAGGTTAGAGGAAAATGATTAAAGTCGGTATCGTCGGAGGGACGGGTTATACGGGTGTGGAGTTGTTGCGGATTTTGGCGACGCATCCTGAGGTGCAGTTGACGGCGATTACTTCGCGTAAAGAGGATGGCGTGCCGGTTGCGCAGATGTATCCTTCTTTGCGTGGTCGGGTTGACTTGGCTTTCTCGTCGCCGGATAAGGCAGATTTGCATGCCTGCGACGTGGTGTTTTTTGCGACTCCGCATGGCGTAGCGATGGCGCAGGCACCTGAGTTATTGAAAAATGGCGTGAAGGTGATTGATCTGGCCGCCGATTTTCGTCTGCAAGATGTGGCTCAGTTTGAACAGTGGTATGGCATGGCGCATAGCTGTACCGAGTTGTTGTCTGAGGCAGCTTATGGTTTGCCAGAGTTGAATCGGGAACAGATTGCCAAGGCGCGTTTAATTGGCAATCCCGGCTGTTATCCAACCACGATGCAATTGGGCTTTGCGCCTTTGTTGAAGGCGGGTTTGATTGATGCTGGCAATTTGATTGCGGATTGTAAGTCGGGGGTATCAGGCGCTGGGCGCAAGGCTGAGATCGGCATTTTGTTTTCTGAGACGAGTGATAGTTTTAAGGCGTATGGCGTGTCGGGACATAGACACACGCCCGAGACCATAGAGCAATTGCAGCGTTTGACGGATGAAAAAGTCGGCTTATTGTTCACGCCGCATTTAGTGCCTATGGTGCGCGGCATGCATTCGACTTTGTATGCGCAGTTAAAGGATAACGCTTTGGCGATGTCGAACGAGGCTTTGCAGGCAGTGTTTGAAGAGGCCTATCGTAATGAAGCCTTTGTTGATGTGATGCCGTTTGGATCGCATCCTGAAACCCGCTCCACCCGCGCTTCGAATTTGTTGCGTTTGGCTGTACACCGACCAGGTAATGGCAAGATGGTAGTGGTACTGGTGGTGCAGGATAATCTGGTCAAGGGTGCCTCCGGGCAGGCGGTGCAATGTATGAATCTGATGTTTGGTCTTGCTGAAAATACGGGACTGCATCACGTGCCGGTTATGCCATGATCAAACCTCATTTCTGGAAACGCCGACTGGTCTCGTCAAGGATGACGATTAATCAGCATGTGCCCTGGCCGATTAAGTTTGCGTTTATTGCGGCAGTGCTTGGTGTCGGCGGTGCAATTGCGATGTGGACTTATGATATGGGGCGTAGTTTTGCTTTTGGCCCTAAGTTTTCACCCGAGCAGATGACGGCTTTGCAGGACAAGGTTGCGAGCCTGACCGAAGAGCGCGATAAATTGCTGGCGACGGCGACCACGATAGAGAGTCAACAAAATATTGAGAAGGCAACGCAAAAGCAATTGACGGATCAGATCAATGCCTTGAGCGCGGAGAATAACCGGATCAAAGAAGACCTAGCATTTTTTGAAAGTTTGATGCCCTCGGCGAATCGTCCTCAAGGACTGACACTGCAAAAAACCAAAATAGAAATGGCAGGTGCCAATCAATTGCGTTACCGTACTTTGGTGATGCAAGGTGGTAAAAGTGCCCGCGAATTTTCGGGTGAGATGCATATCAGCCTGACACTGGTGCAGGCAGGTAAACCTGTTATGATGGAATTTCCTGACCCAAAATCAGGTGATGCTGGCAAACTTAAACTCTCATTCAAACAATACCAGAGAGTAGAAGGTCAAATCAGTTTGCCGGAAGGAGCGACGGTGAAATCGGTACAGATGACCGTCTTAGAAAAAGGCGAGTTGAGGGCGAAGCAATCGGTGTCTTTGTAGTCAAAGTGACCCCGAAATAGCCCATAATAAAAATCGAGGAGTGTTTATGTTTAACAGCAAAAAGAAGAGCACGATTGATAGTCTGATCGGCGCATCAACCAGCATAGAGGGCGATATTCATTTTAAAGGTGGCTTGCGGATAGATGGCCACGTCAAAGGGAATGTGGTTGCCGAGGCCGGTGCTGCGAGTATTTTAGTGATTTCTGAACAAGCCGTGATCGATGGCGAAGTGCGTGCTGGTCATGTGGTAGTCAATGGTGTGATCAATGGCCCTGTGATTTCGACCGAGCTGATTGAATTGCAAAGCAAGGCGAGAATTTCGGGTGATGTGCATTACAAGGCGCTGGAAATGATGAATGGCGCTTTGGTATCGGGCAAGCTGGCGCATGATCAAGCTGCGGAACCTGTGCTGAAGCTGGCGGCGTCCAATTGATATTAGCTCCGCTTGACTTAGCTTATACGGCTAAACAAACGGTTTGGGAAATAAGGTCTATAATGACGTTTGATTTGAACACAAGCAGGAGTCAATTATGAACGCCGTTACCGATATGCCATCCCCGATTGTTTTTACCGATAGTGCTGCAGCCAAAGTGGCCGAGCTGATCGCTGAAGAGGGTAATCCAGATTTGAAATTACGTGTCTTTGTCCAGGGCGGCGGTTGTTCTGGTTTTCAGTATGGTTTTACGTTTGATGAAATCACCAATGAAGACGACACCATCATGGATAAAAACGGTGTGCAATTGCTGATCGATGCCATGAGTTATCAATATCTGGTTGGTGCAGAGATTGATTACAAAGACGACTTGGAAGGCGCACAGTTTGTGATTAAAAATCCCAACGCGCAATCGACTTGTGGTTGTGGTTCTTCGTTCTCGGTGTAAACAATCAGACTGTTTCATCTTATCGACAAAAAAAGACGCTGCGGCGTCTTTTTTTTATGTCCAATTTATTTCTTGCTTACAAGTTTGCTGACTCAGGCTACACTCAGGCTAGCGTTGTTGAATCATCACGGGGAATGGGCATGACAGAAACAGAGCAGCGGGGAGCGATGGTGAAAGCCTTGCGTAGTGTATTGCCTGCGCATTGTGTATTGTCCGATCCTGAGGATACCCGTCCGTATGAATGCGATGCTTTTAGCCTGTTAAAACAAGTGCCGCTGGCGGTAGTCTTGCCTGAGAATGAAGCGCAGATCATCGCGATACTGGCGCTGTGCCAGCAATACGCCATTCCCATCGTGCCGCGGGGTGCTGGCACTGGACTCTCCGGTGGTGCGACTCCGGTTGCAAACGGTATCGTTATCTCGACCGCCAAGCTCAATCAAATTATCTCTATCGATGCCAGGGCGCGCACCGCGCGGGTGCAGCCTGGAGTGCGCAATCTGGCGGTGTCTGATGCGGCAGCGGCGGCGGGCTTGTACTATGCGCCCGATCCTTCATCGCAATTAGCCTGCAGCATCGGTGGCAATGTCGCGGAGAATGCGGGTGGCGTGCATTGTCTGAAATATGGATTGACCGTGCATAACGTGATGCGCTTGCGCGTTGTGTGTATGGATGGCGAGATTGTAGAGTTGGGCAGTGAAGCGCTAGACGCACCGGGTTTGGATTTGATGGCTTTGCTGATCGGTTCAGAAGGTTTGCTGGGTATCGTGACTGAAGTGACCTTGAAGTTGATTCCAAAACCGCAGATGGCGCAAGTGATTGTGGCCTCGTTTGATACGATTGCCAAAGCGGGCGATGCCGTTGCTAACATGATCGCTGCAGGGATAATTCCCGCCGGTTTGGAGATGATGGATAAGACCTCGGTAGCGATGGTCGAGCCCTTTGCCAATGCAGGCTATGACCTGGATGCGGCGGCGATTTTATTATGCGAATCGGATGGCAATGCGGAAGAAGTGGCGGAAGAAATCGTGCGTATGAGTGCGGTCTTGAACGCGGCGGGGGCGCAGGCTTTGACGGTGTCATTTAGCGAGACGGAGCGCCAGCGTTTGTGGTCGGGACGTAAGAATGCGTTTCCAGCGGCGGGGCGAATTTCGCCTGATTATTATTGCGTTGATGGGACGATCCCACGGCGTTATTTGTCGCGCGTGTTGGAGGCGATTCACACGATGGAAGACAAATATAGTTTGCGTTGCGCAAATGTGTTTCATGCGGGTGATGGCAATTTACACCCTCTGATTTTGTTTGACGCCAATCTACCCGGCGCGTTTGAAGCGGCGAAAGCTTTTGGCGAAGAAATTTTGACCTTGTGCGTGGAACTCGGTGGCACGATCACGGGCGAGCATGGCGTGGGATTGGAAAAATTAAACGCCATGTGTGTGCAGTTTAATGCGATCGAGCTGGCGACATTTCAAGCGATTAAAACGGTGTTCGACCCTCTGCATTTATGCAATCCCGGTAAAGCGATTCCCAGTTTGCAGCGCTGTGCCGAAGGCGGGCGTATGCATGTGCAAGGTGGTGCTTTGCGGTTTGCGCATTTGCCGCGCTATTGAATTTTTTATTTTTTTATGTCATCAGACCCACATCACTTGTTGTCATTATTTCGTGAGCAGATACAAGCTGCGAGCGCCGCGCAAACGCCTTTGCAAATACGTGGCGGTGGCACCAAGTCTTGGTATGGTGCGCCCTGTGAGGGCGAGGTGTTAGCTTGCAGCGGCTATGCCGGTGTGGTCGCATATGAGCCCAGTGAATTGGTGTTGACGGCGCGCTGTGGAACGCGTTTATCTGAGATTGAAACCATGTTGGCGCAACAGGGGCAAATGCTGGCATTCGAGCCGCCGCATTTTGGAGAAGAGGCGACGTTGGGCGGCATGGTGGCCGCAGGCTTGTCGGGGCCGCGGCGGGCTAGCGCTGGCGCTGTGCGTGATTTTGTGTTGGGCGTGCAAGTGATGAATGGGCGCGGTGAAATTCTGCGTTTTGGTGGGCAGACCATGAAGAATGTAGCTGGCTACGATGTCTCGCGGCTGATGGCGGGCAGTATGGGCGCTTTGGGCGTGTTGCTGGAAGTTTCGTTAAAAGTCCTGCCTTTGCCGCAGCTGGAAACGAGCTTGGCGTTTTCGCTGGATGAGTGTGATGCGCTGCGCTATCTGAATCAATGGGGTGGACTTGCCTTGCCGATTTCTGCCAGCGCGTTTCATGCGGGACGCTTGATGGTGCGCTTGTCGGGATCAGAGTCCGCCTTGCGTTTGGCGCGGCACAAGATGGGTGGGCAAGAGGTGGGTGGGTGCGCTGAATTTTGGCGCAGCGTGCGCGAACAGCGCCATCATTTTTTTCAGGCGGAACAGGGCTTGAGTTTGTTGCGATTCTCGCTGCCGTCAAACGCGCCTTCCTTGCCCGTGCGCAGTAAAAGCCTGATCGAATGGGGTGGTGCGCAACGCTGGATTTGGACGCAAGAGCCTTTGCCGCAATTGCGTGAGTGGGCGCAAAAGGTAGGAGGACATGTGACGCAATTTCGCTATGCCGATATTGCACAGCCAGTGTGGATGCCGCTTCCACCTGCCATGCTGAAAATCCATCAGCAATTGAAGCGGGTGTTTGATCCAGCCTGTATTTTTAATCGTGATCGTTTATTTTCCAACGTCTGACTATGCAAACCAAGATCGCTCCAGAATGGCAATCCGATCCAGAGGTGCAGGAGGCGGAACAGATTTTGCGTCAATGCGTGCATTGCGGACTGTGTAATGCAACTTGCCCGACATATCAATTGCTGGGTGACGAACGTGACGGCCCACGTGGGCGCATTTATTTGATCAAGCAAATGTTGGAGGGCGAGACGGTCACGCAAAAAACGCAAACGCATTTGGATCGCTGTCTGACTTGTCGCGCCTGTGAAACCACCTGTCCTTCTGGGGTGAAATATGCGCGATTGCTAGATATTGGACGCAAACTGGCAGAGCAAAAAATCGCGCGCCCGTGGTTGCAAAGTTGGTGGCGGCAATTGTTAAAACAAAGTGTCAGCCGTCCGCAGTTGTTGGGAAATTTATTAAAGGTCGCCAAACTCGCGCGCCCCTTGTTATCCAAATCTGCGCAAGAGAAAATCACTCAACACCAAAACTCGTCGGCGACGCCGAAATCAGAACGACCCATAAGCCAGCATGCAAAAAAAGTGTTGCTATTGGAAGGCTGTGCGCAATCGCAATTGGCACCGAATATTCAAGCAGCGACCATGCGCGTATTAGATCGCTTGCAAACGCAATGCGTGGTCGCGCCGCAAGCGGGATGCTGTGGGGCGGTGCATCAACACATGGGTGATGATGCAGGTGCCAAACAGGCTGCACGCAGGAATATCGACGCATGGTGGCCGATGTTAGACCCTGACGGCGACAGAACGCAGACGGTCGCTGCGATCGTGATGAATTCATCGGGGTGTGGATTGGCGGTGAAGGAATACGCGCAATTATTAGTGCATGATGAGGCGTATGCAGAAAAAGCAAAACGCGTCAGCGCCATGACTTGCGATCTGATTGATTGGGTACATGCCCATCGCGCCGAATGCATTGCGTTTTTGGGTGGCGTGATCACACAAAGTGTGGTGTGGCACGCGCCTTGCACTTTGCAGCATGGATTAAAAATACGCGGAGAGATGGAAGATTTGCTGGCGAGTCTCGGTGTAGAAGTGCGCCCATGTCGCGACAGTCATTTGTGCTGTGGCTCTGCGGGTTTGTATTCGATTTTGCAGCCAAGCATTGCGGCACAACTACGCGACCAAAAAGTGCAAGCCTTGGAAGAGCACCATCCCGATCTGATCCTCAGTGCGAATATGGCGTGTCAACAGCATATGCAAGTGAAGAGCGCGACGCCGATTTTGCATTGGATAGAATTTTTTGATCAAGTCATGCGCGAGCTACCTGCCGGAGCTGCAGAATCGGAGCAAGATGAAGACATGATCGCTGAGGTAGTGCGAGAGGTGACTACAGAGTCGCTGAAAAGCGTAAAAATAGACGCTGCAATTATCGACAATATCGAACCAAAGCCAGAGAAAAAATCACGCCCGCGCACCAAGAAAAAAGTAACGGCAGCGTTGGTGCCTGATGTGCTGGCAGGCACAGAATCTGAAGCAGTTGCAGAAAGTGTTGACTACACCAAGCAAAAAAAGTCTACTCGCAAACCGCGTGTGGCAAAGCCCGTTGTCGAAGCCGATGCAGCTCCCATCGCGAAACCCAAAACCACACGCAAGCGTCAATCGCTTGAAGTGAAATGAACGCTGGCTGAGCTCAAATATTAGCCCAGCCAGCTCTCAAAATCAGAAGCGATAACCAAGACCCACGCCGACTAAAACAGGATCGACTTTCACCGCGCTGGCTTTGGCACCGCCAACAAAAACATCACTGCGGATTTGTACTTTTTTGATGTCGAGATTGACCGACCATTTTTTATCAATCACAAAATCCACACCCGCTTGCAATGACAAGCCAAAGCTGCTGTGTTCCAAGCCGCCTTTGCCTGCCAATAAATTGACTTTGGAAAGATTCGTGTAGTTCACACCAAGGCCGAGATAAGGACGCACATCCGAATTCGGCGCGAAATGGTATTGCGCCGACAAAGTTGGTGGCAAATGCTTGAAGCTGCCAATGTCGGCGCCATCGAGATAGACCGTGTGTTTTTGCGGGTAAGTCAAAATCAATTCCGCTGCGATATTCGGTGAGAAGAAATATGTGGCATCGAATTCAGGGATCGTTTTTTTACTCACACTGATACGATCCGCAGCACCTGTGCCGCCGACAGGATCAGACTGATTGGCAGGCGCAATATTCACAACGCGACCACGCAACAACCAAGTCGCCTCCTGCGCCATCGCAGTGCTACTCACCATACCAACAGCCGCCAAAGAAAGCGCGATAACGATTTTTTTCATGTTTATTTCCTTTTAGGTTAACTAAGACAAACTCAAACAAAAAACTTCAACAAAAAATCAGGCAAAGTCGACATCAAACTTGCAATGAAGGCAGTGTAGTTGTGCGCTGCAATGTGATGTTTGACTTGAATCAAGTTGAAGCTGGTCGATTCCTTGATCTAAATCGAGGTTAGATGTTTTTTGAATTTCAGGGTTATTTCTGCAGCGCAAATTTTCTTTCGGCAACGCGTAAGTATTCTTTTGGGTGATTGATTTTTCGATCTGCCTTTGTTATTTTTGCCGGCAGTTTTTTTGATAAGGATTAAAGTATGAATTATCGATCTGTGTTAATTGCGGCGTTGGCGGCTCTGAGCTTGACGAGTTGCGGTGACAGCAAGCGAAGCAATATCAGTAGTGCTGAATCGCAGGCAAATAGCTTTGCGAAAATCTATGGACCGCCTGCGACACCGACAAGTATCAAATCTTATGCGGCTTCACGGTTTTTGGATCACGCCAGTTTTGGACCAACACCAAATAGTATTCAAGATGTGAAAACACAGGGATTGAATGCTTGGATTGATCAACAGTTTGCCTTACCAGCGAGCCAGATTGACGGCAGCTTTTCCGAGAATTGGGATTCTAACGATACGCCCGGCTTAGCAGGGCGCCCTTATTACGAGCTGATGCAAAAGAACTTTTTCCGACTGGCTTTGTCGGGCGAAGATCAGCTTCGTTTACGGACAACTTGGGCGCTGTCGCAATTTATTGTTGTGTCTGAACTCAAAGTGCAGAGTTTCGCGATGACGCAATATTTCAATCTGCTGCAAAACAACTCGTTTGGAAATTTTGCTGACCTGCTGCGCGCAATAGCGAAGAGTCCGAGTATGGGCGTCTATCTTGATAACACGCAAAATAAGAAAGAAGGTATTTGCGCTGATTGTTCGGTCAATGAGAACTTCGCCCGTGAGTTGATGCAGTTGTTTACTTTGGGGGTAATGCAACTGAACCCGGATGGAAGTCCTAAGCGAGATGCCAATGGCAAATTGTTAGAGACTTATTCCCAGGATGATGTGCAAGCGATGGCACGAGCATTGACTGGCTGGGATTTTGTGAATCCTCTGCCCTCTAATCCACCACCACTGTTGCGCAGTGCTTATCGTTATCCTATGGTCGCAAGCTGGAAAGAAGCGCATGACTCGGGCGAGAAAAAAGTATTGGGTCAAGTGATACCAGCAGGCGGGAATGCCGAACAAGATTTGGAGAAGGTGATACAGATTTTGATGAATCACCCGAATATCGCTCCCTTTATTTCTATTCGCATGATTCAACACTTAGTCACGAGTGATCCAAGCCCTGCCTATATCAAACGGATCGTTGCTGTGTTTGAAAATAATGGGAGTGGTGTCAGAGGCGACCTAAAGGCTTTGGTGCGTGCGATCCTGCTCGACCCTGAAGCGCGCGCGGCGGATGATCCCAATGTAGTCGATCATCATTTTGGAAAAGTGCGTGAGCCAGTATTGTTCAAAACCGCTATGTTGCGAGGTATGGGATGCAAAGAGCCGATGGTGAAGCCTGATGGCTATTTTGACGGAGCGGGAAATCAAGCGCCATTTAATGCTGCATCCGTGTTTAGCTTTTTCTCTCCCTTATATCGCGCTCCCGGCAGCAATCTCCTCAGTCCTGAGCAAAAATTATTAACTTCGTCGGAGTTTAGTGCGCGTTTAGGTGGTATCTCGTGGATCGCTGATCAAGCACCAGAGAATATCAAACTGGCCGGTTGCAATTTTGATGAATTCGTGACGACCTATAAAAAATCTCGTCGCGAGTTTATCAACTTGGTGAGCAGTCGTTACTTCCGTGGCTCTCTTCCTCCGCCACAACGTGACGCCGCCGAGAAAGTCATGGATAGAGTGACGTGGGGCACCCCGACGACTCAGACCGCCAATATTTTGCAATTTATGCTGAGCAATCCCACTTTTGGAGTAATCAAATGAGCTTGTTTTCTTCTCGTCGTGCTTTATTAAAACGTTTGGGTGCTTTTGGGGTTGGTGCGGGCGTAACTAGCCTCGCGGGGTTTCCAATTAAAGATAGTTTGGCTGATAGCGGGACTGATTATCGGGCCTTGATCTGTGTGTTTTTGAGCGGTGGTGTCGATGGTAACGACATGTTGATACCAGTCGATGCTGCTTATCAGGATTACTCGAAAGCGCGTCCATCGCTGGCGATTGCACAAGATAGCATCATCACGCTCAGTGGTAGTAATGGCGGGCATAGTTTAGGTATGCCGCAGATGGCGAAGGAGTTGGCCACTCTCTACGAGCAAGGGCGCTTGAGCTTGGTTGCCAATGTGGGTGCTTTGGTGAAACCAATTACCGCAGCGCAGGTGGTTGCACGAACCGCGACAATTCCTCCGTTTCTTTTTTCTCATAGTGAGCAGACTGCCTATATCCAAGGTTGGACCGGAGACACAGATGCAAGCGGATGGGCTGGTCGTGCGATGGAGAGAATTCCTACCCAGTTGCGTGATAGATTGCCGGTGATTTCCTATTCCATGGATAACACGCTGCTGCTAGGAAAACAATCGCGTGTGACACAGACATCGGCAAACTGGGGTTCCTATTGGGGGCCAGCAGATCTCTCCAATGCGAGTGATCCTTTGAACGGCGTGATCGAGTCCATGGGCTTAATGCAGTCCAGGAATGCTTTTGAAGCTGAATATGCGCGTACTCTAGGTGCGACTTTCCGCGACGCCGTTGCGATGTCCACTCTGAGTAAGTTGGCGAAACCGCCTGGGAATACTTATCCGAGCAATGACTTAGCTGCGAGTTTGCGTCACATTGCCGGCTTGATGCCCGTGTTTAAAGCGGCGGGCATTAAGCGTCAAGTTTTCTTGGTTAGTTTTGGTGCGTTTGATACGCATGTGAAGCAGCGTGGAACGGGCGAATTTTCGCTCGATACGCAAATCAAGAGTGCGGTACAAGCGCTCGCGGCGTTTGATCAATCGGTGCAGACAGCCGGTTTAGATCAAAACGTGGTGACTCTGACCTTCTCTGAATTTGGACGTGCACTGCAGCCCGCATCCGGCGGCGGAACCGATCATGCCTGGGGTAGTCATTGGTGGCTAATGGGTGGCCCGGTGCGCGGAAAACAAATTGTAGGCACCTACCCCTCGTTAAGCCTAGGTGGTGTGGATGACGGTGACCAGTGGAAGAAAGGGCGTTGGGTGCCAACGACCGCTGCAGATCAAGTCGGCGCGACTTTGATGCAGTGGTTGGGCGTGCCTGCCTCTGATATGGTGAGCGCCTTCCCTAACCTATCGAATTTCTCGCAAAAATCCTTGCCGCTTCTCTATACCTGAGATGCAGCGGTGAGCGATGAATTGTTAACTTTTTGAGAGAGAATTTGCATGCCAATTATTGATTATAAGGGCACTAAGAATGCCGATACGGTCAATCGTAAAGACCTCGATCCATCCCACGACTGGGCTCGTTATTTTGGATATGAAGGCGACGATTATATTGTTTGGACAGATGGAGAAGTGTTTGGTGGCGCGGGGAACGATACGATAATCCGGCCTGAGGGCGCGACAGGTGATGTGTATGTCGTCTATTGGGATGCCCCGGGCGCGATTACAGCGGACTTGGGCGCGGGGTATGTGCTTGATGGATGGGGCACGCGCGACACCCTGGTGAACATTCGTGCGATTACTGGCAGCGGCAAGAATGATACGATTTACGGATCTAATGAAACCGATAGGATCTCTTTAGGTTGGGGAAAAGTCTATGTCGATGGTCGCGATGGATTTGACTATGTCGATATCGAGGGACCTGCCACGCTTTGGGATATCAAAACAAGCGCGGATGGTCGTGTCACTTGGGTCACCAATAAAGAAAAACCAACCGAGCGCGTTTTTGAATTGCACAATATTGAACGTATTGGGTTTTACAACACCAACAATGAGTTCATCAATATCAAAGACCTCATCGATCGCAGTCAAATAGGGCCGCAAGCCTTGGTCGAATCCAAAGACCTACGTTGGAACGCGAGCGGCGCATTAGGGAGTGCGGTCAAAGTGAGCTTTAGTTTTGCGGATATCGTGCCTGGCTATGGAAACGGAAATGGCGGCACGGGCAGCGTCGCGTGGACAGCGGCGCAAAAGAGTACAGTGCGCGCTGCACTGGCAAGCTTGGAGGCGATGACGCAGTTGAGTTTTCAAGAGGTGAGCGATAGCGGCACCAGCTTTGGACAAATGCGATTTGGCATCAACCAGCAAACCTCCACCAAGGCGTATTCCTTTTTGCCTGATACCAAACTCGGCGATTTGGCGGGCGACATTTGGTTAAGTAGTGCAACCGCTGACAACATGAGCAAAGGCAGTGCAGGATGGGCTACCTTACTGCACGAAATCGCGCATGCTTTGGGCTTGAAACAAGCCTTGGATAGTAGCTATACCGGCGACAAAGTTATTTTGATTGATGATCAAAACGACAGTCGTTATACCCTCATGTCGAACAACGATGTGATGAATGGCGTGGTACGCGAAGACTTCGGTATGCATGATGTTTCAGCGTTGCGTTATTTGTACGGCACGAAAAATGTGGCGACTTGCGATAATAAATACACGTTCACCGATAGTTTTGGTTCAAGCCAACTCTTGATCGTCGATGATGGCGGCAACAATAGTATCGATGCTTCTACGGTGAGTGCTGGAGCTCGTATTGACTTGAGAGCTGGCTTTACGTCTTCAATTGGTCGTGATGCACAGGACCATGCGGTGGTCGATAATTTGACGATTGCTTTGGGTACGAAAATTAATACCGCAACAGGCACTGAATATGATGACGTGTTGATCGGCAATGAGTTTGATAACCTGCTCACTGGCTTGGGCGGCAATGATCAGGTCGATGGTGGTGCTGGCACGGATACTTTCCGAATTGTTGGCGCATCTGGCGACTATTTGGTGTCGTATTCAGATTTTTCCGGCAATGTATTGGTCTCTGCTGCTGATGGATTTGGTGGTACAGACTCTCTGACCCGCGTAGAGCTTTTACAGTTTTCGGATGGGCTCTTCAATATTGTGCTCAACAATGTCGCTAGTAATGATAATGATATTTTGATTGGAACCACTGCGGCAGACAAAATCAATGCGCAAGGTGGCAATGATATTTTGATTGGCGGGGCTGGCGACGATCAACTTGATGGTGGTGCGGGCAATGATGTCGCTCGCTATGTTGGTGGACGCGATAACTTTGAGATTACGCGAACAGCGACGGGTTTGACGATTCGAGATCGCACTGGTGCTGAAGGTACTGATACTGTCAGCAACGTGGAGCAACTCCGATTTGCGGATATGAATGTTAACTTAGGGATCGCCGCTTTGAGTAAAACCATCGCAGCGAAAGACTTACAGCAATTGGAAGAGTTGTACGTTGCATTCTTTAATCGTGTGCCGGATGCGGATGGCTTGGGCTATTGGATTGGTCAAATTAAAGCGGGTAGTAGCATCAATAATATTGCTGAAAGTTTCTACGGTGCGGCCGTATACTTTTCCAATTTGACTGGCTATACCGCAACGATGACAAACGACGAGTTCGTCAAGATTATCTATAAGAACGTACTTGGTCGCAGTGGTATGACAGCCCCACCTGATGCGGACGTTAAATACTGGTCCAACGAATTGGCGACTGGGCATGCAAGCCGAGGAAGTTTGATCGGCACTATGTTATACGCCGCGCATAGTTTCAAAGGCGACGCGACTTGGGGATGGGTGCCTGACTTATTGGATAACAAACTCATCGTCGCTAATTTCTTTGCTGTTCAACAAGGGCTTAATTTCAATACGCCTGAAGACTCTATCGTGAAAGGGATGGCAATCGCGGCAGCAGTGACGGCGACGGACACCTCGGCAGCGCTGAAGCTGATTGGCGTGTCTGATACTGGTTTTGATCTATTAGCTTAGCCTTTGCTTATCGTATGATCATTCTCGTGATGCTGTCTGAGTTTGATCATACGAATAGCGTTTTAAAGAGCTTGTTAAGAGCATGGAAGTAATTTTGATGTGAAAAAACCGCATAGATCAAATTACGACTCATTTTTTTGTTTTTCCTCTGATTTTTGAGCTATTCTTCCCATCAAGTTACCTCGTAGTTTTTAACAAGGAGGTCATCTTGTTGATCGATGTCGCCATGCTCAATGCTGCAATCGCTCTTTTTACAGCGTTTGTGGCGGCGTGTTTGTTGATGATGTCGCGTCAGAAGTGGCAACAGACGGGGGTAAGATTTTTTTTTTTTTTTTCTGCCCTGATTGCGCTTGGTCATGCCTTAAATTCAGCGAATCGCTGGCATTTTCCTTCCTGGATTACCACTACTCTTGCCATTCACTTGATACTCTTAGGTGGAGTGTGCCATTGGTGGAGCGTGCAAACTTTTTTTAAGCGCGAACCTGAATGGACTCAGGTTCTTTCTTGTCTTGGTTTATATTTTCTGCTGTGGACATGTCTGCGTTCTTTGAATTATTCGCTGGCGGCTGCGCTCCTGATGTGGGGTGTCATCGGTTCGACTAATTGCTGGGTATTGCTGAGTTTGATTTTTGTTCGTCAGCAATTACCGCGCAGGACCTTAATTGTATTGGGGCTGGGATTTTTTTTGGTCGGAGCGGTGTATTTTGAATCGATAGTAGAGGATGCTTTTTTTCCGACCGAAATCAATGTGGGTGACGCGCCTCCGCTGACATACATCACTTGTGCAGTGCTTTTGATCATGGCGCAAATTGCCAAAGGCATGGGTTTTTTGATGTTGGTCAATGATAGGTTGGAACAAACCTTGCGCTTATCTGCTGAGCTTGATGCTCTGACTGGTTTATATAACCGACGTGGATTTTTTCGGCACGCGCAATTGTTGCAGGCACATGCAATACGTATGCAAAAAGCAGTGTTGATGCTTGATATTGATTTCTTCAAAAAGGTGAACGATCAGTACGGACATCAAGTTGGGGATAGTGTTTTACAAGAAGTCGCGAGACGCATTCATCAGGTGGTCCGAGAGGGCGATTTGGCAGCGCGTTATGGTGGCGAAGAATTTATTGTTCTGTGTTATGAAACCGAAACTAAGGTTGCACTCAACATAGCGGAACGTATGCGCGCGGCGGTGGAAAATAGTCCAATCGCCGTCAACGAGCTGATGATTGATGTCACCATCAGTATAGGTGTTTGTTGTTGGAGTAAACCTGAACTAGAACTTGAGTCACAAATTGCAATGGCTGATAGCGCTCTGTATATGGCGAAGAATACGGGACGGAATCGTGTTTGGCTGGCCGGGAGTGAAGATCTGACATCTCAGTCGTCTTTTAAACCGCTCAACCCAACGAACATGCTGGGTTGAGCCTGTTTGTACATCAGCGTTTCTTCACCACTACACAGCCTATCGAATACCCGGCACCAAACGAGCAGATGACGCCGATTGCGCCTTGCTTTAAGTCGTCCTGGTGTTTGTGGAAGGCGATGATGGAGCCAGCTGACGACGTGTTGGCGTAGGTGTCCAGGATGGTAGGAGATTCTTCTGGAGTGGCATCGCGGCCTAAGATCAGGCGGGCGATTAAGAGGTTCATATTGAGGTTGGCCTGGTGTAGCCAGAAGCGCTGGATTTGATCTATTTTTAGACCCGCGTTTTGTACCGTGTTGGTGATCATTTCTGCAGCCATCGGGCAGACTTCTTTGAATACTTTTCTACCTTGTTGGCGGAACAGTTTGTCGGCTTTACCTATGCCGGATTCATCTGCGCGGTTGAGGAAGCCGAAGTTGTTGCGGATGTTGTTGGAGAA
>JACQDW010000216.1 GCA_016200845.1 Burkholderiales bacterium | reverse complement strand
TGGCTCTGCCAAGGTATACGTCGGGCTTTTGACCAAGCCTTGATGTCCAGCGGCATGCAAAATAGAGCGTGTCAATGCGGTTTTTCCCGCACCTAAATCGCCATGCAGATAAATGATGAGGCCTGCTTGAAGTTGGCGAGCCAGCGCCTTACCCAAGGCAAATGTTGCGGCTTCATCAGCTAAGCTTGTTTTATAATGTTGCATTCTGCTTCCATTTCTAAATCATCCATGACGTTGTTGCCTTCACCTTGCCGTGCTAAAGCTCACGCCGACGGAGTCTATGCTTGCAAGCATAGACCGTTGCGCAGGAAAGGAGCATGCTCCTTTAAACCCCCTGCGCCACCACTGTCTGCGGCTCGTCGCCTAGTCACGAATGATTTGGAAATGGAAGGAAAGTTCTTCCACGTGCGGCTATCAACGGCGCAGAACATACCATAACATGACTGATTACGTCCAACTCGCGCAAGAAATCAAGCAACTCGGTCTGCAAAGTGGGTTTGCTGACGTGCGTGTCAGCGATGTGGATTTGTCGGGCTATGAAGCGGAATATCAGGCCTGGGTAGCGGCTGGTTTTCATGGTGAGATGGCCTACATGACTTCGCATGGCAGCAAGCGCTATCGCCCCGATGAGCTGGTGCCGGGCACCATTCGGGTGATCACTGCACGCATGGATTATCTGCCCGCCGATGCGATCAAAGACGATTGGCGCAAGCGTGAGCTGGCCCATTCTGCTGATACGGCGGTGATTTCTATCTATGCCCGCGGGCGTGATTATCACAAAGTCTTGCGCCAGCGCTTGCAGCAATTAGCTGATGCGATTGCGCAAAAAATTGGGCCGTTTGGTTATCGCGTATTCACCGACTCTGCCCCGGTGATGGAAGTGGCGCTGGCGCAAAAATCGGGTTTGGGCTGGCGCGGCAAACACACTTTGTTGTTGACGCGCGAAGCGGGATCGATGTTCTTTTTGGGTGAGATTTTGGTCGATATTCCACTGCCCGTCGATCCGCCTGTGCAAGACCATTGCGGTCAATGCCAACGCTGCATCGCTGTCTGTCCAACGCAAGCCATCGTTGCGCCGTATCAAGTTGATGCGCGGCGTTGCATCTCTTATCTGACCATCGAGTTACAAACCAGTATTCCCTTAGAATTCCGTCCCATGATAGGCAATCGCGTGTATGGCTGCGATGATTGCCAATTGGTCTGCCCGTGGAATAAGTTTGCACAAACGGCGAGTGTGGATGACTTTGAAGTGCGTCATGGTTTGGATAAACAAACAATGCTGAGCCTGTTTGCCTGGAGTGAAGACGAATTTTTGCGCAAGATGGAAGGCAGCCCAATTCGCCGCATTGGGCACGAACGCTGGTTGCGCAATCTGGCGGTCGGATTAGGCAATCTGGCGAGCAAGGAGCCACAAGCGAAAGGCGCTACGCCTGTGCTTGCAGCTTTGCAGTCGCGATTGGCGCACCCTTCGGAGATGGTGCGCGAGCATGTGCAGTGGGCTTTAGATCAACATACAGATTGACTATCTTTTCGCGCTGAGTGCCCCAAGGACTGCGGCCTGATTTTCCAACTGCCGCGCTACATTCCCGCACACCAAATCACATAAAGCATAAATCGCAGGGTCGGCGATGCAGTAATACACAGCGGTGCCACGACCTTCGCGCACCACCATGCCATGTTTGGCTAACATCGATAAATGACGCGAGACATTCGCTTGCGAACAGCCGCAAGCTGTGGCGAGCTCGCCTACGTTTTTCTCGCCGTCACGCAGGTGGTTCAAGATTTTGAGACGAGATGGTTCAGAGAGCGCAGAGAAATATTCTGCGACGTGAATTAAAGCGGTTTCGGATAAACCTTCCATGGCGGGGCAAGAAGTTGTTGTTGATAGTTGCATCATAAGCGCTTTGATGTGGGTTTGTCTATTTGCGCAAGAACTAGGGCGGTGAATGTCTTTTTCGTGCCTGAAAGACAAAATCACGAAAGGTTCAGCGCGGCGCTCCTCCAGAGGAAAGTTGCTGGATGCGATTTTAGTAGCTGATTTTAGTAGTCATTCATTGATCCAGGTCAACCCTATATTTGCATGTTTGCGCAAATAAGTATATTATGTCGACATGTGAAATGCAAATGACTATTTTTAAGAAGGGGGCAAGAATATGTCCAGTTTGTCCAAATTGAAAGCAATCCCGATTTTATCCACTTTGACAGCATGGGGCCGGCCAGCACAAGTTGCAGTCGCAGTTGGCAGTATGGCGACATTGGCGGCGCTTGCACTGGCGCCGAGCGGGGCGACTTTGGCGCAGGCACCAGCTCAGAACGATAAGAATAACAACCAGCTCAAATTCAAGACCGCACAAGTCCGTGCGGCAGATCAGGGAACGCAGTTGACGCTCGATGGCGTGGTCGAAGCGGTGCGCTTTACCCCGATTGCAACGCAAGTAGCGGGCGCGATTGTGGAATTGCCTGTGAAGGCGGGCGATGTGGTGAAGAAAGGGCAATTGCTGTTACGCATTGATGCGCGCGCGGCACAACAACAAGCGCAAGCGAGTCGGTCGCAAGTGGAGGCGGCGCAAGCGGCCTTGACGGTCGCGGAAAAAGACTTTGCCCGGCAAAAATTGCTGTTTGAAAAAAACTATATTAGCCAGGCGCAATTAGACCGTGCCACGGCACAATTGAATTCTGCCCGCGCGCTAGCCAAGGCGCAAATCGCGCAAGCCCTAGCCACTGAAACGCAGACGGGGTTTTATACCATCCATGCGCCTTATGATGGCGTGGTCGCGACTATGCCGTCCTCTGTTGGCGAGATGGCGCTGCCGGGCAAGACTTTAATGAGTGTGTACGATGCTCGCGATTTGCGTGTCATGGTCAATGTGCCTGCCGCACGCATCGTCAATTTGAAGAGCGATCAAAGTAAGTTGATCGAATTTCCTTCTTTGCCTTTGGCGCAGCGCATAGTAAAAGCACGGGCGATGAAGATCATCCCTGTGTCGGACCCCAGCACGCATACGGTGCAGCTACGTTTTGATTTGCCTTCCGACGCGGTGGGCTTAACGCCGGGCTTGTTCGCACGCGTGAATGTGAGCTTTGATGCCGACGAAAAAATGAAGGCGGCGCGGCATTCCTCTCCTCGTTTATTTGTGCCCCGTTCTGCCGTATTTCGCCGTGCCGAATTGTTCGCGGTGTATGTGGTGAATGCGCAAGGCAAACTGATCTTGCGACAGGTCAAGCCAGGCCCTGTGACGGGCGAAGAGCAAGAGATCTTAAGTGGCGTCGCTGCTGGTGAAACGATCGTTGTAGATCCGCTGCAAGCGACTTCATCGATACGATAAGAGAAGAGGGAAAAGATGATGACGACATCAGTTATGGGCATATCCGGTCGCATTGCCGCTTACTTTCAGTCGGCGCGCATCACGCCGCTGTTGGCGCTGGTCGCGTTATTATTGGGCATATTTGCGGTGCTGGTGACACCGCGTGAGGAAGAGCCGCAGATCAATGTCACGATGGCGAATGTGGTGATCCCCTTTCCCGGCGCTTCGGTCAAAGATGTCGAGCAAATGGTCGCGATACCGGCAGAGCAAGTGCTGGGACAGATCGACAATGTAGAACATGTCATGTCGGTGTCGCGTCCCGGACTAGCTATTCTCACGGTGCAATTTGAAGTCGGCGTGCCGCGCACCGAAGCCTTAGTGCGTTTGTATAACACGGTACACAGCAATCGCGATTGGCTGCCTGCAAACTTGGGCACGCTAGAGCCCTTGATTAAACCTAAGGGCATCGATGATGTGCCTATTGTTAGTCTGACTTTGTGGAGTGCAGATAATGCCACTGGCGCTGCGGCTTTGGAGAGTGTGGCGCACAGTGTGGAAGCAGATTTAAAACGAGTAAAGGGCACGCGCGAAGTCACCAGCATTGGCGGGCCAGGACGCGCGATCAATATTGAGATTGATAGCGCCAAGCTCGCGGCGCATGGTTTGACGGTGATGGATTTGCAGAGCAGCTTGCGCTCCGCCAACCTGGGTTTGCCGACGGGAGAGCTGACCGCAGCAAATCAAACCGTGGCGATAGAAGCGGGCCCCTTTTTACGTGATGCGCAAAGCGTCGCGGAGCTGGTGGTGGCTGTCAAAAACCAACGCCCCATTTTTTTGCAAGACGTGGCGACAGTCGAAGATGGTGCGATTGCCGCCAGTCGTTATGTGTGGCATGGCGTCGCGGGAAAAAACAGTGGCGAATATCCAGCAGTGGCTATCGCCATCACAAAAAAAGCAGGACAAAATGCAGTTGATGTTGCCAACGCCGTCATCGCTCGCGTGGAGAGTTTGAAGAACACCGTGATCCCAGAACAAGTGCAAGTGAGTGTCACGCGCAACTATGGTCAGACTGCCGACGATAAAGCTAAAAAGCTGATACAAAAATTGTTGTTCGCTACCTTGTCGGTGGTGGCGCTGGTGTATCTGGCGCTGGGTCGGCGTGAAGCTGCGATCGTTGGCAGCGCGGTGATTTTGACCTTGACCGTGACTTTGTTTGCGTCCTGGGCGTGGGGCTTTACTTTAAATCGGGTGTCTTTGTTTGCGCTTATATTTTCAATAGGCATCTTGGTCGATGATGCGATCGTGGTAGTGGAAAACATTCATCGCCATCAAGCATTGTTCCCCGAAAAAACGCTGGCGCAATTAATCCCCGGTGCCGTCGATGAAGTAGGCGGCCCCACCATACTCGCCACTCTGACGGTGATCGCGGCGCTGTTACCGATGGCCTTTGTCAGTGGCTTGATGGGGCCGTATATGAGCCCGATTCCTATCAATGCCAGCATGGGCATGTTGCTGTCGCTGGCAATTGCCTTCATCGTGACACCTTGGTTGGCGCGGATTTGGATGAAGGAAGGGCATCACGTTGGCGACGGCATGGCGGGTAAATTAGCGCCCTTGTTTCAAGGTATTTTTACGCCATTTTTAGAAGAAAAAAGCGGCAAAAACAATCGTCAAAAATTAGGTCTAGGTGTCGCTGCTTTGATCGCACTGTCGGTGGCACTTCCAGCGATAGGATGGGTGCAATTAAAGATGCTGCCGTTTGATAATAAGTCCGAGTTCCAAATCATTTTAGATATGCCGACCGGCACCCCGGCTGAGAAGACAGCGGCGGTCTTACGTGAGCTAGGCGCTTATTTGCAAACCGTGCCCGAGGTTAGTGATTATCAAGCCTATGCAGGGGCGGCAGCGCCGATTAATTTTAATGGTTTGGTGCGTCAATATTATTTGCGCTCTGGCGGAGAAGTTGGTGATGTTCAAGTGAATCTGGTCGATAGACATCATCGTTCAGAACAAAGCCATGTGATCGCCACGCGCTTGCGCGCTCCCTTGCAAGCGTTGGCAAAAAAAATCGATGCAGATGCCAATCTCAAAATAGTAGAAGTGCCGCCGGGGCCCCCTGTGTTAGCGCCTATCGTCGCAGAAATAGTTGGGCCTGATGGTGCAGGCCGCCGCCAAGTCGCCCAACAAGTGCGCAAAGTGTTGGAGCAGACTGCTGGCATCGTTGATGTTGATGAGAGTAGCCCACAACAAGCCAAGATGGCGGCACCGCGTCAGGTCTTGATCGTCGATCAGCGCAAGGCGGCGCAATTGGGCATTTCTCAAAGCGCCATCGTCAGCACTTTGCGCACTGGACTTTCGGGCGACGCGGCGACTTATTTGCACGATGAGAGTAAATATCCGGTGCCAGCCTATCTGCGCTTGCCTGAACAAGCGCAAGGCAGCTTGGAGCAGTTACTTAATCTGGGTGTCAGAAATGCGGGCGGCGGCGTCGTGCCTATCCGCGAGTTGGTCACGGTGCATGATGCCGAACGTGAACAGCCATCGATGCATAAAGACGGCCTCGCAATGAATTTTGTGTTTGCCGATATGGCCGGAAAAATCGATAGCCCCTTGTATGGCATGTTCAAGGCCAGAAGCGAGATTGCAAAAATCGTCGCCCCCGATGGGCAGAGCCTGCAAGAATTTTTTATCCATGCGCCGCAAGATCCCTATCGTGGCTATAGTCTGAAATGGGATGGTGAATGGCAAGTGACGTATGAAACTTTCCGCGACATGGGCGCGGCCTACGCGGTCGGCTTGATCCTGATTTATTTGCTGGTGGTGGCGCAATTTGGCTCTTACTTAACACCGTTGATTATCATGGCACCGATACCCTTGACCATCATCGGCGTCATGCCCGGACATGCTTTGCTGGGTGCGCAATACACCGCAACCAGCATGATAGGTATGATCGCATTAGCCGGCATCATCGTGCGCAATTCCATTCTCCTGGTTGATTTCATCCACGTACAGCTGGCACAGGGCATGGCATTTAAAGACGCCATCGTCAATTCAGCAATTACTCGGGCGCAGCCGATTGCGTTGACCGGCTTAGCGGCGATGATGGGTGCCTTTTTTATTCTGGACGATCCGATTTTCAACGGACTGGCGATCTCACTGATTTTCGGTATTTTTGTGTCGACTCTGCTGACATTGGTGGTGATTCCTTTGCTGTACTACACAGCCTATCGTCACGAGTACGAGTAGAGATTTTTAAGGAGTATGAACATGACTTCATGGCGTATGGTTCGAGTGATCGCGGGTGTGTTGATGTTGTTGAGTCTGGCTTTGGGCGCACCTGCCAGCCCGTTTTTTGTGAATCAATGGTGGCTGGCTTTCACGACTTTTATTGGTGTGAATGTTTTACAAAGCGGTATCACCAACTGGTGTTTGATGGAAATCATCATGCGAAAATTGGGTTTTAAGCCCGCATAATTGATCGATGCCTGCGGTCGATTTGAACTAAACTGACGTCTTGGTATCCAAGACGTCTTAGCTTAGCTTAGCTTAGTTTAGTTTAGTTTAGTTTAGTTTAGTTTAGATTCAGAGAGATTCGCATGATAATCAAGAAAACCTTAGTCGCCCTTAGCCTGGCGTGGATGAGTTCTATTACCATTGCTGCCACGCCCACGTCGGTGCTGCCAGCACATCCACGTGAAAGCAAAGTCACATCACCTGCCGCCAGTCTCGGTTTTGAATTAGGCGAATGGCATGCGCGCCCCGAGCAATTACTGAGCTATTATCAATTGCTGGCAACGGAATCGCCGCGTGTGCAATTACGTGTTGTGGGTTACACCCATGAACGTCGCCCTATACTCAATCTGATTATCTCCAGTCCAAAAAATTTAGCCCGCATCGGCGAGATCGAAGCAGCCAGATCGCGCGGCGACACCGATACATCGATCGTCGTGTATCTCGGCTATAGCGTGCATGGTAATGAGCCTAGTGGCGCCAATGCCGCGCCAGCAGTGGCCTGGCATTTGGCGAGCTCGATGGATGCTTCGGTGACCGCCATGTTGGAGCGCACTGTGGTGGTGATCGACCCTATGCTTAATCCCGATGGCCTCGCCCGTTTCGCATCTTGGGCGAATTCATATCGTGGCGAAACGCTGGTGTCGGATCCCAACACCTTGGAACATAATCAAAGCTGGCCTAGTGGTCGCGGCAATCATTATTGGTTTGATTTGAATCGTGACTGGTTGTGGCTGCAGCATCCAGAGTCTCGCGCCCACGTCGCTACTTTTCAACATTGGCGGCCCCATGTGTTTGGTGATTTCCACGAACAAGGCACAGACGCCACTTACTTTTTTCAACCCGGCGTACCGTCGCGCACCCATCCTCTCACGCCGCAAAGCAATCAAAGCTTGACTGAGGCCATCGCAAAATTCCATGCGCAAGCCTTCGATGCGCGTGGTGAACTGTATTTTAGTCGTGAAGGCTTTGATGACTTTTATTATGGCAAAGGCTCGACTTATCCCGATGTGCAAGGCAGTATCGGTATCTTATTTGAACAAGCCAGTTCACGTGGACACGTGCAAGATTCTCGCAATGGTGCGCTGAAATTTGAGCACACTATCGCCAATCAAATCACAACATCATTGAGCACCTTGCAAGCCGCCGATGCGTTGCGCGCGCAATTGATCGCGCATCAAAAAAACTTTGATGAGGAAGCGAAAAAAATGGCGCAAGCCGACGGTCAGCGCGCCATGCTGTTCGCCGCGCCAGCTAATCCTGCACGCTTGCGAGAATTTGCGGCACTCTTAAAACAACATGGCATCGCCGTGCATCATATGAAGGGGAGCGTACAGATTGGGCATCAAACTTACGACGCCAGTAACGCACTCGCAGTGCCGCTCAATCAAAAGCAATATCGCTTGTTAGAGGCAATCACAGAATTGCGCACGCAGTTTAAAGACAATGCGTTTTACGATGTGTCCGCATTTAGTGCGACCAAGGCGTTTGATCTGGCCAGCGCCAAAACCACCGCTGATGTGATTGGCGAACTCTATACGGCATCTGCGGCTCGGCCTTTAAGTCAGGAGTCCGACATCGCTTATGCATACAATTGGGAGAACGATGATGCCGCGCCTTTGTTGGCAGAATTAAGCCAAGCTGGTTTGCGTCTGCGCGTGGTGACCAAGCCTATGCGAGTGCAAACCACAGCGGGAGCAAAAGATGTAGGCATTGGTAGCATCATTATCCCCGTAGCGATGCAGAGCATGCCCGCCGCGCAAGTGGCGGACATCGTGCGTAAAGCGAGCGGACACTTTACGGTCGATGTCATGGCCTTGAACTCAGCAAGTGGTACGACGGGAATCGACGTAGGCAGCGCAAGTTTGAAATCGGTGGACAAACCGCGCGTCGCTCTGTTGGCGGGCAATGGCTTAGATTCAACCTCGGTAGGTGAGTTGTGGCATTGGCTGGACGGACACTTGCACTTACCAACCACGCAGTTAAGCCTGGAGCGTCTTGCTAGCGGTCAGCTTGAACGTTATACGCATATCGTGATGCCAGACGGCAGTTATCGTTTGAGTGAAGAAGCGAATAAAAATATTGAACGCTTTGTGAAACAAGGCGGCGTGGTGATTGGCGTCGAAGGCGCATTGAAATGGGCTAGCACACAGAGCTATTTGCATACCAAGTTAGTGAAAAAAGATGCGGTAAAAAAATCAGAAGGCGAGGACAAAAAAGCCGAAGACAAAAAGCCAGACGACAAAAAAATCAAAGAAACCCGCATAGCCTACAAGGATCAAGATGCTAATGCCGCCAAAGAATTAGTCGCAGGCGCGATCTTTGATACCGACGTCGATCGTTCGCACCCACTCGCCGCCGGACTTCCACGCGATAACTTACCGGTGTTCCTCGCCCATGCAGAGGTCTATCAACTAGAAGGAGATCGTTACGGCACAGTCGCGGCTTACACCAGTGCGCCACTGCTAAGCGGCTATGCCTCACCGGAAAACGTCAAACGCATCGCAGGCAGCGCAGCCTTAACCGCTGAACGGGTAGGCAACGGCAGCGTCATCATGGCAAGTCCAGCACTAGGTTTTCGCAGCGGCTGGCATGGCAGCCGACGCCTGTTAGAGAACGCTCTGTTCTTCGGTAAGGCATTTGAAAAAGCGCGGGTGGAGGGGGAAGACGAGTAGAGGAAAGGGAAGCTCTCGCTTCCCTCAATCAATCAGCGTACCGCTTCAGGATCAAAATGCGGATTCTGTATGATGCCAAAACGATTGCCGAAGGGGTCTTTGACCGAGGCGACCCGGATGCCGCCGCCGACGTCGGTGACCGGTTCTAATTCTCTGGCACCGAGCGACAATAAATGCGCCATGGTGTGATCGGCGTCTGTCACGCCCCACAGTGCTTGGGCGCCATGTATGCCCGGTGTGCCGTCGGGCATCAGCCCCAATTCAAACCCGCCGACCATAAAGCCGACGTAATAGGCTTCGTTGAAATAAGGTGGCGTGCCCAAGACTTGGGTGTACCAGTCCTTTGCTTCGCTTAAGTCTTTGACGGGATAGATGGCGCTGCGTAATCCGAGTATTCCTAAGATGCCTGGTGTGCCAGGAGTAGTCATAAATTTCCAGACGAAATGAAGTGATGAGTTAGGCGATTAGATTGGTCGGCTATTACCAGCGCCACCCTTGACTAGGCCCAGATCGAGCATGTCGATAATTTTATTGCGCGAGATTGGTTTTTCAAAACTGGCGCGCACTTTGAGGCCTTGAATGCGGGCGATTTTTTCGGCGAGATTAAGTACCGGGCCGTTGTAGTTAGCGAGATTCCAGTTGCCATTGGTAGGTGGCACCAGATTGTGTCCAGAGATGATCAGAATATTGGCTTGACAGCCATCTAAGGCGAGGTGGCTCAGTAATTCCATCCCGCCGAGTTGTGGCATGCACAAATCGCAAATAATGAGGTTGGGTTTAGGAATGCTGTTGCGATAGACTTTTAAGCCTTCGATGCCATTGCAAGCCAATTGCACCGAGCCGACATTTAAGTCTTGAAAAGTTGATTTCATCAAGTCGAGTAAAAACTCATCGTCATCCACCAAAAGGATGTGCAAACTTGAATAATCAGAAGTGGCGCGCGGATCGAGCATCGTCATGATTTTGTTGGGGAAAAAGTGGGTAAGTGCGTTTGAGCAAAGTATAGCGAATGTTTTCTATTAACAATAGTAAATTTGCCCTTGCATGCAAGAGGAATGTGAGATTGTTGTAGTTTGGTGTGTTCAGACCTGCGTTGCGATGTGCATGTGCCCAGTGTAAGCTGTCGCCATTCTTCTTCGTTCGCCTATGCCTTAACTCAATGAACTCTCCTTCCAATCAAATTGTCCCCGCATCTGTTTCATCATTCCCCGCTGCAAAATTTATTAAAGAAATCGGCAGAGGCAAAGAAGGCGCGCGCAGTCTGAGCTGCGAGGATGCGTTTAGTTTGTATAGTGCTATGCTCAATGCGCAAGTCTCTGATCTTGAAATGGGCGCAATCTTACTAGCCATGCGTATCAAGGGCGAGTCCATCGCCGAGGTGTCTGGATTTTTAGATGCCGCTCATGCGCAGGCGCTGGCGTCTTGCGAGATGATAGCGGCCTTGACCGATGTGCCATATGCACCGATTTTGATTCCCAGTTATAACGGAGCGCGTAAAAAGCCAAACCTGACCGCTTTGCTAGCTCTGCTGTTGGCGCGTGAAGGCGCGCCAGTCTTGGTGCATGGTGTGTCGCATGATGTGGGCAGGGTGACCACACTGGAAGTGTTCGCGGAAATGGGCATTGATTTGTCTATGGATTGCAAAGCGGCACATCAGGCCTTGACCCAGCGCAGGCTTGCCGTGATGGCGATTGCGCAGTTGTCGCCTAAGATGCACCGCTTGTTGTCTATGCGTCAAATTTTAGGCGTGCGCAATTCTACCCATACCTTGGTGAAGTTATTGCAAGTGTTCCAGTCGCCAGCCTTGCGTTTGAGTTCATATACCCACCCCGAATATCGCATCATGTTAGACGAATATCTGCGCACCGTGGCGCCAGAGCAAGGAGCGACGCTCCTCATGCGCGGCAGCGAAGGTGAGACAGTTGCTAACACTGGACGTGGGCAGCAAATCGATTGTTATTATCAGGGGCGTAGCGAATGTTTGCGTGAAGCGGATAGTCAGTTAGTCGGTGAGCCCGATGCGGTTCCTAATAGTTTGGATGCCAAGAGTACCGCTGCTTGGATAAGGCGTGTGATGGCAGGCGAAGTTGCGGTGCCTGCGAATATCGCCCAACAAGTGCAAATTTGCTTAGCGGTATCGCGTCGCCTTGTTCCGGTATAATCCCAGATTTTCCATTGGGCGCACCTGCGGTGCTATTTGCGCGCTGACGGCGCATTTTCGGCCACTTTTGTTGCTCTTCGTTGTCAATAGCTAGCTATTGACGCCTCATTCGCATCAAAACTAGCTCGAAAAGTGCATCCGTCATCATCGCAAATCCCAACGGAAATTCTGGGATAATCGCTACCCCTTCTTCTTAATTCCCCAGCTTTATGAAATCTACTTTGTATGACGTCGTGGTTATCGGTGCGGGCGCTGCTGGCATGATGTGCGCCTCTGTGGCCGGACAACGCGGCAAATGCGTGCTGATCATCGATCATGCGCAAAAGCTGGCGGAGAAAATTCGCATTTCTGGCGGCGGGCGCTGCAATTTCACTAATCTGTATGCTAGCCCTCAGCAATTCTTGTCCGACAATCCGCATTTTTGCAAAAGCGCATTGTCACGATTTACGCCTCACGACTTTTTGAGCATGATCAAGCGCCATCACATCGCGTTTCACGAAAAGCATAAGGGGCAATTATTTTGTGATGACAGTGCCGAAGAGATCATCCGCATGCTCAAGAAGGAATGTGAGACAGGCAAAGTTGAATGGCGTATGCCCTGTGCGGTGCGTAGCGTGACAAAAAGCGAATCTGGCTTTGTGTTAGAGACCGATCAGGGTAATGTGAGCGCGCAGCAGGTCGTAATCGCCACCGGTGGTTTGTCGATTCCAAAAATCGGCGCGACCGATTTTTCTTACAAGATCGCCAAACAATTTGGGCTCAAGGTAGTGGAGCCACGTCCGGCTTTGGTGCCTTTGACTTTTGATGCGGCAAGTTGGGAAGCCTTTGTGCCTTTGTCTGGCATTTCTCTGGAAGTTGATATTGAGACTGGCAGCAAAAAAGAGAAAATGGTGTTTCGCGAAGACCTTCTATTCACGCATCGCGGATTGTCCGGTCCGGCGGTGTTGCAAATTTCCAGTTATTGGCAAGCAGGGCAGGCGATACGGATTAATCTGCTGCCAGAATGCGATGTGGCGCAGGAATTATTGGATGCCAAAGGCAGCAACAAAAAGAATCTTGCCAACTTTTTGAGCGCCTATTTGCCAGCACGATTGGTCGATGGTTTACTGCAAGCGCATGGTTTTGATGGCGCACAAAAAATCGCCGATATGCAAGACAAACGTTTGCGGTTGTTGGGTGAAAAGCTCAATCGTTGGGAGCTCATCCCAAATGGCTCGGAAGGTTATCGCAAGGCCGAGGTAACCCGTGGTGGCGTCGATACGCGCGAGTTGTCACAGCAAACAATGATGGTGAAGGACGTACCGGGCTTGTATTTTGTCGGTGAGGCAGTCGATGTGACGGGCTGGTTGGGCGGCTATAATTTCCAATGGGCGTGGGCTTCGGGCTTTGTGGCTGGGAATGCGGTTTCGTAGTATTTTTAAAACTTTGCTGTGGCAAATTAACGCAGTTTTTGCATAAGATTTCATCAGTCGGCTTCCCTTTTCCTTTTTTTGCTGATATGATCTCGGTCTTCCTATAAATTTTTAACTGGTTCCGAACTTACATGACCACAATTCGCCTTAAAGAAAACGAGCCGTTCGAAGTCGCCATGCGTCGCTTCAAGCGCACCATCGAAAAGACCGGTCTGTTGACCGAATTGCGCGCTCGCGAGTTTTACGAGAAGCCAACTGCAGAGCGCAAGCGTCGTTTAGCTGCTGCTGTTAAACGTCACTACAAACGTATTCGTAGTCAGCAATTGCCTAAGAAAATGTATTAATCTCGTAATGAGCAGCACAGGCATGATTGAGATTCATCTCTTTTAAATGTCTGAGTTTGCTTTGCAGAGTACATTCAATTTGGGTTTGCATGCCCGCTCCGGTATACCGCAGCGGGCTTTGTTATTTCAAGGTTGATTTCCAAGTCAGGGGATATGATGAGCTTAAAAGATCAAATTACAGAAGACATGAAAGCAGCGATGCGCGCTAAAGACAGTGCAAAGCTGGGCGCGATTCGTTTAATCACTGCCGCGATGAAGCAAAAAGAAGTCGATGAGCGCGTAGAATTAAATGACACCATGGTGCTCGCGAT
>JACQDW010000008.1 GCA_016200845.1 Burkholderiales bacterium | reverse complement strand
ATATAAAATAGTGGAGCATATCGCCTGAGCCCAAACCATTCGGTAAAATGACTGTAGTCTGGACGGTTTGTTGAATGAAGCAATTTTTTTCTCAGTTAGTCGATGTACTCGTAACATCCGCATTGGAGAATCATCATGACTAAAGCATTTGAAAGCATTAAACTGGGTTTGCAGGAGGCAATAGCGCTTACTCAAGGCAAGACCGTAGCTGTACGCACGCATCGTCCCGCCGAGATTGATGTGGCACAGTTGCGCCGTAGTTTAGGAATGACACAGATGGAATTCGCTGCAAAATTTAGTATTAGTGTCGGAATACTGCGTCACTGTGAGCGAGGTGATCGCTCTCCACATGGATCAGCTCTGGCTTTGCTTCACGTTGTCGCTAAAGAGCCGCAGGCGGTTCTTAGAGCATTGGGCTAATACACTTTCTCTCCGCCATGTTTATGTCTGTCCCTTGGATACTCCATTCCAATTTCGCTTCAGGTGGCGCCTTTCACTCTTAGCATGCATCGTGCTCATTGTCTGTTGCCGCCTACTCAATAAAATGTGCATCTTTCTGCTTTAGAATAATTGAAATTCCATTTGCGGTAGTCCCATATTGGGATTATTATGCACGTATGCGTATCATATCAATATCCACTATTAAATCGTTTTGGGAAAGCAATCCCGCATTCATTGATGCGAAAGAGCCGGCACTGGCGTGGTACCGTCATGCACTGAAAGCTGACTGGGATTCTCCCAATTGTGTAAAGCGCGATTTTGGTCAAGCCAGCATTCTGCAAGATGGTCGCGTTGTTTTTAATATTGCAGGGAACAAGTATAGGTTGGTGGTTTGGATAAATTACCCATACCGCGTGATTTATGTTCGATTTTTTGGTACGCATAAACAGTACGACAAAATTGACGTGCAAACTATTTGAAGGTGATGGAAATGGATATTAAACCGATACGAACTAAAGCTGATCACAAGGCCGCGCTTAAAGAAATTGAGTCGCTTATGATGGCGAAATTGGGTTCGCCAGAAGGCGATAGACTTGATGTTTTGGTGACATTGGTTGAAGCGTATGAAAACAAGCATTTTCCCTTGGATTTACCCGACCCGGTTGAGGCAATTAAATTCCGAATGGAACAATCTGGGTTGTCTGTGAAAGACCTTGAACCCATGATTGGAAAAAGCAATCGCATCTATGAAATTTTGAATCATACGCGGCAATTGACCTTGCCGATGATACGGCGCTTACATTCTGGGCTTGGCATTCCTGTTGAAAGCCTGATCAAAGAATATCCTCGTAGTCTTAGGAGCAGATAGTGCAACATCTCTTTAACTTGACGCTCGACACCGACGTTTTGCGCTGGTCAGAGCGACGCTAAACCCCTTCAAACGGAGATGCAATGCACGATCCCATAGAAGCATTTAACAAACATTGGCGACTCGCACTTGAGCGTAGTCCACTTAAGCAGAAGAGTGCCGTTTGCGTGTCCACGATTGGCCGAAACGGTTTCCCGAATTCTCGCTTTGTTGACCTGAAGGAGGCCGACGAACGCGGGTTGGTGTTTTGCACGTACTTAAATTCGGCAAAGGGTCAGGATCTCTCGGAGAATGCGAGAGCGGGGTTGACGGTCTGGTGGGATCACATTGGAATACAAGCTCGATTTCAGGGGAACTGTGAGCAGATCTCCGATGAGGAGGCGAACGAACACTGGAAGTCGAGGTCGCGGGACGCCCAATTGACGACCTCGACTTTTTGTCAAAGTGAACCGCTTGCCGACCCAAGCAGCCTGTACGCGACGCTAGAAGGAGCGCGGCAGCAGCATGCTGGGAAAGAAGTCGAGCGCCCGCAGACATGGGGAGGCTTCAGGTTGGTGCCAGTCTTCGTTGAACTCCTGGAGTTCAGGGAAGACCGCCTTCACATAAGAACTTGTTACTCGTTGGAAGGCGAAGAGTGGACGGTCGGTTTTCTGCAGCCATAGGTGCCCGTAAAGGGCCAAACCGCTCCGTCAAGGGTCCTGCTGTGCTAAGGCGCGGAGTTCACCCAAACCCTCGCCGATAAACCTTGGGTTATGCGTGAGTTTGGGATCCGAACCATCGATGGTCATCGCTGATGTCTTATTGATTCAAGTGGTGCAAGTCAATCCTCACGATTATCGGAGACCTTAAAATGAAGAATTTTCGTCCTGCCAAAAAGCGCGTTGAGGTTTCTGTTGGAGAATCCCTGCGCATCCTGCGTGAGCTTCAAGAGCTTAGTCAGACTCAGCTCTCTGAGCTGACAGGCATTCCTCAAGCAACCATTTCTGCAATTGAAAATAATCGAATCAACCTTGGCGTTGAACGCGCGAAAGTGTTTGCCCGCGCGCTCAATTGTCATCCAGCCGTTCTTGTTTTCCCTAGCTGGGAAGTTCCTCTGGATATAGCCGCATAATAATAGCGACGACGTCCAAAGCTACGATACAATCATCTTAACCAAAAACCTATCGTCGGTTCAGTCCAAAAAGGTTTATCCGCCGCAAGAAGTTCGCGGATTTTATTTTTGCGTTCCGGTGCGGCGGATAAACGCTATTCGTTAGCGATCAACATCATGAGTCTATCTGACTTTGAATTGGAGCAAGCCAAGTGGCGTAATCTTGTGGGAGGCTTCATCCTTGCGTTCGGCGATGTGGAAGTAATAACGCACCGACTTTGGAGAGATCACTGTAAAGGGAAAGCACCATTGTTTAAGCCACGCGTCGAAGCCTTGCTGACGGCGCTCAATAAATTAGAACCAAAAAACGATGCGATCATTTCTTGCTTGGAAGCAGCCTATCGTCTGGTCGAAAAGCGAAATACAATCGCCCACAACCCAACCCAACGCAAGCTCAAGTATTTCAGCATGGACGTACTGGAGAGCTACTGATTGAAATGGCGATTTCCTCTGAAACTACTGCTGACTTTATCGACGACGCGGAGCTTAAGGAACTTCAGGCGGAAGTTGAAGCTCTCGTTACGCGGATGTATAAGTCACTTGGACTCTTTGAAAAGAATGCACACTCTTTAGCTAACACAACAGTCGATCGGAATTGCGAATGAGGACTTTATTTTATTTACTTGTGGTGAGCGTGAACCGCTCACCTCTATGTCAGGCATCATCGTGTCCGATCTCGATCAGCTAATCCGATTTGCATTCGACGGTTTCGTCGGAGGAATCCCGGTGCTGCCGCATGAGAAAGTCGAAAGCGTGCGACGTACACTGGCACTTTCTCCGAGCGCTTTCTTTGATATGTTCGCGCGACGCGTTGCTCATGAATACGACTTGGAAGAGTTGAGTTTCGAAGTTGCCGATTGCGCGATGAATTCGTTGAGTGGGTATTGCCTTTCGCAGTATGACGTTGACTTGCCATCCTTTGCAAAAGAGGTTTACTTCGCTTTTGATCAAGGTGAATTCCGGCATCAAGGTGATCACGATGCCATCGATCCAGAAGCCAAATACACCCGGCCGAGGATCCGATCTCTTGTCGTACGTGATCAAATTTTGGGTGCCTGAGCGATTCTTCCTAATTTTTAATCATTCAGGCGTTATTTGAGCTGAGAACTTTAGCCGCCGGTTATTCGGCATGCCGCCCCACACAAAATCAATCATCCCCCAAACTAGCCAACAACTCCGCCTGATGCTCAGCCACCAGCGCATTGGTCAGTTCTGTCAAATCGCCATCCATAATGAAATCGAGTTTGTACAGCGTCAGGTTGATGCGGTGGTCGGTCATGCGGCCTTGGGGGTAGTTGTAGGTGCGGATGCGTTCGCTTCTATCGCCTGAGCCGATTAAGCTTTTGCGGGTGGCGGCTTCTTCTGCTTGTTTTTTGCGTAGCTGGCCGTCCATGATGCGGGTGGCGAGGACGCGCATGGCTTGGGCTTTGTTTTGGTGTTGGCTGCGGCCGTCTTGGCATTCGACAACGATGCCTGTTGGGATATGCGTTAAGCGGACGGCGGAGTCGGTTTTGTTGATGTGTTGCCCGCCAGCGCCGGAGGCGCGGAAGGTGTCGATGCGTAGGTCGGCGTTGTTGATGACGACGTCGGTCAGCTCGTCGGCTTCGGGCATGACAGCGACAGTGCAGGCGGAGGTGTGGATGCGGCCTTGGGTTTCGGTGGCGGGAACGCGTTGGACGCGGTGGCCGCCGGATTCAAATTTGAGTTTGGAATAGGCGCCAAAACCGGCGATGCGGATGATGACTTCTTTGTAGCCGCCCAGCTCGGAAGCGGACTCGGACATGACTTCGATTTGCCAGCGATTGCGCTCGGCAAAGCGGGTGTACATGCGTAATAAATCTCCGGCAAATAGCGCTGCTTCATCGCCACCGGTGCCGGCGCGTATCTCTAATAAAATATTGCGTTCGTCGTTAGGATCTTTGGGCAGCAGCATGGTTTGCAATTCGCGTTGCAAGCCTTCTATGCGTTCTTTAGCGGCGTTGATTTCATCCTGTGCGAACTCTTTCATCTCCGGGTCGTTCAACATCTCCTGCGCTTCGACGATGTCATTCTGCGCTTGCTGATAGTTGTGGTACAGCGCCACCAAAGGTTCCAGCTCGGCATGCTCGCGATTGAGCTTGCGATAGGCGTCCATATCATTGGTGACGCCTTCCTGGACTAAGAGTTGAGCGACCTCGACCAGACGTTCTGAGAGTTGATCGAGCTTGTGTAGCATGGATGGTTTCATGATGTGTTCTTTAGAAATGTGAATTCGTCGGAAAAAATTTCAACGACAAGGACAGGGTGCGCCGTGCAATGTAGGATCGCACGATAGCAAAGGCAGAGCAGCTAACGCTTAGTGCGAAATAGCTGTGGCAGCAGGCGTACCAGTTGCGCACGTTCTTCGCCGTGTGCCTGGTGCAGCGCTTGTTGTGGGCCGTGCAGGAATTTGGCGGTGATGCCTTTGGAGAGGGCTTCTAGTACGGCGTCGATGTCGTCGCCGCGTGCCAGCATTTTGCGGGCGCGTTCGAGTTCGTGTTGGCGCACTTGTTCGCTGGTTTCGTGCAAGTCTTGGATCACCGGAACCACGTGGCGGCCATCGACCCAGTGCATGAAAGATTGCACGCGGGTTTCGATGATGGCTTCAGCTTGGGCGACGGCGGCGTGGCGGTTTTCTAAGCCGCTTTGCACGACGCTGGCGAGATCATCGACGGTGTAGAGAAACACGTCGTCGAGTTGCGCGACTTCGGATTCTATATCGCGTGGCACTGCCAGATCGACCATAAAAATGGGTCTATGTTTGCGCGCTTTGACGGCTCGTTCGATCAAGCCTAAACCGATGATGGGCAGCGACGAGGCGGTGCAGGAAATGATGATGTCGAACTGGTGCAGGCAATTGGGTAAATCGGCCAGACGGATGGCGCGGCCACCAAAACGATGCGCCAGCGCTTCGCCGCGTTCTAAGGTGCGGTTGGCGATGGTGATTTGTTTGGGATTTTGCGCGGCGAAGTGCGTGGCGCACAGTTCTATCATTTCGCCTGCGCCGATGAACAAGACGTGCTGATCCGCGATTTTGTCAAAAATGCGCTGCGATAAACGCACAGCGGCGGCCGCCATAGAGACGCTGTGGGCACCAATTTCTGTGGTACTGCGCACTTCTTTGGCGACTGCAAAGGTGCGTTGGAATAATTGATGCAAATAAGTGCCAAGGCCACCGGCTTCATCGGCTTGCCGCACCGCTTCTTTCATCTGTCCCAAAATTTGCGGCTCGCCCAACACCATAGAATCCAATCCAGAGGCGACGCGGAAAGCGTGGCGCACGGCGTTGTCTTGCGGCAGGGTGTAGAGATGTTGGCGGAGTTCGGGATAGGGCAGTTTATGAAAATCAGCCAGAAACTGCGCAGTCATGTCGATGGGATTAGCGACATCGCTGACGGCATACAGTTCGGTACGGTTGCAGGTCGATAACACGGCCGTCTCAGAGCCAACCCGCGCACCATGTTGGGTGAACCAGTGACGTGCGCCTATCACCGCCTGAGCGATTTGCTCGGGTGAAAACGCCACCTTTTCTCGTAGCGAGAGCGGGGCAGTGGTGTGATTGAGGCCGACGGCGAGTAATTGCATGGTGGTTGTTTATTGTGATGCTGATCTGGCATCAAGCTGGCGCATCCCTAGTTGTAGCTCGACATTATAGCGCGACTGACCTGATAGATCACGAGGGGCAAGCCGCGTTTGCGCAAAATCAAGTCAAGCTCGCAGGAATTTGCAATGTGAACAAGGTGCCTTCGCCGGGGACGCTGTGGAAGCGGATTTGAGCAAAATGGCGATCGATGACAGTTTTGACAAAGACCATGCCCAGCCCCAGACCTTCGCTCTTGGGCGCAGCGCCCGCCTTGCTTCCCAGACGTTGAAAACGTTGGAATAATTTGCTCTGATCGGCGCGGGCGATGCCATAGCCTTGATCTTGTATGGTGCAGATCACGCTGTCGTTCAGGCTGACGGAGCTCAAGCTTAAGGTGCAGGTGATGGTGGTGTCATTGGGGCTGTACTTGATGGCATTGGAGATGAGGTTGGTCAGCACGCGCGTCATCAGGCTGCGATCTACGCGCACTGGATAATCGCCCTCGGGAATGATGGTGCTAATCTTGATGCGTTTGCTGCGTGCCAGCGCCCACATTTCTTCGCTTGCTTCGATCAGCAAATCTTGGAAATCGACATCGCTTAAACGATATTCATTCGACTCGGCATGCGCCAGTTGCACAAAATTATCGGCCAGTCCCAAGGTGGTGGCCGAGGCTTTTTCTATGCGCTCTAAAAACTCTTCGTGTGCAATCGCCGTTTTGGGATCTTTTTGTAATTCGATCAGCGCCAAAATCGAGGTCTGTGGTGAGCGCATATCGTGCGAAATAAAATGTAGCGTTTCATCGCGTCGGCGTTCTGCCTGACGAATTTCATAGATGTCGATCAGACTGATAATCCATGCCACCAATTCTTTTTTCGCAGAATAGCAGGGCGCACTTTTGATGATGATATTGCGGCCTTGCGGATCGATGACTTCGACACCTTTGCTGAGCAATTGTGTGTGATCGAGATCAAGAATATGCCACCAGCTAAAACCGATGCGCTGACTAGCATATTCAGTGTGCGGTGCGCTCATATTGGCGAATAAATACGGCACCAGGGTATCGATGATATGCGGCACGCCTATGCTGGTGAAATAAGTGTTGGCGGCGGGATTGCAGAGAACGACGTTGCCTTCGCGCGAGGTGACCAGCGTGGCATCGGGTAGGCCATACAGACTGTCGGTGACAAACTGGCGCAAGTCGCGTACTCGCCTTGCTGCGGTGCGCATGGCGTTGATGTGGCGCTCTAGTTTGTCTTGTAATGCCGGGCTGTGGTGGGCGTTGGAGGGCGCGGCGGTTTTATTGTCAGAATGAAGCTCTGGCAGCAAGTGGGGTTCTTGATCGAGCAAAATAAATTCTTCGCCAAGAAAATGAATCGCCGCTTCTAAGCGCCGCCAGCTCCACAGCGGATACGCCAAGATTAACACCAGCAAACTGCTAGAGGGGGGAAGCCAATAGCCGAGCATCAGAAGGACATAGCTGCCGACCAATTGCAGCACCAGCAAAGCGAATATCGTGAGCAAAGCGACGCGAGGTGAAAACAGCAGAAAACTTCCTAGCGCAATACTAAGCAAGAGCAAAGTCGCCGCCAGATTTTGCCACCAATTGGCTGTGATGATAGAGCGCCCATCTAACAAGCTCGCCAGAATATTGGCATTGATTTCCACGCCTGAGAGTATGCCTTCGTTCGACGTCACTGGCGTGGGAAATGCATCGGCCATGCCTTGTGCAGTTGGGCCGATCAACACATATTTATTCTGAAAAAAACTGGCAGGGACTTCGCCGCGAAGCACGGCAACATAGGGCACGGAAGTGAATTTTCCACTGCCACCATAAAATGGTATCTGCATATGAAAATCGCGCTGCCAGATTCCTGTTTGATTTGCATACTGTGTGCCTGCACTGACCGTGCGGGGGAAGCTATTTTCGTTCTCAATATGGCGTTGTATGCCCTTGCCAATGTCGTGTAAGGCCAGAGAAAAATGTGGCCACCATTGTCCCTGTATGCCTTCCTTTAAGAAGACGCTGCGGGCCACACCGTCGTCGTCGAGCTCGATATGAATATGACCAAGGCCGCCAGCTTCCCGCGCCAGGAGAGAGAGCGGTGGCGCAGCTTGCAAACCTTTTCCGGCATGAATCGAGACTAAGGGCAATACCACGTTTTTATTTCGCCGAAGTTCTTGTGCCAGTGCCAGATCGCCGTTGCCGCTTGAGGCGGCATTCGTTTCTTCTTCCGCGAACAAAATATCAAAGCCAATTGCTTTGACTTGCATGGAATGAAGTTGGCGCAATAACTCAGCATGACGGATGCGTGGCCACGGCCACTTTCCCAACTCCGCCAAACTATAGTCATCAATCGCAACGATGATGATATCGTCGCGTGCTGGCTGCGACTGACTCTGGAGCAGCCTGTCATACATGGTCTGATCAAAGCGTTTGATGCCGCCGACACCGATCAACACCGCAGTCAGTATCAACAAAGCGAGGCTCAGCCAACTCCATTCACGCAATGCCATCGCTGGCTTGGATTTGCGGGGAGAGTGTGGCGTGACTTGGCGTGGCTCTGTCATTCAGTTATTTACCGATCAAGGATTTTTTGAATTCGGTTTGATCACGCCGGAAGATGATTGGACTGGCTCGCCATTTCCACTCACCCAACGCATAAAGATCTCGAATTTTTGCGGCTTGCTAAATGTGCCGACAAACCCATCTGCATCAGTGGCACGCACACGGATAAAATACTCGCCTGCCTCGGGGCGCGGCACGGTGAGCTTTGCCTGCGTTACCGATTTATTCAACATGGGCTTGGCAAATCCCGCATCGCTCGCAATTTGCACTTGAAAAGTTTGCCCCGGTTCTCCCGGCCAGCTAAATTCAAGTTCATCGCTACCAGAGTCTGCAAAACTATTCATGGTTTGCGGCGCCATGCTGACAAAACTTTGCGCGTCGGAAAAAGGACCGTGATCGGGTTTGCCTTTGCGGTCAGCGACAGTGGCAATACGCCAGAAATAACTGCCATAAGCTAATTGGCTAGTGTTAAAGCTGGTGGCGGTGAGGTCAGCTTGATCGAGCACGACCTTGCTAAATTTGGCGTCGCTGGCCACTTGAAGATGATACGACTTGGCTTCGTTTTGTTCCGCCCATGAAAACTCGACAGCCTCAGCGCGCACTTTGTTTTTTGGGCCTAAGGTAAATGGCGGCACAGGGTTTGCTTTTTGAGTGAAAGCAAAAGTCGCGGGCAAGCCTTCCAATTGATTAGCGTCAATCGCAGTCACGCGAACAAAATAATTCCCATCGGGGATGCCATCAAATTTGCTGTGCAGGTCTTTGGCAAAGCCTTCGGCGACGATGTTTTGTGCAGCCTGATCTAAACTGATTTGAGCCCGATATTGGGCGGCATTGGCGACTGGCTTGAAGATGAATTGCAAGACCGGGCGTTCTTGAAGTTGGAAGCCTGCTTCCAACTCAGGCTTGGGTAACAAATCAATCGGCGCGCCGACGCCAAATGGGGTAATCACATTGCCTTTGCCTGCTGGCAGTATCAGTGCGGTGGCGGCGTCAAATCGCGCTGCTTCACCGACGGCAACGCCGCCTTCCAATACTTCGTTGCCTACGCTTTCAGGGTTAACGCCCACACGGAAATGCGTGCCGCGCACTCCGGCGATAGCTAGGGGCGAGGTGACTTCAAAACGCCCTTTGCTGTTAGACAGTGGTGACACTTTTGATTCGACTTTGCCATTGATTAAACGGATCTCTGTGCGCGGGCTGAGCGTGAATTTTGATTTACGTAATTTTGCCAGAGCGACTAAGCTATTGGAGGGGATAGAAATACGTGAATTGTCCGGCAAAGATAAACTAACAAAGCCGTTTTTGCCAGTGCGAATCTGGCTGGCTTCTAACAAAATATTACCCGTCGCTAAAGCCGATTCGGTGCCGTTCTTTTTGATCTCGATGACCTCGCCAGCAAGCGCGACGACGGTAGCTTGGCTTGGCTCTTCTGGCAGTAATTCAGTCGGGATGACGATCGATGCACCGATTGAGATGGTTCTGTCATTGGCAATCTTATTGTGCTTGGCGATGGCACGCCAATTGTTGATGTCATTAGTAAATTGCAGCGCGATATCCGACAGCGTCGTGTTTTCGGATGGGTAATAAGTGATCTCGCCTGCTTTGATCGTGACGCTGCCCGGAACACCTTTTAAAAATTGTGCGTAGCTGGGTGTGGCAGAGAGTGCAATGAAACATAAAATAATGCTGAGTGCGGCAACAAAGCCAGACTTTGCGCCTTTTTGGATGGACGTGTACATGAAAACTCCTGCAGTTGCGGCATTGCCGCGATAGAGCGATTAATCTGAACTAGCCGAAATCTGTTCCAGCCGATAGCCATAGCTATACACCGGCGCCAGACGATATCCGTTTTCCGGGCGCAGATCGAGCTTGGTGCGCACGCGAGAAATGTGCGTGTCCATGGTGCGCGAAGGGATCTCGATATCGCGTGACCAGACAGCTTCTAAAATATAAGCGCGGGACAATGGGCGTCCCAGATTTTGAAATAAGAGCAGGGCAAGGTCGAACTCTTTTTGCGTCAGTTCGATGGCATTGGTCTTTAATTTGGCACGGCTGGCGCGGATATCGAATTCATAGTCGCCAAAGGTGATGATTTCGGTTTCCACTTGAGTCGGATAAGCGCGGCGCAACAAGGCGCCCACGCGGGCAACCAGTTCAGCGCGGCGTATCGGTTTGATCATGTAGTCGTCGGCACCTGCCGCCAGTCCAGCGACGATGTCGTCTTCTGCAGAACGATTGGTCATGAACAACACGGGCAGCGTGCTCGATAGTTTTTCGCGCACCCACTGCAAGATTTCAGTACCGCTGAGATCGGGAACTTGCCAGTCCAAAATCAAGAGATCAAAACTCTCGCGATGAAGCTGGTGCATCATCGCCTTCCCACTGCTAAATGGATGGCAAAAATGACCCGCGTCTGTCAGCGTTGCGACGGTCAGGTCGAGTAAATTTTGGTCATCATCAAGTATGGCGATACGCATAGTTTTTTTCGTTTTATTTTGGTGATGTATCTTGCAGCAAGGTCGCCGTTTGAATCTGCGATGACGACCTTGTTGAGTCTGGGATCTACTTTATTTTTTAACCGCGTAATTCTACGTCTGGCAAAATCACATTCACATCCAGCACTTCCAGATTGCCTTGCTTATCCAGCGACACTTTAATGTCGTCTGGATTGACCTTGGTGTACTTGGAAATGACAGCGATTAATTCTTCACGCAAGGCAGGCAAAAAATCATAGCCCTCGCGACCGCCATTGCGTTCACGTGCGATGATGATCTGCAAGCGTTCTTTCGCTGCGCTGGCGCTCTTTGGCTTAGTGTTAAACAAAAAAGAGAGCAAAGCCATCTTACTTACCTCCAAAAATTCGTTGTAGCAAACCTGGCTTTTCGTATTCAACAAAGCGCAGTGGCGGCTGCTCGCCTAAGAAGCGTGCGACCACATCGCCATACGCTTCGGAGACATCGCTGCCCTTGATGTGAATCGCGGGATTGCCGTTGTTCGACGCATGCAAAACTGATTCGGATTCGGGGATCACGCCGATCAAAGGAATGCGCAAAATTTCTTGCACGTCGGTGTAGGACAACATCTCGCCCGCTTCGACGCGCTTGGGGGAATAACGTGTCACCAGCAAATGTTCTTTGACTGGCTCGCCACCGGCTTGGGCGCGTTTTGATTTGGCTTGAATGATGCCGAGAATGCGATCAGAGTCGCGCACTGAGGATACTTCAGGATTGGTCACGACGATCGCTTCATCGGCAAAGGTCAGCGCCATTACTGCGCCGCGTTCAATGCCGGCGGGGGAGTCGCATACGATGTATTCAAAATCCATTTTGATGAGATCGTTTAACACGCGCTCTACGCCTTCTTCGGTCAGCGCATCTTTGTCACGGGTTTGAGACGCAGGCAGGATGAATAAATTATCGCAATGCTTATCTTTGATCAGCGCCTGATGCAGACTGGCTTCGCCGCTGATGACATTCACCAGATCGTAGACCACGCGGCGCTCACAGCCCATGATTAAATCGAGATTGCGCAGACCGACGTCAAAATCGAGAACGGCTGTCTTATGTCCGCGTAGTGCTAAACCAGAAGCAAAGCTTGCGCTTGACGTGGTTTTGCCTACACCGCCCTTACCAGATGTCACAACGATGATTCTTGCCACAGGGTGCTCCTTCAAACTAGATTGAACTTAAAAATTCGGGGTTAATCGGTACTGTATTTTTATTTGCTGCATTCCAAGCTTTAATGTGTTGTTCACGCTGACTTCAACGAGGTCACTTCTATGCTGTCGCCTTTGAGCTTGACCTGCACTGGTTGATTCGGTGCCAAGCTGGGAAATCCCGCATCAAAGGTGCGATAGATACCCGCAATCGACACCAACTCCGCTTCCATCGCCGTGGCAAAAATGCGGGCATTGGTATTGCCGCGCGCACCGGCTAAAGCACGTCCACGCAGCGGTGCATAAATATGGATGCTGCCATCGGCAATCACCTCAGCACCATTGTTCACTGCCGCCGTAATAATCAAATCACAACCGCGTGCATAAATGCGCTGACCAGCACGCACCGGTGTGTCGACAATCATTGCGGGAATATGTTCATGAATGACTTGCGGCGCGGGTGCTGGCGCAGGTGCAGGTGCAGGTGCCGCGGCTGGCGCAACTGCAGGAGCGGATATTTCGGTAGGTAATTCGGGTTTGGCTTTGCTGACGAGATCGATGCTCAGACCGAGCGCTCGCACGCTGTCGTGTTCTGTTTCGCGCGCATTGCGCACGGCGACTGCATGCAGTCCATTTGCTTTAAGGAGACTGACCAGCGCTGCCCAATCGATGGGGTGTTCGGCGATAGGCTCTACATCGATCATCGCCAATTCATCATCAAAAAAATCAGGCGTGCCGCCTGTCATTTCTTTTAATGCAGCTTCCAGCGTACTGAGTGAAGATTCGTGGAGAATCACAGCAACCGCCACCACCGTGGAAATTTTGATTTCGATGGGTTTGCGGGTCAGGCTATTTTGCATAAAGTGAACGTTAAAGGTCAATATGATAAGAAGGCTGAAGTGAATTTCCTCCATAAATGCAGGTGCGGATTCTCATCTTACTTTCCACACAAAAAACCGCAATAACAGGGCAAATTCGCCAAAGCCTCCATCCTACCAATTGATTGACCACTTAGCAAAAAAACCGCACGAAAATTGCATAGAATTTATGCAAAACAGACGCTGATGTTGTTGTGTTCGCCTCATCGCGTCAATGAACCGCCTTCGGCACTATGCCTAACTCGTGCAAAGTGCACTCGACTGAGGAACTAAAATAGAAAGTTACGCTCGTGTTGCCGCCTAAAATGGCAATAAATTCCCGGGATCGGTAGAGCGGCGGCCAAAGCTACGGCGTCTGCCATGATTTTCACGGGTGTCCAGATACGGTTTGCAATTGATTTTGCGGCGCTCTTGTATGCGACGGTCTGGCATTTTGCGGCGTTCAACAAAGCCGGGTTCACCCGGTCTGAGCGAATGCTCAGGCAGCGCGGCTGTTTCTTCGACTTCGGTTTGTTTTGATCCGGCGGCGCTTAACTCAGGCGATGACCGAAAAAAATTGAGCAGACCCATATGGCCTCCTTCATTAAAAGCGTGGCAGTTCTACCTCAGACTTAGTTTCGACTCAGATCTTGCAAGGCAAAGCTGCGCAGTCTATACATGGATGAATTTCTCTATAGCAGGAAACGTGCCGAGAATTTTCTGGTCGGAGTGCGACGCGCCTTATTGACCAGTCAAATGTCACCTTTGCTCTCAGAAATGATTTATCTCAGGCAAGGGTGTAGAGAAATGAACGTAGTTTAGTTTTGATTGACATGTAAAACTCATGCGAACCCCCGATTTAACACAAGTTGACATGTAAAATTTGTGGAGTGTTAGCCTTTGATAGAAATAGGCTTATATCGCATTTCATTGTTCTGATCGCTCGCCCGCCGCCCCGGCGAGCTTCGGCGGCCTTGTGGTTTGCGGGTGTTGAGAAACGTCGCTTGTTGCTTTTCGCGTCTATCCCCTGTGCGGCGGTCTGGCTGCGCCCGTCGTTCTACCTGAACCGGCGCAGCAGCTTCGACGCCTTTGGCGTTAGCCTCAGGCTTGGTCTGATGTCGAGTTCCTTGATTAACTTTAGGTTGTTGATAATCAAAGATACGGAGTAGTTGAAGGGGGCGCATGGTCAGAAAAGAGGCAAATTCCATGCCTTTTAACGACGCATTTGTGATGAAACTTTAGGCAGCTTGCTACCTATATTTTTGAGATTATGCTTTAAAAACAAAAGCTTGCGCTGTAGCAATGCTTTTGTTTTTGATGGGAATGTCAAAGCGCAAGTAGTTCGCTCGCCGCCCGAATCCCCGATTGGTAAGCGCCGTGCACGGTTTGATAATATTGAGACTCGGTAGCTTCTCCTGCAAAAAATAGGCGGTTGTTGATGTGACGTGCGAGATCGGCACGCATCTCGGGTGTCGACCCGACTAAGTCGCAGGAATAGGCTCCCAGCGCATAAGGATCAGAGCCCCAGCGTGTGATGATGGCATCGGTCGGCTCCGGGATGTCTTTTCCATACATGATGCGTAGCGTTGTCATTGCGCTGTCCACAATTTTTTGGTCGTTCCAACTCTCTATCTCGCGGCCAAATGCGGCGGCATTAAAACCTAATAAGATAGGCTGACCCGTTGGGCGTGCCAGACTGACCCATTCTGCCCATTGACCATATTGGTTTGTATCGGGAATGTAGTTGATCCAGTCTGCCTTGGTATCCCAAAAAGCACGTGGGAAGCGCAAGTAACATTTATTGAGTACGCCCATTCCTAATTTGTTGATGGCCGCCTGCTTTGCATTGGGTAATGCGGGCGAAAAATTGACAGCACCCGATTGCAGGACACCCAGTGGCAAGGTCACGATTACCCGTTGTGCCGTGAACGTGCCTAGGTTGGTCGTGACGCTGACTTCCGTTTCGTTTGCGTAAGAGATACTTTTGACGACTTGTCCTAAACGAACATCGATTCCCTGCGCAAGATGGTCAATCAAGACTTGGTAACCATCTAAAAACAGTGCTTCGCTCCCCTCATAAGATTCGCCATGATCAAACCAAAAACTAGAAAGTCGATTGGCCTCACCGCCATACTCATGTTCTATTCTGGTGTTGACCAGAAAATCAATGCGATTTTTATCCGCGACAGTTTGATTGGAATAGCGCAAACCAGCGCGCACCGCGTCTTGTACCGATGCGTCAATGTTGGCTTTTTGCGCATCGCGAAGCACACCAGCGATTGATGCCTGTAGCGACTCGATCTGTGCGCTCGCCGTCGCATCAAGTTGCGTGCCGTCGGTGTCGAAGATTTCTCCATTTTCTAGATTAGTCGTCGTCAGCCGTGCCCCTATGTCACGCGCCAGCTTGGCGATGGGGTTCTTGTCGCCTGCACCATGGATCCAACTTGCGCCAAGATCAAGCTTGGCATCTGCCCATTTCGACGAAGTAAACAGACGGCCACCCAGACGATTTCGTGCCTCTAGTACGACCACGTTCTTTCCCGCGGCCCGCAATTTCTGCGCCGCCGCCAAACCTGCCATGCCTGCTCCAATCACGACGACAGAAGTCGGTGGCACGACCGGGGTGGACGAGCCTGATTTTCCTTCCTCGCTGTCAGCGCCACCTCCGCAACCGGATTCGGCGAAGCCGCTTAAACATGCACTACTTGCGATTAAAAATTCTCTGCGGTTCATATCGACTAAATTCCCTAAGTGATGGACAGATTTACTCTGGAGGCGGTTTGCACGCCAAGCGCGGGCAATGTGGTGCACCTTGTTCGGCACTAGTGCAGCGCTGGTCGCCATAGTAAAATCAGTCCAAGGACAACGCAATTGCAGATCGCGCCGATCTGATTGCATAAGACCTCAACTCGCGATGAATAACTCTACGACACATTCCCCGGTTACCGTTCCCATCGCTTTGGTACATGGCATGCTGACCGGCGTGCGCTCGCATGGCGATAATGGCGAGGTCTATCTCGTGGATGCTGGCATCGATCCTAGCTTATTGGAAAACACCACCGCCCGTGTCACTGCAGCTCAGTACATTGCTTTGTATCGCTCATTGATGGAACGCCTGGACGACGAAAGCTTGGGCTTTTTCTCGCGGCGTTTGAAGCGCGGCAGTTTTTCATTGATGGCGCGCGCCGCCTTAGGATCGCCTGATTTGGAGACCGCCATACGACGCATCGCCCGCACCTTTCGTCTGGTGCAAGACGATGTCGTGCTGGAGCTGGTGCGGTCAGACAACCTCGCTGGTCTGGCGCTGCGCTTTTCCTCTATATCGATGGTGCGCCCTGCCTTTTTAGATGAAATGCTGTTGCGCGTGTTTTGGCGTCTGCTTGCTTGGCTCGCAGGAGGGCAATTACCAGTCGAAGGTTTTGATTTTGCATTTGCATGCCCACCTCACGTTGATAGTTACGACAAAATTTTCCCCGCACCATCTCGCTTCGGACAACCGCAGTCGGCCTTTTGGTTTGATGTCGCCAAATTGACATGCCCAGTGCGCAGGGACGCCGCTGCACTGCGCGCGTTTTTGCAAGATGCGCAAACGAATATCATCGTGCCGAGTCGAACAGATGAGCTGACCAGCACGCAGGTACGCGAGTATTTACAGCATAGTCTGCCCAACTGGCCTGATCTCAGCGCAACGGCAAAAATACTTCACATATCGACTTCAACATTGCAAAGACGACTGGCCGCAGAAGGTGCCAGCTTCCAAAGCATCAAGGACGAGCTGCGTCGTGATATGGCGATTGTCCTCTTGAATACAAGCACGGTAACTCTGGCCTCCTTGGCACAGGAGCTGGGGTTCACCGATTGTGCGGCATTTCAGCGTGCATTTAAGTGCTGGACTGGCAGTCCCCCGGGAAGCTATCGTAAGTGAAGGGCGTCTAACGACACGCCGAGGAATTCAGGCCAGTGTCCAATCGCGCGCGATGCATAGGTTGAATTTCACAAGAACGTCAATGTGCTTGCAAGTTCCAAGGGTTGATGACAGTCAAGCCAGCCGCTTCAAAAGGTGATGTGTCACGAGTGGCTACCGCGAGACCATGTGTAGCGGCAATGGCAGCGATATAGCCATCTGCTGGCGCAATCGCTTGTCCAGCGACACGTGCGCGGGCGCGTAACGTGGCATAGGACTGTGATGCGGGATCATCAAACGCGAGAATGCGGCCTGCAAACAAAGGTAAGACGCGCTGCTCTAGACTGAGGTGAAGCGTGTCTCTGCGTTTGCCATTTGGTAGTGCAGCGATGCCAAAGCGCAATTCTGCAAGGCTGATGGTCGAGAGATAGAGTGTTTCAACGATCTGTGCGTCAATCCAGGCTAGTACATTGGCATCGCCTGTCGCTTTCAATGGTTCAGAAATAACATTGGTATCAAGAAGAATCATTCAAAACTCATCGGTTCGACTGGTGTTTTATCACGCTCAATTTCAAGGTCGATGCCACCCACTTCGCGACCAATTTCGGCCAGCAGGGTGCCGAGCTTAATCCGCCCCTCTGGATGGACAGCATTTTCAAGGATTGCCCGGATTTCAGCTTCTGTACTACGGCCATGCGTAGCTGCACGCACACGTAAGGCACGATGCGTTTCATCGGGTAAGTTTCGGACAGTGACGGATGCCATTGCAATCACTCCTTATTTTCAATATCAGTGATAGCATTTTAGTTTCGCTGATATCGTTTGTAAAGCAATCGCTAAATAGCCAACTTACGACTGCTGTACCGTTCCTACCCCATGCGCTTGCTGATCAGCGTGATAAGAGCTGCGCACCATCGCACCGACTGCGGCGTGGGCGAAGCCCATTTTGTAGGCTTCTTCTTCAAACATTTTAAAGACATCTGGGTGCACATAGCGGCGCACTGGTAAGTGATGTCCGCTAGGCGCTAAGTATTGACCGATGGTGATCATGTCGACGTTGTGAGCGCGCATGTCGCGCATCACTTGCAGGATTTCTTCGTCGGTTTCACCCAGGCCGACCATGATGCCGGATTTGGTGGGGACGTTCGGGTGTTTTTCTTTGAAGCGCTTGAGCAGGTTCAGAGAATATTCATAGTCGGAACCTGGGCGGGCTTCTTTGTAGAGGCGCGGCGCGGTTTCCAGATTGTGATTCATGACATCGGGTGGTGCCATGTTGAGAATTTCTAAAGCGCGATCCATGCGGCCACGGAAATCTGGCGTCAAAATTTCGATACGGGTGAGCGGTGATAATTCGCGAATTTTGGTGATGCATTCGGCAAAGTGTGCCGCGCCGCCATCACGCAAATCGTCACGATCAACGGAGGTGATCACCACATAGCTCAGGCGCAGTTCGGCGATGGTTTTTGCGAGGTTTAAAGGCTCGTTGACATCAAGCGGATCTGGGCGACCGTGGCCAACGTCGCAGAATGGGCAGCGGCGGGTGCATTTGTCCCCCATGATCATGAAGGTCGCCGTGCCTTTGCCAAAGCATTCGCCGATGTTGGGGCAAGAAGCTTCTTCGCAGACGGTGACAAGTTTATTGCTGCGTAAAATGTCTTTGATTTCGTAGAAGCGTGTGGTTGGTGAACCCGCCTTGACACGTATCCAGTCCGGTTTAGGCAAACGCTCTACCGGAACAATTTTGATAGGAATACGGGACGTCTTGCTCGCGCCCTTTTGCTTTTCTGTGGGATCGTATTGGGTGTTGCCTGCGAGCGGTGTTTGGTCGGTAGTCATAGCGAATTGGTGTGATTCTGTGAGTGTGGTGCAATGGTCAAAGCTTGTTGTAAACGGTGTGCCAGCGCGAGTTGAACATCTTGCAGCGGTCTTTCTATTCCGAGGCTGCGCATATCGATGGTGGCAAGGCCTTCATAGCCGCAGGGATTAATCCAGGAAAATGGCCGCAAATCCATGCCCACATTGAGCGAGACGCCGTGATAAGTGCAGCCATTACCGCGTACTTTGAGTCCTAATGCAGCAATTTTTGCACCTTCCCAACGGCCGCTTTCCAGATAAATTCCAGGTGCGCCTTCGATACGTTTTCCGGCGATATTATACGCCTGCAGGGTGTCAATGACCGCTTGTTCTATCTTAAACACAAACTCTCTGGCGAATAAACGTCCTTTGGTATGGCGGCGGCGCAGGTCGATTAAGAGGTAAATTACGACTTGCCCGAGGCCATGATAGGTCACTTCGCCGCCACGGTCAGTCTGAATCACGGGAATATCGTGCGCGGCTAACACATGACTGCGGTCGGCGCCCAAGCCCAATGTGAACACGGGCGGGTGCTCAACTATCCATAATTCATCGACCGTCTCGGCATCGCGCGCATCGGTGAAGGCACGCATGGCATCAAAGCTGGTTTGATAATCTTCTTGACCTCGATCAAGAATGCGAATTTGCGGTACTTCATTCATCGCTAGCTACCCGCAATACGGTCAATCTTTGTATATAAAATTGACCATCAATCACTTTGCGAAATGGGATGCCATCGAGCACAAAGCCGGGGCCGCCTTCCGCCACCCAACGCTGCGCCAGTCGATCAAAGGCGATCACATCGAGTCCCAACATGGGCGCGGTGATGACAAAGCGCGCGCCGATTTTTTGTTTGGCGACGAAGGCGCTTAATTGGTCGGATGCCGAAAGAGAACTCACGTGGAATAGGGAAATAGATGAAAGCGCATTGTGCGGGAAATCCGAGATGTCGTCTGCCTTCGTTTTGGTTAAAACTGTTTTTGTTCGGGGAAACGCCGCCGCATTTTTTACAGCACCATCTTGACCATAGGATGCGAAGACAGGGCGCGATACAGATTATCCAATTGCTCGCGATGAATGGCGCGCACGGTAATCGTCAAGGCCAGATAATTGCCCTTGCTCGATGGCCGCATTTCCATTTTGCCCGCATGAAAAGTGGGGTCGTGAATCACCACGACTTCAACGATGGTCTGCGCAAACGACTCTTGCATGACACCCATCACCTTAATCGGGAAATCGCAAGGGTATTCAATCAGACTTTGTTCGGGGGGGATTTCGGGAGGAATAGCTGCCATGGTCAATCAGGTAAATCAAGGAATGGGCGCGATTTTACAGGAATTTTCTGGTCACCGCTTTTTTGCCAGCGGCAAAGTAGCAGCATTTGCCGCTTTTTTTGACGGAGAACACGACTTTTATGTTTCAATTAGACAAGGATGAATAAGTCGATAAGACTTGCGGCACTTTTCTAATTAATAGAGAGACTAGCTATGCAAACAAAAAACCAAGAGGTGCTGGACTGGATTGCCGATGGTCGTGTTGTGCGAGGGCGTGAACAAGATGCCATGCGGCTGGCGGGTTTGTTCCCCGATGCCGCGGAGTGGCGCTGGTTCGCAGATCAACTCTTGCTGTGGCTGGCGGTGATCTTGAGCGGCGCGGCTTTGGTGTTTTTTCTGGCGTATAACTGGGATGACATGGGGCGCTATGCTAAGTTTGCACTGGCTGAAGTGGCAATAGGGCTGAGCCTGATCGCGTGTTGGCACTACGATGCAGCGCGTTTGGCGGGCAAGGCTAGTTTATTGCTGGCGAGTTTGTTTGTTGGCGCGCTGCTGGCCTTGGTCGGGCAGATTTATCAGACCGGTGCCGATACCTATGAATTGTTCGCCGTCTGGGCGCTGGCGATCACGCCTTGGGTGTTGCTGGCGCGTTGGCCTGCCTTGTGGTTGATGTGGCTGCTATTGCTTGATCTCTCATTGATGCTGTATCTGAAGACCTTTGGCGGCCTGTGGGGCTGGGCGATGTCTGAACGGCGGCAATTGTGGATTTTTTTCTTGTCGAATACGTTTGCGTTGGTGAGCTGGGAAATAGTTAGCCTGCTTTGGGCAAAGCAAGGACGCAGCGCTTGGGCGGCACGGGTGCTGGCGGTGTTGAGTGGGGTCTTGGTCACGATCCTGGCATTTGACGCGATTTTTATCGACTTTCTCCATAACGCTTCCATGCAAACATCTAGCCGTGTTGCCGCTGGCGTGACGTATCTCGTGTGGTTGGTTGTGGTGCAATGGGTGTTTCGGCGCAAGATTCCAGACTTGTTTGTATTGGCTGGTGCGGTGCTCAGCGGCGTCATCGTTCTCAATACCTGGGTAGCTAAAAACATTTTGCATAACAGCGACGCATGTGGATTTTTGCTGGTCGGTTGTATGCTGATTATCACCTCCGCTTTGGGCGGCATACTTCTCAAAAAAATTGCGAAGGAGTTTTCTGATGCTTAATTCATCTTTACAAAAGGACCGTCAAATCTGCTGGGAAAATCTGCGTGCGGCGGGTGTGCTTACTGGTGATGTGCCTGTCGAGAATGAGACAGACACGAGCGTGCAACAAGCGTGGTACATCCGCGTGATGTTGGGATTTTCGGGATGGTTGGGGGCTGTGTTTTTATTGGGTTTTGTCGGAATCGGTTTTGAATTTGTGATGAAGCATGCGCTCTTGTCGATCACACTGGGCGGCGAGGTGTGTGCGTTGGCGTATGTGCTCTTGTCGCTGAAAAATCGCAATGATTTTATGCAGCAATTTGGTCTAGCCGTGAGTATGGCGGGACAGGGTCTGGTGTTGATTGGTTTATTCAAAGGTTTGGATCGCCACCCCACGTTGATCGCCTTGGTAATGCTGGCGTTACAGCTTGGTCTGTTGATCGTGATGCCGAATTTGATTCATCGGTTTTTATCCGGGCTTGGTGCAGTATGGGCGCTCTGTTATTTGTTGGAGAGTCGAGGTGTCGCACCTCTGTCGCACGGTTTGATTGCACTCTTGATGTGTGTGGTTTGGTGGTCGCCGCTGCAGTATCGTTATCAAAAAATTGCCCGTCCACTGGCGTTTGCTTTGAGCTTTTCTTTGCTGTGTTTTGAAGTCTTTTCGGTGATGCATCCGCTGTCATTTTTTGTGGGGCAAAGAAGCGACAGATTGCCTCATGATTTAGCGTGGATAGGGACTAGCTTGTTGAATGTCGCCTTGCTGGGATCGACGATTTTACTGCTGCAAAGAGAGGCGGTCGCCCTGTCGCACAAGCTCGCCATCTTTAGTCTTGGCGCGATGTTGTTGGTCGCGATTGGCGCTTATTTTATGCCCGGTTTTGCAGCGGCTTTGTTGTTGATGATGATCGCGTTTGCGCACGGAAGCCGGATCATGACAGGTATCAGCGTGCTGGCGATGCTGGGGTTTCTCTCGCACTTTTACTATCAACTGCAAATGAATTTGTTCGATAAGTCGATTGTGCTGGCGATCAGCGCACTGAGCTTGTTTGCGCTGCGTAGTGTGATGCTGCGCTTGTTTCAAATAACGATAGAGGAGCAGCATGTTTAATCTGAAGAATCTATTTTCTATGCAGGGTCGCGGTTGGCGTCAAGTTGTGGCACTGTTGACTGGCGTCTTGATTTTGTGTGCAGTGAACTACATCATCGTTCAAAGAGAGCAGTTGTTGCAAGATGGTAGGATAGTGTTATTGGAGTTGGCACCAGTTGATCCGCGCTCTTTAATGCAGGGT
>JACQDW010000213.1 GCA_016200845.1 Burkholderiales bacterium | reverse complement strand
TTCTTAGTATTTAATACTTTACGACCACGGTAAAAGCCATTTGGGCTGATGTGGTGACGCAGGTGTGCTTCACCTGTTGCTTGCTCAACGCCCAACTGCGGTGCAGTCAGAAAATCGTGTGAACGGTGCATACCACGCTTGGATGGTGATTTTTTATTTTGCTGAACGGCCATGATAACTCCTAATACTTCAAAAAATGTTTCTAAAATTTAACACACCTGAATCGACAAACCAACTTATTTGCCGCTCAAGAATCCCTAACAATACTTCGACCTGAGTGTTTTTTTCAGAATAATGCCACTAGGTACGCCCATTTACTTCTCATTGCAACTTCTTCAGTACAGCGAATGGAGACACTTTACCGCCAGTGCTCGCTGCATCTACCGCATCTACATCGTTCGCTGCCACTGATAAGTTCGATGAAACTAATTCGACATCAGGGCATACTGCATGTTTGGGCGATTGGGGTATTGCCAGCAACGCCTCATCCTCTATCAAATCCATGACATTGAATGTCTTGCTGCCTACTACTACATCAACCTCGTCATCTTCGAGCATGGCTTCAATTTCATCAGCATGCGCTTCGTTTTTGGCGAGAATTAATTCTGATTGCGAGTCAATTTCAACTCCAAACGGTGTCAGGCACCGCTGGCACATCAACTCAACCTGACCATCTACAGTCAAGGTCAGTTTCGGGTGTCCAAGCTGATCAAATCCGCCTTGCAAAGACCAATTTAGTTCAGCATCACTATGTGCGCATTCCGCAGACAAACGCGGAAAATCAGCAATTCTTGAACTTCCTTCGCGCTGCTCATGATTCTGGCAAAACGAAAAAGTATCGATAAGGAATGCTTGCATAGAATTTCTAGACCCAGAAAACCTGCGATAATAACAGGATTACACCTTACTAGTCAAAGCCTGCGTACTTTTTTGCGTTCAGAAAAAGCCGCTTTCTGACAAAATGCGCAAGTAAACCGACAAAACCATCACAAAAAAACAAGTTCAGCCCGTATGCCCATTCCAGAAAATTACCAGAATCCGCTGATTATACTCGCATCAAGTTCGCCCTATCGCGCCGAATTATTGGCGCGCCTGCAGCTCCCGTTTCAAGCTGCAGCTCCTGACATCAACGAAACGCCACTTGCCAATGAAGCGCCGGAACAAACCGCACTCAGGTTGGCGCAACAAAAAGCACTAAGCTTAAGCACACAGTTCCCCGACACCATCATCATAGGCTCGGATCAAGTCGCCACACTAGACGGCTTGCAAATCGGCAAACCAGGCAACCATAAAAACGCACTCACACAATTGCAACTGATGCGTGGCCGCGAAGTGATTTTCCACACTGCCCTGTGCGTTCTGGACAATCGCAACGCCAGCTCGACAGACAGCTTGCGCCTGCAAAGTCACAACTGCCAGACCAGAGTTCAATTCAGGGATCTCAGCGATGCCGAACTCGATGCCTATCTGCGCATTGAGCAGCCCTATGACTGTGCTGGCAGCGCAAAAAACGAAGGTCTGGGCATCGCCATCATCGCCGCCATCCACAGCACAGATCCAACTTCATTAACCGGATTGCCGCTGATTAGCTTATGCGATATGTTGCGTCAGCTGGGCGTACAATTTTTCACTTCTTCTACCCAACATTCTTTATGACCGGCATTCTCTACCTCATCCCAAACACACTGGGACCATGCGGCGACAATCAACACCCGCTGGCGCACATCATTCCTGAAACCGTACAAGCGATGAGCGCCCAACTGCATTATTTCGTCGCTGAAAATGCAAAAACTGCGCGCGCGCATCTTAAGCTCATCAATCAATATCACCCACTCTCAAAACCGATACAAGAACTCCACATCGCAGAACTTCATGTGAATACGCCAGCGACAGAATTAGACACACTGATCGCACCACTACTGCAAGGCCATGATGTCGGTTTAATCTCCGAAGCAGGCGTCCCCGCGGTCGCCGATCCTGGCGCCAATCTAGTACGACTCGCTCATCAAAAAGGCATCTCTGTGCGCCCCTTAGTCGGCCCCTCATCGCTCTTATTAGGCTTAATGGGCAGCGGCTTGAATGGACAAAGTTTTGCTTTTCACGGCTACCTGCCGACCGACACCGCAGCACGCGCAAAACGTATCAAAGAATTAGAAGATCGTTCGCGCAAAGAAAAACAAACGCAACTCTTTATTGAAACACCCTATCGCAACGCGGCCATGCTAGAAGCTTTGTGCACGCAATGCGCTGGGCCAACATCGATTTGCGTCGCCACCGATTTGAGTCTATCCAGCGAAAAAATAGAAACTCTGCCCGCCAGCGAATGGAAAAAACGCCTGCAGAAAAATGCAGCGCCCGACTTCCATAAAAAGCCCAGTTTGTTTTTGTTTTTGGCGTAAGTGATCCAAGAGTAGCATTGCACTGCGCATTGCTACTCGCACGCGGCGCTAAGCAAACTCCGCCCCACGCCGCCCAACCCACAAAGTCGACACCAAAAACAAGCCCCCAGCAACAACTAAGGCTAACTGCACTGCCAACACCCGCGCATCTGCTGATGTCGCATGGATCGATGTCATCACATAAGTCCAGGGATAATAGACCCACTCTTTCGACTGCCCTATCTGCGTGATTCCCATTGTCGCAATCACCCCAAGTGCAAGAGGCACAACGATATTTTGCACCCGCCAACTGACCCAATGCTGCACAACAAGGATAGGCAAGCCAGTCAAACTGATCAACAAGACTCTATTTAGAATCGAAAAATCGATTACCCCTGGCAAAACATGTCCCATCTGCCCCAAGGAAAACGCGCTCAAGCTCACCAAACCAACTAAAACAAGATTGGCTCCAATGATAAAACAGAGCGCCAACAGCAATTTAGCCACATACAACTGACGCGCACTTATTGGCATCGTCAACATCACTCGCCAAGTCGCATTTTTATGCTCATTCCCGTTCAACAAACCAGTCACCAAGGCGATGTATAACGGGTACATGAAATAGCACCAAACCGCCGTATGTGAAGCCCAAAACATCTCCAAACTCCAACCGCGCTTGGACTTCAATTCAACCGCCAACATCAACAAAGCCACCATCAAAGGGCAAGCAAACATCATCATCAAGGCCAGTGAACGGCGCACTTTTAACAACTCAACTCGCATCAGTTTGAAAATCATGCTGCACCTCTTTGTGTTTGTTGATGAAACCACTGCTCCAAGCTCAGGCTCTCACTACGTGATTCATGCAGACGTATCCCCGCACGCACCAGCAATTCATTTAAGCGCCACACTGCACCTTGCGCCACATCTTTCACAATGACATGCGAGGAGCCATGCAAGTCAGCCTGAAAACCTTCCGCGTGCAGCAAATTTAAGGCTGCGATTTGATCATCGACCTGCAATTGAACGACAGAGTTTTGTTGTTGTCGTATCGTTTCCATGCTGGCTTGAAAACGCAAAACACCACCTTGCAACAACGCCAGATGACTCGCCATTTTGTCGAGCTCATCTAACTGATGGCTGGAGACGAATACGGTGCATCCTGTCTTCTCAGGCAAGCGACAAAGCAGTTCACGAATTTCTTGTATGCCCGATGGGTCTAAGCCATTGGTAGGCTCATCCAAAATTAATAATTTCGGCTGCCCCATCAACGCATGCGCCAGAGCTAGGCGCTGCTTCATGCCTAAAGAAAATTTAGAAATCAAGCGCGCAGCATCTGTCTTCAGATTAACCAGAGCTAGCACTCTGTCTATCTCACTCGCTGGCAGAGACTTCAGTACCCGGGCGATATTTAAAAACTCCCGTGCCGTCAAATTTGGATAAGCGCTGGGTGCCTCCACCAAGCAACCGATGTCGGCGATCAAGTCCTTTCTGTGGGTACGCATATTGCGACCAAACACTTGCACATGGCCACGGTCTGGTTGCAACAAGCCCAAAATTAAACGAATCGCCGTTGATTTACCTTCACCATTATTTCCAACAAAAGCAAAAATGCTTTGCGTAGGCACTTCCAGATCGAGGTCACGCAGGACATGATGCTGCCCAAAACTCTTGGACACCTCGACCATTTTGATCGCTAATTCGCTCATTGATTTCTCCAAAACAGTATGCATCAGCACGCATATTAGAAGAGATTAACACTGGCAAATCAAACACGCGATCAAACCATAAAATTGTGGGACAAATACCATGAATGGTCAGATTAAAGAAAGAAAAACGGGCTCAGACCATACGATCTGAACCCGCCTAACATCTCACACTATGTCATTTAATTGCGAATATCACGCAGATTTTTTCGCATCAAAAAATTGCTCATCCTCAGTAGAACCATGCAAGGCAGTCGTTGAAGACTGGCCTTGCTGAATCACCTGAGTCACAGCATCAAAATAACCGGTACCGACTTCGCGCTGATGCTTGACTGCGGTAAATCCTTTTTCCGCCGCTGCAAATTCAGCTTCTTGCAATTCAACGAAAGCCGACATTTGTCGACGTGCATAGCCGTGCGCCAGATTGAACATGCCGTAATTTAAGGCATGGAAACCGGCGAGCGTGATGAACTGGAATTTGTATCCCATCGCGCCTAGTTCTTTTTGGAACTTGGCAATCGTCGCGTCGTCGAGATTCTTTTTCCAGTTAAAACTAGGCGAGCAGTTATATGCCAACAACTTACCAGGGAATTTCGCATGAATCGCATCGGCAAACGCCTTGGCAAATGCCAAATCAGGCTTACCAGTCTCACACCAGATCATGTCCGCGTATTCGGCATATGCCAAGCCGCGAGAAATCGATTGTTGTAAGCCAGGCGTTGTTTTGTAAAAACCTTCAACGGTGCGCTCACCTGTCAAGAATGGCTTGTCGTTATCGTCAATATCCGAGGTCAACAAATCGGCCGCTTCAGCATCAGTACGTGCCAACAAAACAGTGTGTGTGCCCATCACGTCGGCGGCCAAACGCGCTGCGTTCAATTTTTCCACTGCTTCACGGGTTGGCACCAAAACCTTACCGCCCATGTGGCCGCATTTTTTGACTGATGCCAACTGATCTTCAAAATGAACGCCCGATGCGCCCGCTTCGATCATAGACTTCATCAATTCAAACGCATTTAATACGCCACCAAAACCCGCTTCCGCGTCAGCCACGATAGGCGCAAAGAAATCGACATCGCCAGACTCTTCCGACCATTGAATTTGGTCAGCGCGTGTCAAAGTATTGTTGATACGCTTCACCACCAAAGGCACAGAGTTTGCTGGATACAAAGACTGATCCGGATACATTTCGCCCGCGACGTTTGCGTCACCCGCCACCTGCCAGCCAGACAAATAAATCGCTTTCAACCCTGCTTTAACTTGTTGCATCGCCTGATTACCGGTCAAAGCACCGAGGGCATTGATGAAAGGCTCGTTATTGACGAGATCCCATAATTTCAAAGCACCGCGCTTTGCGATGGTGTGCTCGACTTGCAAAGAACCGCGCAAACGAACCACGTCTTCTGCGGTGTAATTACGTTTAATACCGTTCCAGCGTGGATTGGTATCCCAGTCTTTTTGCAATTGATCGATTTGTTGCTGACGTGTGAGCGTGGTTTGTTGCATGGTATTTCTCCTTTGCTGAGTGCTGCGTTTTAAGTGAAAAAGTAAGTGTCCTTGAGAGATATAGTAGGACAATCCTTGCAGCGCAACAATGTCTTATATAAGACATAGGAGAAATTTTTTATCGTTTTAAATCAATAAGTTAATTTTTAAAATCCATATTGTGAAATGTTTTATCTCAAAATGAAAAATAGTTTTGATGCGACACACAAGGCCATTTCATCATATGAAACGGCATTCTCACGATATAAGATAGCGAGAGAATAAAGTTAACATTTTCAAGTCAATTCAAAATAATCGAACAAACTTGTTGATAAGCCCATCTCAATCACGCCATGCACTT
>JACQDW010000212.1 GCA_016200845.1 Burkholderiales bacterium | reverse complement strand
GTCAGCAAAGTGCCTTGTCCATCGACATAAAACGAGCCGCCTTCCAGCACCATGTCCGAGCGCACCACAGGTAATTGCGCCATCGCCGCGATATCGTCGGCAAGCTGTGCGCAGCCATCATACGGCGAGTATTTTTCACCCCAGGCATTAAATTTAAAGCTGGCAGCGACTTGGGTTAAGCGATCTTCATTGATCAAAAGAATAGGGCCGCAATCACGCACCCAGTTGTCTTCCACCGCCAGCGACAAGACCGTCACGGTCGGGCCGCATAATTGTTTGGCCATATCGACCAAGGGTGCATGTGCGGTCACGATGCATCTTTGATATTTTGCAATTGTCTGAGCGAGTAAGGCAAAGGCATCGCAGACTGCGGGATAGTGCTCGCCCCACAATTCTTCCCGGTTTTTTAAGACCGGCCAACCCAGCCAGGTTGCCGCCATCGGCTCCCATTCGGCTGGCATACGATAACCCTCGCGCCGACAATCAAATTCCTGCTGTTTCATCCCACGTCCTCTGTTGATTGATGTGGGGCTATCGTATGATGAATTTTACTGATGAAAAAGCGAGTAATTCTCCACTTATTAATTAAAAAAACTCATATCACTGTAAAAACTAGGTGTTTTATGGCGCTTGTACTTCGCTCTCATCGTTACCACGTGCCAATAACCAATCAAATACTTCCAGCACAATAGGCGAACGTGGCTGCCCCGCAACACGAGAAATCCACCAGGTCATCCCTTGCGGTCTCTGATAACCATCCAACATCTTCAAACGACCATGCACCAAATCGTCTTTTGCCAATAAGCGCGAAACACAGGCGATACCGCGCCCGCGCAAGACCGCATCGAGCAAGAGACGTTGTTCATCATAGATAGATTGGTTTTTGAAGAGTGCCAGCTGTTCGCGGAAGATACGCGCAGTCGCGTCATTGGTCAGGCTTTCTTCCAGACACACCAGTTTGGTATGCAAGTGATGTTCTGCCATTGGTATGCCCGACAATCGATCGGCCAAGGCACTGCAGGCCACCATCACCCATTCATCCTGCAAGAAAGGAATTTCCAGCAGACCCGGTTGCTGGATAGGCCGATCACCTATCGTAATATCAACATCGAGTTCATCAATGAATCGCGCTGTTTCATCGGTCGACAACATAGGACAAAGTCCAGCGATTTTTTCTTGCATCAACTCGATCTGCGGTTGTATCCAGCCATGCATGAGATGCGCAGGACACACCAGCACCACCAGACCGGGATCAAGATAAGTGGAAATGCGCCCAAGTCCACTACGCAAAGTATCCAATGAACGCATCACGCTACGTTGCAACACTTCACCCGCAATCGACAACTCCACCCCACGCCCCACACGCCGGAACAAGGGCTGCCCCACTTGCTCCTCCAATTGCTGAATTTGATGACTGATGGCCGACTGCGACAGACAAAGCTCATCAGCAGCGCGAGAAAAATTGCCATGCCGGGCCGCAGCTTCAAAGCCAGCCAGGAGTCGTAAGGAGGGTATGCGTATAGTGGACATGAGGGGGTAAGTCCTTTGAAAAATATATGTGAGGAAAAATGATGAGTTAAATTTCGATACATCAATATAGCTCAAGTATTCCATGTCAAACAAGCGCACTTCGATTTATTGCACTTCGATCGCCTCCGCCTGTTGTTTCTGTCGCTGAGCAAAAATCACCACACTCGCATTAATTTATTTGACAGCGATCAAACAATCTCAAGTTCAAGCCAAAACCCACCATCAAATCTTTGACGCGTCCACATTTAGTGAATATTCTAACTTTCACACTAGATATTGTGGTTCATCGGAGAAAACATGCATAAGAATTCCGCTTCATTGATTAGTCATATCATCAAACGCGATGGCAGTGTCCAGCACTTTGATCTCAAAAAAATCGAATCTGCCTTGCTGCGTGCAGGACGTGCCAGTACAGAGTTTGATGCCAGCCAAGCTAACTTATTGAGCCAACTCGTGTTGCTGCATTTGAGTCAAGAACAGCGCACTAACATCCCACATATAGAAGAAATTCAAGACACAGTCGAAAACGTCTTATTCGGTGCGCACTATCGCAAAACTCTGCGCGCCTACATCCTCTATCGCGAACAACATAGCAAGCTGCGCAGCGATCACAAGACCCTGGTCGATGTTGAGTCGGCGATAAATGAATATCTGAACCAGCAAGATTGGCGCGTGAATGCCAATGCGAATCAAGGCTATTCCTTGGGCGGACTAATCCTGAACGTCTCAGGAAAAATGATCGCTAATTATTGGCTTAATCATGTCTACCCACCGCAAATCGGCGAGGCGCATCGCTGCGCCGATATGCATATTCATGATCTCGATATGCTGGCGGGCTATTGTGCCGGCTGGTCTTTGCGCACCTTGCTCAACGAAGGTCTCAATGGTGTTCCCGGCAAAGTCGAGTCGGCTCCACCCAAGCATTTATCAAGTGCGATAGGTCAGGTCGTTAACTTCCTCGGCACCTTGCAAAATGAATGGGCAGGCGCGCAAGCTTTCAGTTCTTTTGACACCTATATGGCGGCCTTTGTACGCAAAGATACGCTCAGTTACGAAGCGGTGCGGCAAGCGATGCAAGAGTTGATTTACAATTTAAATGTACCTTCACGTTGGGGCACGCAAACGCCATTTACCAACCTCACGTTTGACTGGACTTGCCCCGAAGATTTGCGCGATCAGATTCCAGTGATTGCGGGTGAAGAAATGCCGTTCAGTTACGGCGAATTGCAAGTAGAAATGGATATGATCAATCGCGCCTATATCGAAGTCATGATGGCGGGCGATGCCAAGGGTCGTGTCTTCACTTTTCCTATCCCAACCTACAACATCACCGAAGACTTTGACTGGCATAGTGAAAACGCAGAACGTCTATTTGAAATGACGGCGCGCTATGGTCTGCCCTACTTCCAGAATTTCATTAATTCTGAACTCAAACCGAACATGATTCGCTCCATGTGTTGCCGCCTGCAACTCGATTTGCGCGAACTCTTAAAACGCGGCAATGGCTTATTTGGCTCGGCAGAACAAACCGGCTCGCTAGGCGTCGTCACCATCAATTGCGCTCGCCTCGGCTATCGTTTCCGTGGTGATGAAGCGGCATTGATGGCAGGCTTAGACCATTTGCTGGAATTAGGAAAACAAAGTCTGGAAATCAAACGCAAAGTGATACAGCGTCACATGGACAACGGTTTATTCCCCTACACCAAACGCTATCTGGGCACGCTACGCAATCACTTCTCGACCTTGGGCGTAAATGGCATCAACGAAATGATACGCAATTTTAGCGATGACGCGTATGACATCACCAGCGACGAAGGCCATGCACTGGCCGTGCGCCTGCTCAATCATGTGCGATCACGCATGTTGGCGTTTCAAGATGAAACCGGACACATGTATAACCTCGAAGCGACACCGGCTGAGGGCACCACCTATCGCTTTGCCAAAGAAGATCAAAAGGCCTATCCCAACATTTTGCAAGCGGGTACTAAGGACATGCCTTACTACACCAACTCGTCTCAACTGCCAGTCGGCTATACCGATGATCCGTTTGAAGCACTCAGTATGCAAGATGAATTACAACGCAAATACACAGGCGGCACCGTCTTGCATTTGTATATGACAGAACCACTATCCAGCGCCGAAAGCTGCCGCCGTCTGGTGCAGCGCGCATTAGGGCGATTCTCGCTACCGTATATCACCATCACGCCTAGCTTTTCTATCTGCCCCAAGCATGGCTACCTCGGCGGCAAACACGAATTTTGTCCCAAATGCGATGCTGATTTAATCGCGAAAAAACAAGCTGCTCACGCACTTTCACACTAATCAAACTACCAGGAGAATTCCATGCCAGTACGCGTAAAAACTGAACTACCAAAAACTGCCGAAGCCATGATCGTACTCGACGACAGCGAACGCCAGCCCTGCGAAATCTGGACCCGTGTCATGGGCTATCACCGTCCCATCGCCTCGTTCAACACAGGAAAAAAAGCCGAATTCAAAGAGCGCTGTTATTTTGTTGAAAGCCATGTCGCGTAAAGCCGGTGTGATGTCAAGCTCAGAACAAACACGGCTACCCGCCCACGCACTCAAAGTGGGCGGCATGACCGCGTTTTCCGCAACTGATTTCCCAGGCAAATTCGCCACCACGATTTTCATACAAGGCTGCCCGTGGCGCTGCAGTTATTGCCACAACCCGCATTTACAGGAACGCGCTGCCGCCAGCGCTATTCATTGGGAAGACATACTGCTCTTCCTGCGTCGGCGACGAGGCTTCATTGACGTGGTGGTGTTTAGCGGTGGCGAGCCCTGCATCGATCCGGCGCTATACGCTGCGATACAAGAAGTCAAAGAGATGGGCTTCGCAATCGGTCTGCATACGGCCTGTATTTATCCGCGCCAGTTGCAGCAAGTCTTGCCGCTGATCGATTGGGTAGGTTTTGATGTCAAAACACGCTTGCCAGATTATCCGGCTCTCACATCAATAAACAAAAGCGGCGCATCGATACTGCCCTGCATAGAACAGATACTCGCCAGCGGTGTCGATTATGAATGCAGAACCACGTTTCATCCCAGCTTACTCGATGAAACAGCCCTGTTAGAATTGGGAAGACAATTGTGTGATCTGGGGGTCAAAAACTATGTGGTGCAACAATTTCGACCGATTGGTTGTCAAGATCAAGCCTTAAATTTAGCGACGCAGCCATCCTATCCGAGTGCATCAAGCTTAAAAGAGCTGGCAAGCTACTTCCCTCGCTTTGCATTCCGTGCGCACTGAGCCTCCTTGTAGAGTCATCACTTCTGGTTTAAAATCGCGTCCAATTTCAACTCCGGAGTTTTCCTGTGGACAGTTATAGTAGTCGATCCCATATCGACCCAACACAGGTAAGGTAAGCGCCCTCTTTAGCCACTACCTTGCCCCTCGCTGGTAGTGGATCCCCGCTGACTCTTTCAAGATCTCAGCTTTCCCACTGCTTCTCATTTATTTTCAGTAGCCATTGCAATCATTGCGTGACACTGATCGGCTATGCATTTGCGTTTGCATAGCGAGGAGTTATTACATGAATTTCACCCGTTTAAAAGAGCTGTTTGCCAGCTTCTTACAGACTCGCCATATCGGTCGTCATTTTCGTCGTTTCATTTTGCTAGACACACTAGCGCGAACAAGTATCGCGCGCGATGTCCCGGCAGAACTTTCACAAACCTTGCTTCGTTCCTCATTCAGTGAGCCATCTTTGATGATCTCTGAGTTGAGCAGCCACCAAGACGGACTGACCAACGAACAAGTCGAAGTCATTCGCAAACGCATAGGATTGAATGAAATCGAGCATGAGAAACCGCTGTCATGGGGTGTTCATTTATGGCATTGCTACCGCAATCCGTTTAATTTGCTTCTCAGCTTACTGGCATTGGTTTCTTATCTGACAGAAGACATCAAAGCATCCATCGTCATAGGCACGATGATAGTCATGTCAACGCTGCTTCGTTTTTGGCAGGAAGGTAAATCTAATCAAGCAGCAGATGCGCTCAAAGCAATGGTGAGCAATACGGCGACCGTGTTACGTCGTGAATCCATGCACGACGCAAACAGCGCTTCGCAATTATTGGGTCCAAATACGACACGTCAGGAATTAGCCATTACCCTGTTGGTTCCTGGCGATCTCATTTTATTGTCGGCTGGCGACATGATTCCCGCCGATTGCCGCATTTTAATGGCGAAAGACTTGTTTGTATCTCAAGCTGCAATGACAGGCGAATCTATGCCTGTTGAGAAATTTCCAGAACAAAAAGACCGCAACGCTATTAATCCACTTGATCTCGACAATATTCTCTATATGGGAACAAACGTGGTCTCTGGCTCCGCGACTGCGATTATTTTTGCGACAGGGAATCAAACTTACTTCGGCACTCTGGCGAGTCGTGTCACCGCCACCGACCGCGCGCCCACGTCGTTTCAATCCGGCGTCAATAAAGTGAGTTGGTTATTGATCCGATTCATGTTGGTCATGTCACCTTTGGTCTTATTCATCAATGGTGTCACCAAAGGCGACTGGATGGAAGCGCTCTTGTTTGCGTTGTCAATTGCGGTCGGTTTGACACCTGAAATGCTACCTATGATCGTCACCTCAACTCTGGCGAAAGGGGCTGTTTTTCTCTCCCGAAAAAAGATTATTGTTAAACGTTTGGATGCGATACAAAACTTTGGTGCGATGGACATCCTATGTACAGATAAAACTGGAACGCTGACTCAAGATAAAATTTTCCTGGCGCGCCATGTT
>JACQDW010000019.1 GCA_016200845.1 Burkholderiales bacterium | reverse complement strand
ATCATTTTTTTCAAACACGGTGACATCGTGACCAACCCGCGCCAACTGCTGTGCGGCGGCGAGACCAGCGGGGCCGGAGCCGACGATGGCGACTTTTTTTCCGGTTTTGCTGGCGGGAATTTGTGGTGCAATCCAGCCGTTTTCCCAACCTTTGTCGATGATGTAGTGCTCGATGGATTTGATACCAACTGGCAGCTCGTTAATGCCTAGCGTACAGGCTGATTCGCACGGGGCGGGACAAATTCTTCCCGTGAATTCAGGGAAGTTATTCGTTGAATGCAGCACAGCTAAAGCTTGCTGAACGTTGCCGTGATAGGTCAGGTCATTCCAGTCAGGGATGATGTTATTAACTGGGCAGCCGTTGTTGCAAAACGGGATGCCGCAATCCATACAACGCGCGGCCTGAATTTTGGCTTGGCCGTCATCTAAGTGCATTAAGAATTCTTTGTAGTGCTTCAAACGCGCCTTAGGCGCTTCGCTCGCTTCTTGCAAGCGTTGGTATTCCATAAAACCTGTTACTTTTCCCATGATGTCTTTCCTTCTTACTTGGCGCTGTGCGCGGTGTTTTAACTTGTTAAGTTTTTCAGCGTTGAGGCTGGGAGAGCGCAGGTGATGTTGGTAGTCTCGTAGGGCGGGCCCAACCCGCGCTGCCCACATGTTCGACGGGCTGGCGGCGCGGGTTTCACCCGCCCTACAATCTTGCTACGTCTCTGCGGCTGAGCCGTTTCGCTTTTATGCCGCCTTTTCCATCTTCTCGGCCGCTTGTTTCGCAGCCGCCAATTCCCCCAGCGCGCGTTTGTATTCGTTCGGGAAGACTTTGACGAATTTAGCGCGGCTGCGTGCCCAGTCGTCTAGCAAATTGCGGGCGCGGGTGCTGCCTGTGTGCTTGAAATGGCGTTCGATCAGATTGCGCAAGATCGCCTCGTCGGTTTCTGCTTTGCCGCCGCGAGTGCTGCTGTGCCAGATTGCTTTGTCTATGGTTTTCTCTTGCTCGTCGCCTGCTAAGACGCGCTCTAAGCTGACCATGGCGAGATTGCATTTCGCTTCAAGTTCGCCATCTGGATCATAGACGTAGGCGATGCCGCCCGACATACCCGCTGCAAAATTGCGGCCAGTGCTACCGAGGACGATGACGGTGCCGCCTGTCATGTATTCACAGCCATGATCACCTGTGCCTTCGATGATCGCGATCGCGCCGGAGTTGCGCACGGCAAAGCGTTCGCCTGCAACACCATTGATGAACGCCTCGCCAGAAATAGCGCCGTACAAGACGGTGTTGCCACAGATGATGTTGTCGACTGCCCAGCCACGGAACTCGGTGTTAGGGCGAATGATGATGCGACCACCAGACAAACCTTTGCCGACATAATCATTGCCTTCACCAACTAAGTCGAGAGTCACGCCATGCGCCAAAAATGCGCCAGCCGATTGGCCAGCAGTGCCTTGCAATTGGATGTGGATGGTGTCGTCTGGCAAACCAGCGTGGCCATAACGCTTGGCGACTTCACCTGACAACATCGCGCCTACAGTACGGTTCAAGTTTTTGATCGGTTGGATGAAGGAGACTTTTTCTCCTGTTTCCAAAGCGAGTTTGGCTTGCGCAATAAGTTTGTGGTCGAGGGCTTTTTCCAGGCCATGATCTTGGCTGTCCACATGGCGAATTGCCACATCATCAGCGCAGTCGACTTGATGGAAAATCCGGCTAAAGTCCAGACCCTTGGCTTTCCAGTGCGAGATCGCTTTTGATTTATCGAGTAAGTCCACTCTGCCTATTAATTCGTCATACGTGCGTATTCCAAGTTGCGCCATGATTTGACGTGCTTCTTCAGCGACGAAGAAGAAATAGTTCACGACATATTCAGGCTTACCAGAAAACTTTTTACGCAATTCTGGATCTTGTGTCGCGACACCGACCGGGCAAGTATTCAGATGGCACTTGCGCATCATGTTGCAGCCTTGCACCACCAAAGGCGCGGTGGCAAATCCGATTTCATCGGCACCGAGCATCGCTGCGATGACAACGTCGCGCCCCGTTTTCATCTGCCCGTCTGCTTGCACCCGAACCCGACCACGCAAGCCGTTCAATACCAGCGTTTGCTGGGTCTCGGACAAACCGAGTTCCCATGGTGTGCCGGCGTGCTTAACGGAAGACAAAGGCGATGCACCGGTGCCGCCGTCGTGACCAGCGATCACGATGTGATCAGACTTCGCTTTAGACACACCAGCAGCAATCGTACCGACACCAACTTCCGATACCAGCTTCACCGAAATTGAAGCTTGTGGATTGACGTTTTTCAAGTCGTGTATCAATTGCGCCAAATCTTCGATCGAATAAATATCGTGATGCGGCGGCGGCGAAATCAAGCCGACGCCTGGCACGGAGAAGCGCAATTTCGCAATGTATTCCGAGACCTTATGGCCGGGCAATTGTCCACCTTCACCGGGCTTGGCACCTTGCGCCATTTTGATTTGTATCTGATCTGCCGATGTTAAATATTCTGCGGTAACACCAAAGCGTCCCGATGCGACTTGCTTGATGCGTGAACGCAGGGAGTCGCCTTCTTGCAAAGGTATATCCACTTCCACGTGTTCGCGTCCTATCACACTTGCCATGGTCGCACCCTGCTTGATAGGGATGCCTTTCAACTCTTGCGTGTAACGCACAGGATCTTCGCCACCTTCGCCGGTGTTGGATTTGCCGCCTATGCGGTTCATCGCCACTGCTAATGTAGCGTGCGCTTCAGTACTGATGGAGCCTAAAGACATCGCACCAGTCGCAAAGCGTTTGACGATTTCTTTAGCAGGCTCGACCTGATCCAAAGGAATCGCTTTGGCCGGATCGATTTTGAATTCAAACAAGCCACGCAAAGTCATGTGGCGTTTGGATTGATCATTGATCAGTTGCGCATATTCTTTGTAGGAATTGAAGTTATTCGAGCGTGTTGAATGCTGCAATTTGGCGATGGAATCGGGTGTCCACATGTGGTCTTCACCACGAATGCGGAAGGCGTATTCGCCGCCAGCATCGAGCGCATTCGCCAACACAGGATCGCTGCCAAACGCGGCTTTGTGCAAGCGCAGCGCTTCTTCTGCGACTTCAAAAATACCGATGCCTTCGACATTCGATGCGGTGCCACGGAAGTATTTATCGACCAAAGATTTATTCAAACCCACCACTTCAAAAATCTGCGCGCCACAGTAGGACATATAGGTCGAAATGCCCATCTTGGACATCACCTTCATCAGACCCTTGCCTATCGCTTTGGTGTAGTTGTAGATCGCTTGGTCGGCGTCAACGTCTTTCAACTTCGTCGCCATATCGACCAGCGTATGCATCGCCAGATAAGGGTGCACCGCTTCCGCGCCATAGCCCGCCAGCAGCGCAAAATGATGCGTCTCGCGGGCAGAGCCCGTTTCTACTACCAGACCTGTGGTGGTGCGCAAACCCTTGCTGACCAAGTGCTGATGCACAGTCGAAGTCGCCAGCAAAGCGGGGATCGCGACATAGTTTTCATTCATCTTGCGGTCGGTGATGATCATGATGTTGTGACCGGATTTCACTGCATCAACGACCTCGGCGCAGATCGACGCCAGACGTGCCTCGATACCATCCTTGCCCCACGCGACTGGATAACAAATATCGAGCTCATAGGATTTGAATTTGCCGCCTGTGTTGGCGCTGATATTGCGCAGCTTGGCGATGTCGTCAAAGTTCAACACCGGCTGCGGCACTTCTAGGCGCATAGGCGGATTGATGTTATTTGTGTCCAGCAAGTTTGGCTTGGGGCCGATGAAAGACACCAGCGACATCACCATCGCTTCGCGAATAGGATAAATCGGAGGATTGGTCACTTGCGCGAACAATTGCTTGAAGTAGTTATATAGTTGCTCGCCTTTCAGAGCGGCGAGACGAATACGCACGGAATTAATCCACTGCTTATAAGGTTTTGCGTTGGAATAAGTATCTTTGATTTCTTTATCGTCGATGATGCGACCCGCTTCCAAGTCGATCAAAAACATCTTACCCGGCTGCAGACGCCATTTCTTGATGATGCGCGCTTCAGGAATCGGCAAGACGCCGGACTCGGACGCCATCACCACCAGATCGTCATCAGTGATGATGTAACGCGCTGGACGCAAGCCATTGCGATCCAAAGTGCCACCGATTTGACGACCATCGGTAAATGCCATCGCCGCCGGACCATCCCATGGCTCCATCATCGCCGCATGGTATTCATAAACAGCGCGACGGTTGTCATCCATCATAGTGTGATTTTCCCAAGCCTCGGGAATCATCATCATCATCGCTTGCGCGATTGGATAACCCGCCATGACCAACAGTTCGAGCGCGTTATCAAAACTCGCCGTGTCGGACTGTCCTTCAAAAATCAAGGGATACAGCTTTTGCAAATCGTCACCGAGCACCGCTGACTTCATCACCCCTTCACGAGCGCGCATCCAGTTGAAATTACCTTTGACGGTATTGATCTCGCCGTTATGCGCGATCATGCGATACGGGTGTGCCAGCGGCCACTCTGGGAAAGTATTGGTAGAGAATCGCTGATGCACCAAGGCCAGCGCAGACACGCAGCGCTCGTCTTGCAAGTCTTTGTAATAGACACCGACCTGATCTGCTAACAGCAAACCTTTATAGACGATGGTGCGCGCCGACATCGATGGCACGAAATACTCTTTGCCGTGAATCAGCTTCAAAGCTTCAATCGCGTGCACGGCGGATTTACGGATCACATATAGTTTGCGCTCCAGCGCATCGGTCACCATGATGTCGGGACCGCGACCGATGAAAATCTGACGAATCACCGGCTCTTTTTCGCGCACGGTGGGCGACATCGGCATTTCTTTATCGACTGGTACATCGCGCCAACCCAACACCACTTGGCCTTCGGCACGCACAGCCCGCGCAATCTCTTGTTCGCAAGCCAGACGCGAGGCATGTTCCTTAGGCAAGAAAATCATGCCTACGCCATACTCACCCGGAGGCGGCAAGTTCACGCCTTGCTTGGCCATCTCTTCGCGATAGTATTGGTCTGGAATCTGGATCAAGACCCCTGCACCATCGCCCATTAAGGCATCGGCGCCCACCGCGCCCCGATGATCAAGATTCTTTAAAATCAACAAGCCCTGCTCTACAATCGCATGCGACTTCTTGCCCTTGATATGAGCCACAAAACCGACGCCGCAGGCATCTTTCTCGTTACTTGGATCGTATAAACCTTGTGCGTGCATGAATTCCCCCCAAATGCGCCACCGCAGACCCACAAAAGGTACTACGGATGTTTTCACAGAACCCCAAAATAATATTTTGAGAATCAGCGAATAAACAATAAAAAATCAAACGTGGGGGTAAGAATAGTGCAGCGCAATAGTTTGCACAACAAGAATAAATGGGGTCAGTGTCAGTAAAAACTGGTAGTATTTTGAGTGGAAATTAATTGGGGACAGTGTGAATTAATGAATGGTGAGTTGCTCTATGAAAAGCAAGAACTTTGCAGAGTTCTGGTGCGTTCGAATGATCTAAAGTGGTTCTTTATCAAGCAGACATCTTGTCGTCAGAAACACCGTTTAGTTTGGCCGCAACCTGAGTTTCGTCATTCCCGCGAAGGCGGAAAACCAGCGGCGTAAAAGTGTAAACACCCTGGATTCCCGCCTTCGCGGGAATGACAGCGCCGTGTTTTGAACTTAACTAAACGGCATTAGGCCTAGCATCCTGTTAGGCTTATTTCCCAATCTGCGACTGTAAAAACTTCTCGACCTTATTCCAAAAATCGACACGTGTGCCGACTAGTCCCCAGCCGTGCCCTTCTTCCAGATAGCTAACCCATTCAACTTGAGGGTTTTTGTCTTTTATCGCTTTGTAGAAGATCTCGCCGTGTTCGATTGGAACGCGGCGATCTGATCCACCGTGCGCCAATAACAAAGGTCGCGCAATTCTATGAGTATTGTTCACCGGAGAAGTATCCCTGAGTTGCTCTGCGTCTTTCACTGGATCACCAATCAACAAAGGCATGCCATATTTTTGCCATTCCGCAGAGAGATCGTGACCCCAATTCGAGCGATACATCAATCGGATGTCGGTCACCGCCGCCCAAGCAATGCCACACTTAAATAAGTCGGCATCTTTCGCCAATCCCATCAATGTCGCATAGCCACCATAGCTTCCACCGGCGATACATACCCGACTCGGATCGGCGACACCTGTGTTAATCGCCCATTTCGCGGCATCGGCAATATCGTCTTGCATTGCAAGACCCCATTGCTTCCACCCCGCTTGAAAATGCTCAAAACCAAATCCGGTACTGCCACGAAATTCAGGCTGCAAAACGGCATATCCTCGCGATGCCAGGAACTGGACTTGCGCATTCCAGCCCCAACTAGTTCCTCGCAGATAGGGACCGCCATGCACCAACACCACCATAGGCAAATTCTTTTTCATCGCTCCGGTCGGCAAAGTTAAATACGCAGGTATCTGTCTACCATCCCTTGCAGGAAATCGCACCATATCTTGCATCGCCATCCGTGAGACATCGATCTTTGGATATTCGCCGCCGATAATATCTAGCGTTGAAGTCTCGCGATCAAAACTAGAATAAACCACTGGCTGCAGGTCGGAGTAGGACATCACAATCACAAATCGCGACAAGCCATCACGACCAATAGAGATTTGATTAATCGTTGCGGGCAATTTTTCATCAACACGACGCTGAACTTCTTTCATCTCACTATCCAACCAGTAAGTCGAATGCGCGTCATTCAAAAACGAAACACCAAGCAATTTTTTCTTGCTGTAGTCAAAAATTAAATCGCCATGAAAGTCATATCCCGCCACCGAGACGATGGGCTCTTTTTCGACTGCATTTTTTTCAAAGTCGTAGCGATATAAAGACGTCGTATCTTTGCCCTGTGTTGCCACTACATAGAGCACACCATCCGGCCCGAATTCCAAGGGAGAGAAATCCGTATTTTGATATAAGTCGTGTTCCAAAATTTTGCTCCAAGGCGCCGTATTTGCAGCCCGGTAGTAGATCTTTTTAATGCCGTCCTCCACCGATACCGTGACACGGGGAACGCCATCAGCATCGATCAGCCATGATCGCGTATTCCCCGGCCCACTAAATGATTCTGTCAGAATCGTCTTAGTGTCCACCGACATTAAGCGCAAACTTTTCAAGTCATAGGCAAGATCCCAAGTTGGCTCGACCACAAACACCTTAGAAGAATTTTTCCGATAGTCCAGGGAATAAAATGAGGTACTCGCATCCATCACGCGTTTCTTGATCGTAGTGCCCGTGGTAAATGCTGGCCCCCACACGCGCTCTACCAATTGCTTAAATTCGCTGCCATCCCGATTCACCGCATATAGACCTTGGGCAAAACGTTTTTCTCCCACCGCGACATTGTGATCGGCAACACCAAACACCAACCTATCGTCGTTCACCCAATGAATCTGGCTAATATCGGCATCAGAAAAACCCGCAATCAATTTTGGAGTTCGATCGACCAAGGACATCGTCGCCATTTGTACGCGACCTAATTTAGTTGCGATCAACATTGCGACATGCTGCCCACTAGGAGACAACTCAACCTGCCCCACATCGGGATTAGCAAAAAAATCCTCGACTGCAATCGCGGACTTTTGCGCACCAACATCGGCCGCCGCAACGGAAAGAGAAATGAGAAAAAAACTGCGAGCGAATAAATTTTTCAATGAAAAAATGGGGAAATAGGACATAGATAAAGGCAATGAAGAAATATTAAAACGATAATTGACTTAATATTACACCAACATCACTTATGCCGTCACTGTCTTTCTTGACAATAGGCAGCTTAAGTCTCTATTTCCCACATCGCATTTCCAACTCGCTTAAAACGCGTATTGAGCTCCCACGTTCACGGTTTGGAACGCTGTACGTTGCACACAAGATTTCAAGCGGAATTGCTCATATTCGGCGCGTAGGGACAGTTGATCTGACAATTTATATGTCAATCCCACACCCAATTGAAAATGTGGATCCTTGTAGGTAGTCTGCGCCACGTAATTCAAGGATTCGATTTCACGGTGACTAGCACTAAATTTATCAATGGACTTGATGTGCGCGAACCCGAACTTAGCGAAGCCGCCGAGATTATCAGTAAAATGATGGCTGACCAAACCAGTTAATGACAAGGCGCTAGATTTAATGTGATAAACCGATTTTTCTTGGTACGATGAAAAAGAAAAATCTTGACTGCCCAAATCAAAGTAGTTGAGCTCAATCGCGAAATTTTTATCGACTGTATACCCCCCAATCAGCTTGAAAGAGGCTTCCGACTTATTACACAAATACTCCGTCCAACAACTAATTTTCGGTTTCACCACACCCAACCCACCACCCACATACACCTGTGCCGATGCCGTCACACTCGATGCCAACAGCAAGATACCGATCAGCTTTGAATAAAGATTTTTGCTCTGCATACCCACTTCCCTTCGATATTTAAGATATTCAAACCACGCGAAAAAGCGAATGCTATTCGCCAATTTCTGCCGCCCACATAACTTCGATGTTGCGATACGAGCTATTTCAGAGCAGAGCGCGAACATTGCCTTAAACTTATTTCATTCAACTATTTTCATCTCAAGGTGCTGCGTAGCGGGCGCTGGTGGTTTTTATCGTGGCACCTTGCAATCAGATTGGCCGTCGATCGCAATTTCGTGTAGCTACTTCGCTCCTGTTGCGGCAAGGATGTTGACGTGGCGTAGAAATTGCATAGTCTTTCAATGCACTCCTGTCTCGATGGACAGATGAGTCGTCTTTTATCAACATGGAGACCAGCTTGACACTTTCGCCCCCTCACCCGCTCAAGATCGTCGTGATTAATACGGCAGTCAATTTGCCTGACACTGAGGATATGCATGATCCGGCTCTGCAGCGGCAGACCGCGCGTTCGCTGCAATTGCGGATCGGCTTGCTGCAGGCGGGCTATAACATTATGGCGGTGCTTCCCAGTGATGCTTATTTGGTTGATCGCATCACGCAATTGCAGCCTGACTTGATCATCATTGATGCAGAGTCCGATGCGCGTGACGTGCTGGAAGAATTGGTCATCGTCAGTCGCGATGCGCCGCGCCCTATTGTGCTGTTTACGGAAGAAGGCAATCGTCCGCAACTGGAGGCGGCGATGGCGGCGGGCGTGGCGGCTTATGTGGTGGCGGGCTTGCATGTGGAACGTGTGCAACCTGTACTGGAAGTGGCGATTGCACGCTTTAATGCCGATCAAAAGCTGCGCTCAGAGCTCAGCGACACCAAGCTCAAGCTCATCGAACGCAAGACGATAGAACGCGCCAAAGGTGTGCTGATGGAACGAAATCAGCTCACTGAAAACGAAGCCTATCAACGCTTACGCAAACAGGCGATGGAAAAAAATCTGAAACTGGCAGAGCTTGCGCAACGCATTTTGGATGTCGCCGATTTATTGAGTTAATGGCTAATTCAGCTCCGCACTCATTTGGCGCACCTGCGCGATCTGTGCCCATTGTTTGCGACCAAATCAGTGCACGCATTTGCACCTCTATTGCACTTTCATCCTGCATACAGGCGGCAACTCCAAAAGAAAACCACTGGCACGGCTTTTGCTCAAGTTGAGGTAATTCCATTTCCAAATCATTCGTGTCTAGGCGACGAGGCGAAGACAGTGGTGAAGCAGGGGTTTAAAGGAGCGTGCTCCTTTCCTGCGTAACGATCTATGCTATGCATAGCATAGATTCCGTCAGCGTGAGCTATAGCACGGCAAGCCGAAGGTAACAACGACACGAATGATTTTGGAAGTGGAATAAGTACCAACGTAGGTACACAGACGAAGCTAGCTAACGGCGGCTGCTTCGCACAGACAAAGGCGTCTTGCTATCGACTCTCATCAGTCAGATAGGAAGACGCCTTTTTGTTTTTGTTCAACGAGGATTCAACATGCAAACGCAAACACAGAAGCAAACACGCACATCGGTGCACGACAAAAAAATTACTCACCTGGAGTCCGCAGACGCGCCTATCAATACGCAGCGCCGTTCACTAATACAAGGTGCGGCGCTCGGGGCGGCTGGTAGTGTGTTAAGCACTTTCCCGGGCGGAGCCTGGGCTGCCGGCTCGGACAAGCCAGAAAAAACCGAGGTTAAAATCGGCTTTATTCCGTTGACCGATTGCGCCTCCATCGTGATTGCATCAGTCATGGGGTTCGACAAAAAATATGGCATCAAAATTATCCCCAGCAAGGAGACTTCGTGGGCAAGTGTGCGCGACAAATTGGTCAGCGGCGAGCTCGATGCCGCGCATGTGTTATATGGCTTGATTTATGGCGTGCAGCTGGGTGTTGGCGGCCCACGAAAAGACATGAATGTGCTGATGACTCTCAATAATAATGGGCAGGCAATCACGCTTTCAAAAAAATTGGCCAACAGCGGCGCGGTCGATGGCCCTGGTCTGGCAAAACTAATGGCACGCGAAAAGCGAGACTATGTATTTGCACAGACCTTTCCCACCGGAACCCATGCGATGTGGATGTATTACTGGCTCGCCGCGCATGGAATCAATCCACTGCAAGATGCGAAGGTAATTACCGTTCCGCCGCCACAGATGGTCGCCAATATGCGTATCGATAATATGGATGGCTATTGCGTCGGTGAGCCTTGGAATCATAAAGCGATTGCCGATGGCGTCGGCATCACCGCTGCCACCACGCAAGATATCTGGCGCGACCACCCGGAGAAAGTCTTGGGCAGCTCTGCTGAATTCGCTGAAAAATATCCGAACACAGCGCGTGCTGTTGTCGCTGCGATTTTGGATGCGAGTCGCTGGATCGATGCGTCGCTGATGAATAAACAAAAAATGGCAGAAATCATCGCTGAAAAATCCTATGTCAACACGTCGGTTGACGTCATCAATCAACGGATTATGGGTCGCTATCAAAACGGCTTGGGCAAGACGTGGGACGATCCTCATTGCATGAAGTTTTTCAATGATGGCGCGGTGAATTTTCCCTATCTGTCGGATGGCATGTGGTTCCTCACCCAACACAAACGCTGGGGTCTGCTCAAGACCGATCCCGATTATCTAGCGGTCGCCAAGTCCATCAATCGTATCGACATTTACAAAGATGCGGCAGCGATGGCGCAAGTGAGCGTTCCTAAAGACCCCATGCGTAAGAGCAAACTGATGGACGGCTCGATATGGGATGGCAAAAACCCTGCCGCCTATGCAGCGTCGTTCAAAATCAAAGCCCCGCTCTCCACTTAACTCTCAACTGAGGTCACATCATGACAGCAATTAGCATGGACGCTTGCATCCCCATCGATGCGCAGCAAGTCCCCAGCCATCCGACTTCGCCCCCGCCGTCCACAACGAGCGCGACACCGGCTTATTCTTATCCAGAGGCTTCGCCCAGGCGTCGACGTGTGCGGGATTTGCAAGACCCGATACAAGCTCAACTCAAGTCTTGGGGCATGGCGCTTTTGCCACGCCTGATCGGCATCGCTTTATTGCGCCTGGTCTGGGCTATCATCGCTGAAAAAAACGCCGACCTGCCTTCACCTTGGTTCACGTTAAT
>JACQDW010000211.1 GCA_016200845.1 Burkholderiales bacterium | reverse complement strand
TATTGGCTGGTATTTTGCATAGGTTTTTTATTGCAAAACAGCCCCGCCAATTCTTGCACCGTGCCGCATATTCATGAAAAAATTCAGCGCCTCGCAATGCTACTTTGCCTCGCAATTTCCCTGATTTTCTCCGCCACATCGGGATTATTACTCGGTCATTTCCCCCTTTTTTTTGCGCTAAGCGTCGCAACGCTGGCAGTATTCTGGGCTTACAACGTCTATTACTACGTGCTATTTTTCACGATCTTCAGCAGTATTAAATGGTGGATTCCATTTGCACTAGAACATGAAGCGAATCTGTTCCTGTCCTTAGCGGAAATGAGTGCGGCAATCAGCTATGCATGGATTTGTTTGCAGAGCAGTTTTCCACGTGGTGGCGACCGGCATATTAAAATTTTTAAGTCCTTGGGACACTTATTGCAACAAGCAACACCCAACGACGAAGCCAATGCGACTTGGCAAAAATTTGACCGACTTCAGGCAATCTTCACGTTCTTTTATCGACGAGATTTAAACGCGGTCATTCGCAACCCGTCACACTCTCCACAGCAACTCATGAGCATAGGGCTAGGCCCAGGCATGCACTGGGGTGTAGATATTCTCATGGCCGGGCTGATATTGATTTATAGCGTCTTACTTGCTTTTGGCGACAATAAACATGATGGTGAATTCTTTCTTGGATTTCTTCTTTTACTGATTCCGCTCGCTGCCAGCACCACTTTCGCCTTATCTTGCCTGGCACAACTCCATAGAACCAGACGAGAGCAGGCACTACTTTGCCTGACGCCGATTGCCCCTCAAGATCGCAATCAGCTGTTAAGAAATCTGTTATTACGCCGCTTTGTGCAAAATTGGTTGATGTCCAGCTTATGCGTCAGCCTGCTTCTGATTGCGGGTCAAGGCATGGGGCTCACGGGATATAGTAGTTGGGTGTTAGCATGGGCGCTCAGCCCTCTGTTCTTCGCTTACGTCTTGCGAGACTACAGCAAATTGAATACTGATCCGAAAAATGGACTCAGGGTTGTCGGCATTGCGACACTCATTATCGCAGCGTGCTTTAGCATAAAGTGGGGCGAAGATGAGCTACTCTACGTCAGCATGACCGGCATATTTCTCTTGATACTAATCACGACTTATAAAGGAATAAAGCGGTGGCAACAGATGCTGACTCTTCCATTTCAGCTTCCAGTTGGCCACCGTCGATAAGTGCATTGGCCGAAAAACAGCGTGCCCTTAAGCGAGGCGGAACACGCTCACGGTCTGCGCTAATTGTGATGCCTGCTCTTGCATGCTAGCTGCTGCAGCGGCGGCTTCTTCGACTAGCGCCGCATTTTGTTGCGTTGTTTGATCCATCTGTACCACCGCCTGATTAACTTGTTCGATGCCATCGCTTTGCTCATGACTGGCCGCGGCAATCTCAGACATGATATCGGCAACCTGCTTGACCGAGGTGACGATGTGTCCCATCGTCACGCCTGCTTCATCGACCAGCTTGCCACCAGCATCGACCTTTTCAACGGAGTCGCTAATCAGGCTCTTAATTTCTTTCGCAGCGCCAGCTGATCGCTGTGCAAGGTTGCGCACTTCACTGGCCACCACTGCAAATCCACGACCCTGCTCACCAGCTCTGGCTGCTTCTACGGCGGCATTCAATGCCAAAATATTGGTCTGAAATGCGATGCCATCAATGACGCCAATAATGTCGACAATTTTGCGCGAGCTATCTTTGATCGAGCCCATGGTGTGCACTACTTGATCGACGACATTGCCGCCTTTTGTCGCATAATCGGAGGCCTGCAAAACGAGTTGATTTGCCTGACTGGCGTTGTCGGCATTTTGTTTCACCGTTGAAGTTAATTCTTCCATCGCAGAGGCTGTTTCTTCGAGACTTGATGCTTGTTCTTCTGTACGTGAGGAAAGATCAAGGTTTCCTCTGGCGATTTCTTCTGATGCCACCGCAATGGTGTCAGTACCGCGCCGCACTTGCGTCACGGTATTGATTAAACTGCCGTTCATATCCCGCAAAGCTTTTAGAAGTTGCCCCGTCTCATTTTCTGATTCAACATCGATACGCTGACGTAAATCACCAAGAGCAATCGCTTGCGCGATATCGACTGCATAATTAAGCGGCGTTGAAATATTTTTGACGAGCCAAAATCCGATCAGTCCTGCCATCAAGATTCCCAGTATGATCGTCGAAATGGAAAATATTTTAAATCCCGAATAAAAACTCTGCGACTTTTCGAACTCAGCCTTCCCCACATTTAATTGTAAATCCAGGAGCAGATTTAATACTTCGACGATCTTGGCATATCGCTGTGCCATCTTGCCGTGCAGGATGGCAGTCGCGGCCGGAATATCACGGGTTTTTAGTGCAGCCAACGCTGGATTCAAGCCATCGGCCAAGAATAATTTCCTGGCTTCTGCAAAATCGCTGGCCAATTTTTTTTCTTCATCGGTCAGATAGGTCGCCATATAGGCATCCCAAATCTTATTTGCTTCGCCGCGATTTTTTTCTATGCGCGCAATTTCATCATCGATCTTTGCGGGATCCTCACTGATTGCTCGCGCGACAATAAATTGATTTTCGTTGATATATCGAATCACTTGATCGAGCTGCCCCATCGCTATCAATCTATCGTCGTACACGGTCTTTAGTGACGCATTCACGGAGTTCAGACCATATTGCCCAGTCACCCCTACCAAGGTCAGCAACACACTCAGCAAAGTAATCACAAAGATTAAACTACCCTTGATTGATAAATTTTGCAGCATACAGCCTCCTTCGTACCGTCTGTTTGATAGAAATTCAATGCAAATACATTTGCAAACTTTCGCTCAAAAACCAAATGACTCGCGACGCAATATTTATTTAATAAAGACGCAACTCACAAGTCTGCCCTGCGCAGATAAAGATGAGGTTTGCGGAAAAGAAGTGTTGATTGGAATCAAGTATATGCCTTTACACTTGTTTGAAAAGTTCTTTTTGAGGAAGTCGCACAAAACCGACAAATTTAGCAATTCTAAAATCCTCAAAAAAAACGGCACGAAAGATCTCGTGCCGTTTTGGTTCGTTCTATCTACTTTTCACCAGCGAGAATAAGGGTGTTTAAATAATCGCGCATTTGCATAGCGATGATCATGACTCACTTCAGAACCCAACCAAGCGGGGCGAAGAAACGCTTCCTGCTCAGAACTCAATTCAATCTCGGCGATGCATAAATCTGCGTTTTCACCTAAAAATTCGTCAAGCTCCCACAAGTGATCGCCATAGGAAATCCGATAACGAAGTTTCTCGATTATCGGCTGCTCACATACGCTCGCCAGCATTTCTTGCGCGTCGTTGACAGGAATAGCGTACTCCCATTCCGAGCGCGAAATCCCCTGATTCGCACTTTTGATCGTCAAGTAAGCAAGCTCCCCCTCAATACGCACTCGCACCACACGTTCTGGCGAAGAGCTTAGATAGGCCTGGCGCATCAGAACCGGACGCGCCAGAGTTTTCCACTCCTCGCCAATCACAAGAAATTTGCGCTCGATTTCTACGCCCATACAGTTTAGTTCTTCAATGCAGTTAGCATAGGCTGCAACATCGCTTCACCTAACTTCATACTGCGCATGCCATCCCAACCCACTTCCAAATCAGGCATATTGGCATTGTCTTTGAATGGCAACTCCAAAGTCAGCGACACACACTTATAAGTATGGCCTATATATTTTGACGCAAGCTTGAGCAAGTCCTCATTGTATTTACTCGCCTCATAGCCAAACTTGGTTTGAAAATCAGGGCTGGCGGCACAAAAACTTTCGACAAATGCGGTCTGCTCGCGCATTTGCTGATCGCTAAAACCTTCCAGCATTTCACTGCCCGCGACAAAAACATAGGGCAAGCCTTCATCGCCATGAATATCGAGGAAAAGATCGCAGCCGACTTCTTCGATTTTCTTTTTCACGTAATACACTTCAGGACTCGTTTCCAAGGAAGGCGTCATCCATTCGCGATTCAAATTAGCGCCCGCAGCATTGGTACGCAAATTACCGCGCACCGATCCATCCGGATTCATATTCGGTACGACATACACCGCAGCCCTGTCTAAAATCGCACGTGCTATTGGATTTGCCGGATCAAGCAAGGCATTCAAAGTTCCTTCCACTAACCACTCCGCCATCGACTCCCCCGGATGCTGACGAGCGATAATCCAGATTTTCTTGGCAGCGTCAGGATTACCTACAACGACCAGGTTCAAATCACGCCCATCTACTGTATTTCCTAAGTCTTCGACACGCACCTGCTCAGACTGAGCAACGCTACCCAATAACGCCAAATGACGCTCCCAGCTATATGGCTCGAAATAGGCGTAATACACGCTATCGGTTTCGGGCGTATGCTTGATGCTCATCACCTTGCCATCAAACTCGGTTTCAACACGAAACCAATTCTCGCGATCGTAGCTCGCGACCGCACGATAACCATCCCACCCATCAGCATAAGTCGCCTCAGACGCATTAATAATCCGTATGGTCGCTTCCTGATCGCGCGCACCTTGCAAACGGAAATAAAACCACTGCATAAAATCTGCATTGGAATCTTTACGTAATTTGAGCTCGATATTTTCTACATCACTGACACTCACAACTTCAATCGCACCGGCGTCGAAATTTTGACTAATTTTGATCGACATAAGACTCTCTTAAAATGTAGTTTTCGAAGTACGAAAACTTTGATTCGGTAGCAAGACGCTGGCTCAGCATCCCCCAAGACCTCCATTGTCACCGCTTTTAAAGTGTTCTGACAATGCATTCCCCGAAAAGCAGTAGGGATATTTTTTAAACGAATCGAAAACAAATCAAAAAAAAGTAAAACTGAATTTTTTCATGGAAAAAAAACAGCGAATGCCCTATAATCGCCCCCTCAGAGTCGGGGCGTAGCGCAGCCTGGTAGCGTACATGCATGGGGTGCATGGGGTCGGAGGTTCGAATCCTCTCGCCCCGACCAATTTGAAATTAAAAGCCGAGTCTTTAGCCTCGGCTGTTTGTTGAAGAAAATGTCGGAACGACGCCTCAATTTAATCCTCGCGCAAACGCATTGATCACCGCCAAATCCGGTGCCATCGATACAAACGGCAAATTTTCACGCTCTAGTAATTCACGCAAAGCGCGATCAATCGCGAGTGCATCCTGCTCATTTTGCAGCCGCCCCGTTTGCACATATTTTTTCTCGCCGCGTTCAACCAAAATATTGATATTGTCGTGATGGCGATACCACTCCAAAATATGTTCACGCGTTTTTGCGCGGTCACAAATATTCTCTTTATAGGTCTCGTTGTAATACAGGATTTGTGGCAACGCACATTCGGTCACCAAATACTGCACTTGGCCATCTAACAAATCCAACATTTCAAACTGTTGATGTGCGACCCGATATTGATTTTTAAGCGCCTCAAAATCACGCTGCCACACAAGTGACTTCGCATAGTCGGGAATTTGCTCAACCGATTTGTGCCGCAAATTTAAATTCAGAATTATTGCTGACGAAAAGAGAGACTTATCACAACCTGGCCCGCCAATAACATTGATCACCTTAGTTGGATAGAGACGCATTTTGCTATCGCTGCCCAGTCGCGAAGCACCAGTCACCTGTATAGACATATTACCTCCATCGAGGATGCTATTCGAACAAAGACCTAGGAAAGTTCACTCATGATGATTTTCATCATAGCACAATATTTCCACGCGGGAAGCATGCAATTTCAATATTAATAATTTCTTGAAAAAATCAAGAAATTAACCGAATATCGAAGCAGATTAAGAGCAGTTCACGCCCCCAACAAGATGAAGTCACGCTGAAATAGCGAAATAGCAGGGGAAGGCTAGAGATGAAATAACGAGAGGCTGAAGATAAGGAGAAATTTAACTCAAGAAAAATGAGTTAACGCATGATTCGGGCACACTAATCCACCGCCCTTGCCATAGGTTGGCAAAACGACGTGGCTAGACACGCAAGTTCGCTCACAATGAGGCGCATTGAGCAATGCAAAAACTAGGCAAAAAGCCTTCAACCGCACAGATAATGCGCAGTGAAATGCGATGGAGAAGTAAAGCCAGTGTCAAGCCAGATCAGGCGCTGAAAAACGACGATCAAACTCAGCTGATAGCCAGCCCATCGAACTTTAAAGTATTCCCTACTTAAAAGGTCAATTGACTTTTCACCAATCTTTTCGCAACCCAGAAACAACAATAGGATTAAATCAATTGCTGATTTAATCCTATTTCATATTCTTTTGTCGGAGGCTTAGTCGACGCGGATGACTTGGTCGCCGATACGGAACTTCTCGCGACGATCACCCATCAAAGCGCGCAGATCACGAATACTTAAATCGCTGATTTCATGCATGCGAATGAGCAAAGACGCGCCCACTGGT
>JACQDW010000206.1 GCA_016200845.1 Burkholderiales bacterium | reverse complement strand
TAACTGAAAAACTTAGAGAGCACCCAATCTCATGCAATGCTTTTTCCAGTTTGAGAATCGAATTCGAAAACTTTAGAATTCAAATGCGAATAAATCCAGAGTTCCCTATCGCAGAATATGAGAAAAAACTTCTAAATTTAAGAAAGCAATATTCTGAGGAAATGAAAAGGGTGCCGCATGATATCTTTCTAACGAAGAACCTTCGGAATAAATGTCAAGCTGACCCAAATAGCCGCTTAAGCGAGACGACAACTCAAGGAGAACAAGATGGCAACTAATATCCCGGACACACAAAATCGAAAGCATGCGCCACCAAAACCACCACCACCACCACCTAGAAGACCAAAATAATTTAAGTGCTATTGACCGTTTACCTAATCAACGATATCTGTCGCTGCTTTGACCCGCAAATCGCGAAATTGTTGATTCGCGGATTCTGCCATTGCAGAAAAGCTCTTATCCAAGTATGCAATCTCTGCGATTAAACCAGCCTGCCGACGCAAAAGCGATTTTCTTAAATTAAAATCCTTAACTTGTCGCAAGGCAGAGCCTATGAGCCTCATTTTTTGAAAGCGAGAATGAGGTGCTGTAACCAATCCATCTTTAATAATTGCGCCGGTAATATGCTTTGCCTGTTCAGACCTAAAAAATCTAGTTTTTTTCTCCGATAGAGCGTGGCCATAACGACCGACAATCGAAGCAATCCATTGCTCAAAATTCCTGGGCAAATTTTGTCCAGAGAATGTAATGTCATCGATATAGCAGGTGAATTTCAAGTTTCTGCTTAAAGCGATTCGACTAAGCTCATCAAACATAGGCTTGTTTGCATACAGCGAGACCAATGGGCTCACGGGGCTACCTGTCGCCAGTCGACCTTTATAACAAATCAATTTGGCTAACACATTCGCCAAATCAGGGGCGCAACACATTTGCTCAACCCAAAATGTGTACACACGAGACTCCGACGTCGACGGATAAAATTCACGCATATCAAAAGTTGCCAACGACTGCGACTCTACATGCGCAAGAGCATTAGAGCGATAGGAGCGCCCCTTCACTGCGCCATGTGCATATTCTGGATGATCTACTTTGCACAGGAGAGCATGAATACGTTCGTGGATATAACGCAATTCATTTATTGGCTCCTCAACCTTTCTTGATTTCCGGACTTTCCCGGTGAACGGGCACTTTTCTTCAGGAAGAACAAATGTTTTGTACTTGTGGGCACCGCCAGCAATACGCAAAAGTTTTCCACGAGGAAGGCCGATAAGACTTGCCAAGCGCTTCATCGATGCAATCTTATATAACGCTGATTGATCGATAGAATAAGTACGTTTAATTTTCTTAGTTGGGGGAGGATTCGGCAAACTTTTTTGCATTTTTTTGCTCAACCCACTTTAATACGTCAATAATTTTCTTCGCAGCACCGCGTCGAACACTATCTGTAACTTTCTCCTTATCTAGATTTTCGGAGAAAAAAAGCAGCGAAGACACAGGAACGTCAAAACACTCACTGTACTTTTTCAATAATTCAATTGAGGGTTGTTTTTTTCCTGACTCTATTTCCGACAAATAAGAATTCGAAATTTCAAGCCTAGTAGAAAGCTGAGTCTGGGAGATATCATGATACGCACGAATAAGGCGCAGTGCTTCGTTCAACATGACAGTTTTCCTAAAATATCAATAATCACGGGGTAAGCCTAAGAGCCAAGATAATCGGCCATTTTTACAATCCATTCCCACAGTTTATTAATCCCATTAAACAACTTATTTAAAAGGCCAACAAAAAATAGCAATGTCTTCAAAAATGAAAGTGTACGACTACGCTTACTCTTGGACGGGCGCAACTCTACGGTTTTTTTACTAGGCATATTGCCTCCTAAGTTATCACATGTCGGAATTCCTCCAATGAGAAATTCCCATGCGTCTCGCTCATAACTAAGGTGCCAAGTATGGAGTTGAGTGCGCTTTGTCCCCCTGTGTATATCAACTGATTCTGTTTCTCGACAGAATCAGACTAACCTTTGCATATTGAACGTCGTAGTGGTTACGTTGTTCGACCGGAATGCCAAGGGAGTAATTAGAGGCGAACCTCCACAGAGTTAAACTCTAACAACAGCAAGATAAATCTCCACCGCAAGCAAATAGTAATGCCCATTTTCTCAAATGTCAAATTTTTTTCGCAAATAGCGAATTTTTTTCGATGACACTTGAAGATTTCCCACGCTTCAGTGGCTTTACCAAATCACCAATCCGATCTCTTGTATATATTTCGGTGGTGGCTCTATTTTTATGCCCAAGCAATTTTTGCGCGTGCGCTAAGTCCTGTGTATCGGTCGCAGCCTTAGCTCGAAGATCACGAAACTGAAAATTCACCCCTGCCAGTTTAGATAGAGTCATGGACAATTTCGGTTGGATTTCATCAAATAAACATTAACAGCAGCGATGTCTGATTTCCACGTCAAGAGGCGGTTCTGAAATCGATGTTACTCGAAAGAAGTGGGCATTTTTTCCATGCCTGAAATCACATCACTTGGCCCCATCCAGTCGGCAGCTTAGTCGTCCAAGTCGAAATGCAAAACCGTCTCGTAGTCCTGCCCACCGTAAAAAATTCCGATGATCGATACTTGCTCCGCTTCTACCGCAAAGGCGATCACCGCACGTTTCTTATAGTTGGTAATGCGTAGGCTAGGACGCACGTCGTCACGGCGCGTACCGCGAAGTGGAAAATCCTGCAAACTTTCGCAATAGGCAACAATCGAACTAGTATAGCGTTCCGCAGTTTCTGGCGACGCTGCCGCTGCGCTGGTGTTGCGATAAGCGATAGAGAGAAAGCAATTGTTCCTGCGCTTCAGGCGTAAAAATGACGGTGTACTGCATCACGCTGTTGTTTTGGCCTTCTTGTGTTCAGCCGCTAGGGAGGCCCGCAACTGATCAAGCGTTACTGCCCGTGTCGGGTTTGCCTTCAGCGCGTCGTATGCTGGCCCCACTTCCCGCATGAGCCAATTATCTACAGCACGGTCACGAGCGATCAGGGCGCGCAGGCCGTCACGAATGACTTCGCTCTCGGTGGCATACTCGCCTGCCGCGACTTTAGTTTTGATGATGTCTGCCATCTCATTGGGTAGGGTGATACTAAATTGCTGAGTTGTTCGCACAATGAACTCCCGATAAGATCGATAGGATTAAATCCTGCCCGCGTCTACAACTATACGTCAAGTTGATCGTTCTAGACACCAGCAAATTGGCGGTGGAATCTGACGCGTCGGTCATTTTCTGGACACATAACGGTTTTGCGTTCCAACGCTGGACGCACATAACAAAACGGCTCATCCGCAATGGATGAGCCGTTCGTCAAAACTTTGGTTTCTATGCGTGCTTATGGATACAAACCACGCACTTCACGCGCTTGCAATACACGGGTGCAGGCGATGATGAAAGCGGCTGTACGCAAAGATACGTTCTTGTCTTCGGTGACTTGCCATACTGATGTGAAGGCTTCTTTCATGATGCGAGTTAAGCGGTTATTGATTTCGTCTTCGGTCCAGAAATAGCTGGAGAAATCTTGTACCCACTCAAAGTAGGACACTGTCACGCCGCCTGCGTTGGCGATCACGTCTGGTACCACTAAAACGCCGCGGTCGCGCAAAATGTCGTCGGCTTCTGGTGTGGTTGGGCCGTTTGCGCCTTCGAGGATAATCTTAGCTTTGATGTCGTTTGCATTGACGGACGTGATTTGCTGTTCTAATGCGGCTGGGATCATGATGTCGCAATTGACTGACCAGAATTCATTGTTCGGCAACACCGCCTCTATGCCCTCAAAACCAGCGACACTGCCGTGTTGTGCGACGTGATCCAACAACTTAGGCACATCCAAACCATTGGAATGGAAGATCGTACCGCCATGGTCTTGCACTGCCACGACTTTGGAACCCGCTTCTGCGAACAAACGCGCAGCGATGCCGCCGACGTTGCCAAAACCTTGCACCGCAACTTTAGCACCTGCGATCGCTAAGCCGCGCTTTGCTTCGTTCATAGAATAGGTGTCCATCATCCATGCCATCGTCTGTTCGTTCGTGTTGACGTCTGGTGCTGGGATGTCTTTGTCTGGTCCGATGATGATGCCGATTTCGGAGGTATAACGGCGTGTCATGCGCATCAATTCGCCGCGTGACAAAGTTTTAGGATCAACACGGATGCCGCCTTTTGCGCCGCCGTATGGGACATTGACTGCAGAGTTTTTGATGGTCATCCAAGCCGACAATGCCATCACTTCAGACAAGGTTACGTCTTGGTGAAAACGCACGCCGCCCTTACCTGGGCCGCGGGAAGTATTGTGCTGTACGCGATAGCCTTCAAAGTGGGCAATCGTGCCGTCGTCGCGCTCGATAGGTACGTCAACGATGAGGATACGCTTAGGGCGCTTTAAAGTTTCAACCCAACGTGACAAGTTGCCCAGATAAGGCGTGACACGATCGATTTGCTCAAGATATACATTCCATGGGCCGGTCGCATGCGGGGTAAGGTAGGACGGGATTTGGTGATTACTAGACATGGTAAGTCTCGCTTCTTTTCGTTTGAGAACGAGGCAGGCATCTTGATGTGCGCAGCCTTCGCCCTGGATTTTTCATGGTGGTGAATCTGCCGCTGCGTATCCATGTTTGTTTTTCCCATCGCAATTTCGCTGTGGACAGGGTGGATCTCATCAAAGGCAGCGCATCTTAAGACAAGTGGTATCACCCTCTCCAATGCTTTGTTTGCATAAAACTATGCGTCAAATGCATAGTTGATCCACATCAAAAAAGGGCAAAGAAACTACCGTTGGAGCTGGTTTGAATTTCAAACCGCTTGCTGCTTTGTCGGTAAATACATTAAAATGAGAATGATTCGCATTAACATCAAAATAAATTTATGAAACTAGCTCTTTCAGTGACCAGCAAGTACAAACCCGTCATCTTCATCTTACTCTTGAGCTTATTAAGCGCTTGCGGTGGCTCGAACAACAGCAGCGATCGGGCAGATGATGCCAGCAATAGCACGCTCAGTCCGCAAGCAGCGCTAGGGGAGCAAATCTTTAAGGATCAGAATTTGTCGGCCTCTGGAAAAATGTCATGCGCCAGTTGCCACAATCCCGACCATGCCCACGCTCAGACCAATACTCTGGCGGTGCAGTTCGGTGGTGCGCGACTTGATGTCGCAGGTTTCCGTGCCGTGCCATCTCTGCGCTATCTCAATCTCACACCGGCTTTTTACTTCTCAAAAGAAGGCACTCCCACTGGCGGCTTTACTCACGATGGCCGCGCCGACACTTTATCCATCCAGGCCGCCAGACCATTCCTGGCGCCTCACGAAATGGCCAACAAAGATAAGGCCGAGGTAATCACCAAGCTGCTGAGCCGCCCATATGCATCCGCTTTTCGCGCAGTCTATGGCACTAACATCTTCAGCAATGCAGAAGATGCGTTTGATCGCGTGCTCTTTAGCCTGCAACAATACCAATTGGAGGACCCTGAATTTCACCCTTACGATTCAAAATATGACCAGTTTTTGGCTGGAAAAATAAGCTTAAGCGATGCTGAAATGCGTGGTCTTGCCTTGTTCAATAATCCCCAGAAAGGCAATTGCGCGGCATGCCACACCAGCAGCAAAGCTAAAGATGGTAGCTCACCATTATTTACTGACTTAACCTTCGACAATCTTGGTGTGCCCAGGAATTACGCGATTCCTGCGACTCTTGATGCCAACTATTTCGACCTTGGCCTGTGCGGACCGGACCGGCTCGATCTTAGTGATCGCGTTGATTTGTGCGGTAAATTTAAAGTGCCGACACTACGTAACGTCGCGACGCGCAAAGTTTTCTTTCACAACGGGCGCTTTGACAATTTGCGCGATGTGTTAGGTTTTTATGTGCGACGCGATACCAATCCTGAAGAATGGTACCCAATCGCCGCCAATGGACAGGTGCTTCAATTTAACGACTTGCCATCTGCTTATGCGAGCAACGTGAATACTAAAGAAGTCCCCTATAACCGCAAACGCGGTATGAGCGCGGCACTCAGCAAAGAGGAAATTGAAGATGTCATCCAATTCCTTGGCACGCTTAACGATGGTTACCGCGCCAAATAAACTAAATTCACAACTCAAAACTTACCTTTAAACGAGATTCCTATGAAAAAAACTCCTTTAGCACTCGCACTGTGCACCGCTTTTATTACAAGCTTCGCCGTCGCCACGCCAGCCCACGCTGATGACGCAGCACTGCTACAAAAAATTGAAAAACTCGCGGCCGAATTAGAATCGATCAAAGCGCAGTTAGCTGCCAGCAAAAAGAAAACCGAGCAAGTCGAAGAAAAACAAGTCGCTCTGGCAGCGCAACTGTCCACACCGACGACCACTGCGAACATTGCGGCAAATGAATCCAATAAGTCTCAAGCCCAAACCATCATCAGCAGCTACGGCGAAATCAATTACACTCAACCCAAAGCTGCCCACAATCAAGCGCAAGCTGATGTGGCGCGCGCCGTGATTGGTGTTCATCATCGCTTTGACGAAAAGACCAAGATGGTGGGCGAGTTTGAATGGGAACATGCGGTGACATCGGCCGACGATAAAGGCGAAGCTGAGGTCGAACAACTTTATGTGGAACACGAATTTGCACCCGGATATGCGGTCAAGGCTGGACTCTTTCTGATACCGATGGGCTTCCTTAATACAGCGCACGAACCGACTGCCTATTATGGCGTACACCGCAATTTCATCGAAACTGCGATTATCCCCACCACATGGCGCGAAGCTGGCTTTAGCGTCACCGCCAATTACGACAATGGCATTAGCTGGGACGCTGGCATCAGCACTGGATTTGACCTAAGCAAATGGGACGCGAAAGAAACAGAAGGTTTGGAATCGCCATTGCGCAGTATTCATCAAGAAGGTCAACTCGCAAAATCCAAGGACCTGAGTATGCATGCTGCAATCAACTGGCGCGGCCAACCTGGCCTGCTGGTGGGCGGCTCCATTTTCTCTGGAAAAGCAGGCCATGGAACGGCAGACTTTGCCGCGAATAATGCAAAGATCACGCTGATCGACGCGCATGTGCGCTACACGCCGGATAACTGGGATTTATCGGCACTAATTGCCCGTGGCAGTATCAGCAATATCGATGCACTCAATCTCACATTCGCTGGTCAAGCAGCGCCGGTACCTTCTACATTCTCGGGCTGGTATTTACAAGCTGCGTACCAATTATGGAAAACCAATAGTTATACCCTCAGCCCATTCGTCCGCTATGAGCAATTCAACACCGCCAAGAGCTACACGGCGATGCCACAAGGCTTAGCGGCGACACCAGGCAGCGACGAAAAAGTGACAACCTTTGGTGCCAATTTCAAAATCGGCGAAGGCGTCGTCTTGAAAGCCGATTACCAAAAGTTCAAACAAGATAGCAGCCGTGATCGTTACAACCTCGGCGTTGGCTACGCGTTCTGATGCGCTATCTTCCGCTCACGAGTATCGTACTGGGTGCCTGCGTCGCAAACACTGCTTTTGCGACGCAGTATCTTAGCCAGGAACAAGCGCAAGCAGTCATGTTTCCTGATGCAACGAGTTTCAAAGCGCAGACTTTACAGCTCACTCTAGAGCAGATGCAACAAGTCGCTACTTTGGCAGGCATCCCCGCGCGATCTGTCGCCTGGCGCATCGTTCACGCCTACAAAGCTGAGCAATTGCTGGGCACGATTGTTTTTGACGAAGTCATCGGCAAGTTTGAACTCATCTCCTATGCCGTTGCGTTTCAAAACGATGCGAGCATCAAGCAAATTGAGATTTTGGCGTATCGCGAAAGCCACGGTTTTGAAATTCGCAATGCCAATTGGCGCAAACAGTTTGTTGGCAAAACCGCCGCAGGTGGTCTGGGTGTTGGTCAGGGGATCGCCAATATCAGTGGCGCGACTTTATCGTGTACCCATATTACAGACGGCGTGCGACGTATCTCGGCCATCGCACAAATTGCACTCAAAAAATGAACCGCCGTGCGCAAGTGTCGTTGGGTTGTCTGGTTGAAATTGCGATCAACGATGAATTAACACCGACACAATTGCAAGCCGCCTTCTCAAAGGCATTTGCTGCCATCCACGACGTCAATGCGCTGATGAGTTTCCATCATCCAGACAGCGATGTCGGACGGTTCAATCGCGCTGCCTCAGGTAGCGCACTGACGTTGGATCCCCGCACTATCTCGGTGTTAGCCTGTGCCCAGCAAGTGCACCAGCATTCGGCTGGATTATTCAACGTCGCCGCCGCATCACGTTTGGCACAGTGGGGATTACTGCCCAATGAAAACGACGGTGTTATCCCCTCGTTCCAAGCACAACATCTGCTTTATCGTATCGTTGCCGAAGATACGGTGGAGAAGCTGTCTCATGGCTGGATAGATTTGGGCGGTATAGCGAAAGGGTACGCGGTCGATCAGGCGATTTCGGCTTTAGAACGCTTGGAAATACACTCAGCCTACGTCAATGCAGGTGGCGATCTACGCGTCATTGGGGATAGCATCGAAGTCTGGCTGCGCGATCCGTTTCAACCCAATAACATGAAACAAAAAATCAAACTCACCAATGCGGCTCTCGCAAGTTCAGGCGCTTATTTTTCACGAAAAGTTGTAGAAACAACGGAAGTCAGCGCTCTGGTCGATGGAATAAATGGCAGTGCGATCGTCAACTGCGCAGGCTATTCCATCATTGCCAAACAATGTGTCTATGCGGATGCTTTAACCAAGGTATTAGCCGCCAGCGGCAACCTCAATCACCCCTGTTTCTCCTATTTTGATGCCGAAGCTTTTATAATCTGAGACTTACTTCCAAACATTGAAAGCAAGCGCCCATCGGCATATCTATGAGAACCGTCAAACATAGCCCAAAGCACAGCCTGCACCACCCCTCACTCAAGCCAGCTACCAGACTCAATTTTCGTCTGGAAAGATGGCACCGTCGTGTCCTCTATTTGCTGCTTGGATTATTACTGATCTCTGGCTTGCTATGGCTTTGGGCTCATTATTTCCTCACCGGCGTCAATGATTTTGGCACCATCATGTCTCCCCTTGAACACTGGTCGATGCAGCTGCATGGGGCGATCGTTTTTCCCTTTAGTTTTATCGTCGGCAGCTTATTACTCCAGCATATGCGCCGCGCCCACAAAGCGGGAGCAAATCGCGTCAGCGGTTGGAGCATGGTGGCGCTGTTATCTATCTTAGCGCTAACGGGCTATGGCCTTTACTATCTCGCCAGTGAGGAAAGTCGCCCCTGGTGGTCACTGATTCACTGGCTGCTTGGTTGTAGTCTGCCTATCCTGATATGTCTGCATATTCTTCTTGGCAGACGAACTGTCGCCTTCGCGAAGCAAGCCACCAATCACGATTAACATCCTGCACATCAATTACCTTGCCCACTAGCTTTTCCTCATCACTGACTTCACTAAAGGCGATCAGATCACAGCTACTTCTCATCGGGAAGGACATACCCCTCAGCCAATAAAATTTCCTTGACCTGAGGATGCGAATCGAAGAGCGTTTGCAGATGAAGCTGCGCATTCACCATCTCATCATTCAAGGTAGCAAGACGTGCGAAGTGATAAAGATTTAAAGCGGCATGCACCATCTGGCGTGGCTCGGCGAGTTCTTGGGCGCGCTGCCACGAGCGCTGATAGAAATGCAGTTGATCTGGGCGCAAGCCATCCCATTCTGCGCCCCCGCTCAAATGGCTAAACTGTGGCCGCACTTCGGGGCTATACAACCACAAATCACCTAAAAAAATATATTCCCAAATCGTATTGTCGGGCAATTCAAAGCGATTGAGCCAGGCCTGCGCCAGGCAATACCAAGAGAAGATCGTATGCGAATCCGTATGCAAACCCAATAAATAAGCCCGCTGTAACAAGTAAGCCAAATTAGCGCAGGCATATTGCACATGCTCATATTGCAGATTCACCAAAAATCCATATATCGCAGCAAAACTATACTCACATCCCAACCGCAAATGCTGCAATGCCACTTCCCTCCCTTGGGTCGCTACAAACTCATCTATCCATCGCCGTTCACACAAAGCGGCCAGGCTAAATCCACGGCTTCGGCTAAAGCTATCGATCTCTAAACGGCATTGGCTTGGCGCCTGTAAAATCGATGGATGCAAAGCCTGCGCGATACTTCCATACAATTCCATCGGCGACATCGCATAGCGCACTCGCTGTTCAGAAATCGCGGACGCGCTGCTCAAATAAATTTGTGCGAGTGGATATGCCTCGTTCAATTCCCGAAGCTGTTTTAGCGAGCGCTCCGCGCCAACAAAATCACGAGAAGAAATTCTCGCCTCCATACTGCGCAATAAACGCAATCCATGTAATTCAGGTGTTGCCTCGCGCCAGAGTTCGCATTCATCCAACAGATGTAAAGCACCAGCATGATTACCATCAAACAAAGTGCCGTGTACGATCAACAATTGACGACACAATTGAACCGAGTGACCCATGTCGCCTGATATTGCTAAGCCCGGCAAAATAGTGCGCACCGATTCTGATGCATCCTCGTCGTTTTCATCGATCTGCACCACATCATCAGGTAGCACCCGCCACCACCAAGGTCCCACCGTTCGGGTACGCAAACCAAAACCAAAACGTTCGACAAAGTCGGCCTCGCACCCGACCGCCTTGAACATCCCCTGCAAACTATCCCAGAGTCGACTTAACTGCTTGCGGTTCAACACACTACGCTGCCCCCGCATCGCCAACTCACTCTGCAATTTTGCGGCACCGCAGGCACGGGCCGGATCACGGTAGTCGCCACGGATCAGCAAACCAAGACAAGCCACTTCCCAGCGCACCCGCCCGGTAACTAACCGTCCATTGATGACGACCGTATTTTTGACTGGATTAATCCGCAGTTCCACGCGACTCCCTTTATTTGACAAAAATATTTCCGAAAATCAAGTATCGACACTATATTGCCAAACAGACATTTTGCAAGTGCATTTTCAATTACTTTGGCATAAAAGACACAAATTCGTTTGACTAGGATGTCGCAAACACATTCACAAACCGAGTCGTTATTTAGCGAAGTGACACAACTGACACAAGACAGCTTGAAATAATGTTTGGGATACTGCGGCAAGAATTGAGATGGCAAGTCATGTAAGCACTCAATTAATAAAAACAAATCCGACGACAAGCAGAAAAAAATGGCTCTCTATACCCGCTGCGTTACCTGCAATAACGAAAGAAATAACGCCAACATTATGCGATGCGACCAATGCAAAAAGATGTTTTGCGATGCTTGCTCGATCAAAGGCTTTTCCCAGAGCTCGTGCCCGCATTGCGACTCGTCGTTCAAAACTATGCTTGGCGCAATTAAGTGCTCGTCGCGCTCAACGAAGAAGGAAGTTATCCCGCACATTCACGACACATTCCATCGCAAAGGGAATCAAAACGAATGGCACTGATAGACCGGCTTAAATACGAGTTCTCTCCCAACGAATTGGTCTACAAATGGCCAGCTGAAGGGCTCACAACGGGAACGCAACTCATCGTCAGCGAGGGGCAACAGGCACTCTTACTCAAAGGTGGTCAGGCATTAGATCTATTCGAGCCCGGAACCCATACGCTTTCCAGCGCGAATTTGCCCTTGCTGCAAAAATTAATCAATTTACCGTTTGGCGGCAAAACACCGTTTAGCGCCGAAGTCTATTTCATCAATAAAACCGTCGCGTTCTCGCAAGACTGGGGCACTACAACACCGATACTGCTGCCTGATCCGCGCTATAAAGTTGCGATCCCTCTGCGCGGCTACGGTCAATACGCAATACGCATACAAAACGCCCGCGAATTTTTGACACATGTTGTCGGAAGTTCGTCGCAAGCTTTTTCCAGGCACTCAGCCAGCACGATATTGGCGTCGCCGATTCTCACGTGTGTACAACAAAGTCTGGGTGACTATCTGATGCAAAAGCGAATCACCGCCTTAGAGTTGCCAGCGCATGTGCTCATGTTGTGCAAACACGTGATCGAGCTTTTGCGTACCGAATACCGTAGCTTTGGTATCGAACTTCTCAACTTCACCATCGAGAGTATTAACTTTGATACGGCAGACGAAAGCGTAGGTCGCCTGCGCGCCATGATTGATGAGGCCGCTCGTTTAGACTTGATCGGCGATGCGTTCCGCCGCAATCAAGACTTCTATCGCACCGAGCGCCAATTTGATGTTTTGCAAAGCGGTGCGGACGGCGAAGGTGGCGCAGATGGTCTCATCGGTGCAGCGCTCGGCATCAGCTTGGGCTTGGGTGTCGCCAAACCAGCGGCAGAAATCGCAAGGCAGGCGATGGCGCCAGTGCACACCACAGAACTTAGCTGTGCGAAATGTAATGCCATCTACAAACCCGGTGCCAAATTTTGCAATGAGTGTGGGGGCAGTTTAGGAGCAGCCTTAAAAATTTGTCGCGAGTGTTTTGCAGAAAACGTTTCGACTGCCAAATTTTGCGTCACATGCGGTTTTTCCTTTGCACTCGTCAAGTGTAAGAGTTGTAGCGCAAGCCTTGGGCATAACGCCAGATTCTGCAATGAGTGTGGTGACAGAGTCTGAGATGAAGACAGCAAGATCCTTTCTCAACATCAGATAAATGAGATAGTCATGAACAATTCGGGACAACAAGCTGCGCGGGTGTTCACCTACTCTGGTGGCATCATCATCGCTGTCACTTTATTCTTAATGTATCAGCTAAGCGAGGCTCACAATCGCGGCGAGACCTTTACTTTTACGCTCGCGTTCATCAGTTTTCAGGAAGCACTTTTCTTTGGCACACTTGCCTACAACTCTCTGAATAGCGCTAGTGGAACTGCCACAACTCCCTTACGCTTTGCCTATGTGACGACCATCGTCTTTTACAACTTCATCGCCACGATGACGGTCATTTTATTTACCGTCTTACCCTACTTTCAAAACATAGCTTCAAAAATTTATTACACCATCACCATCGCCGAAACCGGCTTATGTCTCGCCCTCATGGTCATTTTGCGTATCGTCGATATCACCCATAACAACTCACATCTCGCCGCGGAACAAGCGCGTTCGAATATTGAACTGATGCTGTACGCCTGCGACAGAATTTTTGCCTTTAATCAGATTCACAGATGGAAACTTGCCGGTGTATTGCAACAACTCGCGGAACGCATCCGTTTCTCCGAAGGCTTGCGCCGGAATAAACAACTCTCCGCTGAACTACTTGATTTATTAGATGAGCTTGAATCACTCATCAAAACAGGCGGCAACGACGATGCTGAACAAAGGGCCGAGCAATTAGCCAACATTATTCTGACGAATGCCAGCAGGCAGGCGTAACAAGGAAACCAACATGAACGCAATTGCTCAAACTTGTTCCCAATGTGGCTGGAGTTTTGATCATGCCGCACTTGCATCCAATACCTGCCGCAAGTGCCAATCGAGCATACTCATCGTCTCGGTCTCTTATCTGGAAAAATTCGAAAAGCCAGCGATCCAAAAATACATCAGCCAATACACGAATACATTAAAAGTCAGCCCGGAAGACAAAGACGCGCTGCTAGCGATGAGCATCTGCTACCTCAAGCTTTCGCTCTTTGATCAGGCTGACCGTTACCTCTATCGGCTGATCGATGCACATCCTTTCGAACCAGCGGGCTACTACTATCGCGCGATCACTACACTTAAAGGGAAACGCCCACGCATCGTCTCCTTGTCGATTATTCGCGAAGCGGAGAAACTCATCGAAACCGCGTCAGAACTAGACCCCGCCAATGGCCGCTACGAGATCTTACTCGCAGCTTTGCGTCACGATTACTACGCGCTTAATGGCATGCGCATTCCTTCGCCAGAACCAGAAGAGCTCATCAAAAACGCGATGACAAAGTATGTCGATAGTCTGGAGGTGCAACAAATCTTCAAACTCATCAACGTGAATGAAACGCCGATGCAACAGCGTTTTGCAATGAATTGACGTCATCCTGACGTCAACAACTGTAGGATCAAACACCACAGAAAGGGAATCAGAATGGAAAAGCGTGCACAGATAAAAAAATACTTTAAACCGTTTCCAAAGTGGGGCGTTTGGGCGATTGTCATCGGCATACCGCTACTCGCGCTCAAAGGTGCCGGTATCATTGCAATCGCGATCGGCATTTGGGCTTTGATAGATTGGAGTAAGAAACCAAGTGATGCGCAAATGGACGCGTGGATGGAGGAAGATCTGGCGATGCTCAACCAAAAAGCACTCATCAAAACCGGAACAGATGTCACTGAAATCGTAGGCGATCCAGTGATGGTCGTGGGGCCACGCTTCTGGGATATCTCGAACGCCGAGGTCGCGTTTAAAAAAGGAAAAGACGGCGTTCTCCGCTTCACTCCAGTCGGGGTTAGCGTTCTCAATCTCACCGAGAATCAAGTCATCGCCTACGAATGTGCGCTCGATTGCATTACGGGAAATGCACTAAGCGAAGGCACCGATGAATACTACTTCCGCGATATCGTGTCAGTTTCTACTAAGACCAAGAGTAAAAATGTGCAAGTTCAAGGAACAGGACTTCTACAACTCAATTCCGCAGAGATCTTCGAATTAACCACTTCTGGCGGAACCTCCATCGAAGTCGTACTACGCGATCCAAATTTAGTTCAATACATGGGTGGCAGCGGAGAGATTCCAACTACCCGCGCTGAAAAAGCAATTCAAACTTTGCGTAAAATGCTGCGTGAGAAAAAGAGTAGCCTCGCTGCGTAAAGGCGCTTCATGTAAAATCGACGTGCCTGAATTACCTGCTAGTTCGGGCACGTCTTATCGCTTGCAAATCCAGCCTCACCACAACACAATTCTAAGAAGAACACCGTGATAAAACTCACCCGATGTATCCTCACCCTCACACTTATCGCAAGCCTCACCGCCTGCGGCGACAACGCCAACAATACATCACAAACAACACCGCCACACGCACCACCCGCACTCATCCATCTAAGCCCACCCGTAGTCTTCAAAGGCGTGCGGAATGACTACACCATCACGCGCGACACATCCGGATTTAAGGTGACCGACAAAAACGGCGTCAGCACCACCGTTGCCAGCACGGGTCAGATTCAATTTGACAATATGCGCATCAACTTGCAGATCGGTGACAAAGCCAATTCCATTGCGCCGGTTGATTTGCGGGCGCTGATCGATCTCTACATCGCTTTTTTTAATCGCCTGCCCGACGCCGATGGTTTGGAATATTGGATAGACAAATTCAAAGCTGGCATGAGTATCGATCAAATTTCGCAAAATTTTTATGCCGCCGCCTTGCTGTATTCTGCGCAAACGGGCTATGACGCGACAATGACTGACGCCGATTTTGTGAGAGTGATTTACAAAAATGTCTTAGGACGTTCGGGAGCCAAAGCACCGCCCGATGCAGATGTCACGTATTGGGCGAACGAACTTAAAAATGGCCGCAGCAAAGGTAATCTGATCAGCACTATGCTAGTCTCCGCGCGCAGCTTTACCGGCAACGCTGAATGGGGTTGGGTGCCGCAACTGCTGGACAATAAAGTCGCGGTTGGCACTTTCTTCGCTGTTCAACAAGGCATCAACTACAACACCCCGGAAGAATCGATCACAAAAACGATGGCGATTGTGGCAGCGATTACACCCGCCACAACAAGCACTGCCAAAGATTTGATCGGCGTAAAAGATACTCAATTCAATCTCACCGAACTGCCAAATCTCCCTGACAATTCACCTGGCCTCGATCATCAAAAAACCCTGATCGCGCTGATCAATTTCCCTGACAATTCCGCTCACACAGTGAGCCTGGAAAAAGTAAAAGACATGATTGTGAATAATCCACTGTCATTAAATCAGTTCGTGAAAGTCAATTCCAACGGCAGAGTATCTATCGACGCATCTTTCATTGATTGGACAACACTAACAAAAAATTCGGAATACTACTTTAATCAAAACGATTTGAAAAATAATGAGCTCCATAACGACGCGATTTCGGCGCTCAGCAAAGTGGTTGATTTGCGCTCCATTAAACGCTTAATTTTGATGGTCAAAGATGGCTTTCAAGGTCACCCCGGGTGTTATGCGTATCAAGATAAGGTCACTGTCGGGAATGCGAGCGAATATAACGGCTATCTCGTCGTGCTTGGCGGTTATGGAATGGGATGTGTCGAGACGGGAAGAATCGCTCACGAATATGGACATACCTTTGGCTTTGGCCACTCTTTAGAAAGTCGTTGCGAAACAACGCCGCCCAATAGTCTGATCGATTTAGATTATTTGAACACCTGCGCTATAAAGTTAGCCTATTCAGGGACTTACGATACGATGGGCTCAGATCTTAATCGCCCTTTATTTTCAAGCGTATGGCGCGCCAAAGCAGGATGGTTTAATAGCGATCAAATCAAGACCGTGACTACTTCGGGAATCTATACCCTTGAGCAATCAGAGCTTAGTTCCAACGGTACCAAGCTTATTAGCGTTCCGCTAGGATTGAACGAAAAAGGCGACATGGTCAACTACTACATCGAGTATCGAAAAAAATTGGGCGACTACGACACTGCCAGTTTTACTCAAATGGGCAAAGAGTACGAAATCGTTGTAAGAACAGATGATTTAAAAGGAAGCACCAGCGATCTACTCGACTTTGGGAAGAATATGTTAAACCTAGGAAAAAACTATGTTGATGTTAATCGTGACTTCAAAGTCTCGGTCGTTTCAATCGATGGAGTGGGCTCACTTTCATCAGTTCGACTCGATATTCAAGTCCCACGATTAGCAATCAAACCGTCGACTATGCTGAGCTTTAAAAGCAGCACCGAATTAGATAAAACGCTCACAGTTCAGAACACCTCCACGAACACGGTGACCGTTTCTTCAACGGGGATCTCCGGACGAAATTCCGATGCATTCAAGGTCAATCAAGACCAGTGTTCGGGTGTCGCACTCGCGCCAAATCAATCATGTTCTCTGCATGTGACGCGCGTCAATCAAGATTCAGCATTGGCCTACACCTATATAAAATTCAACAATGGCGAATCGATGCGTATCGTAGAACTAAAGGGAAATAAAACCTCATATACACCCTATGATCCGACCGTACCCTTGGAATGGCAAAATATAGCCGTCGCTTATGGGAAGACTGTATCTTGGTCAGAAGCCATCAGCTATTGCGACAATTTAGAGTTGTCTGGCCATAGCGATTGGAGGCTGCCGCGCATTGAGGAATTAAGAGATGCTTTCCAACTGTCCAGCAAACCGGTATTCACCATTAACGATCTCTTTTGGTCAATCTCGGAAGTCGAAAGCAATCCTTCCAACGCCTATTCGATCTATGGAAACGGCCAATTTCAATGGCAGAACTCATCTAAGATGGACAAATATAATGCCTTGTGCGTCAGGAATAAATAGTTGAGGACTTACGCAAAACAGACGCTGGCGTTGTTGCGTTCGCCTCGCCGTACAGGTGTACTGTCTTCGGCTCCGCGCCTAGCCAGCGCAATTTTGCGTAAGTCCTATAATTTAATCAGTTGAACAAAAAAAGAAAAAAGATATGCGCCACATCTCTACCTTAGCATTGTTGATTTCTCTCTTCACTCTCCTCACCGCTTGCGGTGGCTCCGCCAATCAAGCGGGTGAAGCAGCACATCAAGCGCCACCAACATCGCTGCAAGCAAGTCCACCAAAATTTGGTGGCACGCGTGCCGGTTACACCATCACTAAAAGTGCGACTGGTTTTCGGGTGACTGATCAGGGTGGGTTTAGCGTCGAAGTCGGCAACGCCGATGCGATTCAGTTTGATGATATGCGCATTAATTTGCGTATCGGTGAGAAAGCAAATTCGATCGCGGCGCTTGATCTGCGTGCGCTGATTGATCTCTACGTTGCTTTTTTTAATCGTGTGCCCGATGCCGATGGTCTTGGGTATTGGATCGATCAGTTCAAAGCGGGTATGAGTTTAGATCAGATTGCTCAAAGTTTTTATTCCGCTGCCTTGCTATATTCTGCGCAGACTGGTTATGACGCGACGATGAGTAATGCGGACTTTGTGAAGCTGATTTATAAAAATGTGCTGGGCCGATCTGGTGCCACTGCGCCACCTGACGCTGATGTTCAATATTGGGCGAATGAACTCAAAAATGGTCGCAGCAAGAGTAATTTGATCGGTGTGATGCTAACTGCCGCGCGCAGTTTTACCAACGATCCAACCTGGGGCTGGGTGCCTCAACTGCTCGATAACAAAGTAGCGGTTGCCAATTATTTCGCGGTTCAGCAAGGCATCAACTACAACTCGCCCGAGGAATCGATACTGAACACGATCGCGATTGTGAAGTTAATCTCACCAACCAATATCGTTTCTGCCAGGTCCCTGATCGGCGTCGCCGATAGCGGTTTTAACCTCGCAGGCAGCGCGAATACCGGCACTGCGACGTATGTGACACTGACACTCGATGTCCCTGAATTGATCAAGTTGTCTTACAAGGGCAGCGAGCTCAAGGGCAAAGCGACTGTAAGCATTCCCAAGGACAGCGCACCAGAGTTTGATGTGAGCGTGCATCCAGGTTTTGCCTGGGCCGAGTCGACAGAATTCGTGTACACAAGCGGCAAAATCTCGCTAGCCATGCCGGCTACGGCTGATCGCACCATCGCGATTGCGACACCCAAATTATCCTCGCCATCTAGTCCTGTGATTTATTCGGCGTCATATGATCGCTCTGCGATCTATCGCGATGAAATGGGTAAAACGGCGATGCGCGTCGAGGTGTTCGCGGCAATGGCGAGCAACTACAAACTGATATTGACCTACACCGGCCTTGATCCGGTCAGCAAGCAAGATGTGACGCGCGATGTGCCACTACTCGACGACGGTGTGGGCGCCGATCTGCGTGCTGGAGATTTTCATTTCACGGCTTCGCTGACAACCACACTATTACCCCGCTACGAATATATGGGCATTGCCGCTTATGAGGGACGGGTGCATGTGGTCGATGCATTTGGCAACGAGGTAGGCAGCGCGGGGCAAGTGAAGACGGGGATGTCCATGGTAGCCGTTGACCGTGCAAAAACAGTGGCAGTGACCAAAATTGCTGATGATGTGTATGCCTCTGGCTCCGTGGTCAACGTGGTCGTGCCGGGCGATTCACTGCGCTTTAATCCAGACTTCATCACTAGCAGTGCAAGTGCCGACGCGATGCGCCGCGTACTTGCTTTCTATCCCGACGTCTTCGATCACGCCAGCTTTTTTTATGCAGGCAATGTGGGATCGTACGCCAACAATGAATATTCAATTCGACTCAAAAATAACGTGAGCGGCATAGGCGACTATAGCCGTGCGCTTTCCAATAACCCCGCAAAGTTCGGCTCAAACACGCTCGACTCCATCTCAGAATTAACGGGTGGCACCACCGGCCCTTATATGCATGAGCTCACACATCGCTTTGGTTTCTATCTCAACGACGCACGCTTACCATTGACCGAGAGCGATGGATGCCACTGCCACTTCGACATGTGGAATCAAGTAATTTGGGATCCAATCTCAGCGGGTGGAGGTGAAGGCATCGTCAAAACGTCCGACGGCAACTGGACATTTGCGTCCTACCAAGGGGACATGCAATACAAACACAGCGACATGATGCTCTACCTGATGGGGCTCATCGCGCCAAGCGAACTACCGCCGCAGCCATGGGTAATCGACGCCAGCGGTAAGCTGCCGAAAGGTCAAACCATTCCCGCCAGCAAAGTGAAACTGGTCACAGCAGCAGACATCGAAGCAATCTATGGACAACGTTCGCCCGCCTACGGTCTCGCCCCCAAAACCTTCCGCGATGCGATCATTCTCATCACGGCTGGTCGCCCCGCCTTGCCAGAGGAAATGACAGCGGTAGAACTGCAAGCAAAGTTCTACGCCAGCCAAGGCACAAAATCGCCCAATATCGCCAATGCAGGCTGGCAAAATGGTCTGGCGTATTTTGATTCAACAAAAGGTCGCGGCACGCTCATCACCGAGCTGCCTGCGCGTAAATGAAGGTAGATGAGGTTGGCTTGGCTGCTAAGTGGAGGGACGTTAATTCACGCAGATTTCGTCTCGAGCAGACCATCAGCAACCACTTTCAAATCATGCCCATCCACAAACTGATCAGCGATGTTCAAGATCGAAAAAAGATTCCGTCGCAAATGGTCTTGCGACAGTTCACCATCGTGCAAAGCGGTTTGCAACAGATGCAGCGCCATGTCGGCCAGTAAAATTCGCTGTTTATCTGCCCACGTTGGATCTCCACGCACTGCGCTGTGTTGTTGGTAAGCAGTTTCGGTCATGGCATGGACGACATGGCTAATATTAAGAATTTCTTGTCGATCTTTTTCTTCCATTTTCCCCTCTCCATAGTGACCGCAAGGCAGTCAACAAAATGACATTCTATTCTATCCATATGCCGCAAAAAAAACCTCCGCCCTAAACTAGGGCGTGTAGACATATTATTTTAGCCACTCTATAGAAGCGAAAAGTAAAAAAAATGATTTAAAGCGTGATGCCAATTTATCGTATCGCGTTGCAATGCGTCTGAACTGCTTTACTCTGGCGAAGAATCGTTCAATGACATTGCGATTGCGGTACTGCTGTTTATCAAATTCTCTTTGTTCTTTACGGT
>JACQDW010000205.1 GCA_016200845.1 Burkholderiales bacterium | reverse complement strand
TTTTCCACACATTATTCAATTGCCATGACGAGACACAATCGTCGATCAAGCGACAGCCGCCCAAAAAGTTTTGCACAGTTTCTGTGTGCAAGCTTGTGGATATCTTTCGCACTGATAATTAAGTATCTGATTTAAAACAAAATAAGTGTTACGCCACAGTTTTAAGCAGAACGCCCATATGCCCATTTTTGCTTCAAAATACCGAAAACCGATCAAATACAGCAGATTGCAAAACTGAGTTTTACACAGAAACTGTGCGCAAGACTGTGGATATGTTCTGGGCTAATTGCTAAGTGTTTGATTTTTAACTCATTAATATAGCCGCAACAAATTTAAGCAGTAATGGATATCTCATCAAAATTGAACAAACTCTCAGTTAAAAACTTTATCTACAGAAATTTTGTTAAGGCTGAGAGTTTTGCACACAAACTGTGGAAAACTTTGTGCACAACAGGTTCACAGGCCAATAAGAGTTTGATTTCAAACAAAAAAATATACATGCTCCATTTTTAAGCATGCTCCGAAATTGAGGCTTTTCCACAGCTCACCCAATAAAATTGATGCCTCATTGATATTTTTTGTGAATAAAGTCGCGACTTCTGCACACTTTATGTGGATATCTTTGTGAACAATACGGGGAGAGAAGCTTAAGTCATTGATTTCGTTAAACAATGTTGTTCTGCTAAAATTTTCAGCATGTTACGCTTATTTTTCCACAAGGAAATTACCTGAGCTTTTTGGTATTTTTCTGTGGATAACTTTGTGCATAAGCACAAAAACATACAGGATTAATTTAGAGTTTTTATCAAGCAAAACCAGTATGTCTAACTTATATATTAAGAACACATTAAAAATCCCGATAAAAATCAATAACTTAGGAAGTAACACCCGAACTTACTTTGACAAGCAAACATCGACATGCGATGCTAGCGCCCACTCTCTTTATCTGTGGACATTTTCCCTTCGCTCACGCCCATGCAAGCTCACTTTTTCACACCCAACCCGCAAAAAACCGAGCCGGTCGTCACAGTTTCGGCGCTTAACCAAGCAGTGGCGCAATGTTTGGAACAAAACTTCGCATTGACGTGGATTTCCGGCGAAATTTCGAATTTCACCCGCGCCAGCTCTGGACATTGGTATTTCACATTAAAAGACCAACACGCCCAAGTTAAGGCAGTGATGTTTCGCGGGCGCTCGCAATATGCCAGTTTCACGCCACGTGAAGGCGACAAAGTTGAAGTTCGTGCCACAGTTGGTCTCTACGCGCCGCGTGGCGATTATCAAATCAATGTTGAAGCAATACGCCGTGCCGGGCTTGGCTCGCTCTACGAACAATTTCTACAACTGAAAAGTCAGCTCGCCGCAGAAGGTTTGTTTGACTCTGAACGCAAAAAACCCATCCCGGTGTGGGTCAAGAAAATTGCGGTAGTCACCAGCCCCAATGCCGCGGCGCTACGCGATGTGCTCACGGCACTACAAAGGCGCGCCCCGCATTGCGAAGTGATCGTTTATCCTACGCCTGTCCAAGGCGAAGGCGCAGGCAGCAAGATCGCACAAGCGATTGCGCAAGCCGAAGCTGACGCAGATTGCGATCTCATCATCGTCTGTCGCGGCGGTGGCAGCATCGAAGATTTATGGGCATTTAATGAAGAAATCGTGGCGCGCACGATTGCGCATTGCAGCCTGCCTGTCATCAGCGGTGTAGGACACGAAACTGATTTTACGATCTGTGATTTTGTCGCCGACTTACGAGCACCAACGCCGACCGCTGCTGCAGAATTAGCGGCACGCCCACGCGCCGACTGGCTCGCCCACTTGCAACAGGCGCGTGAACTGATGCAAAAACAAATGCGCAGGCACTGCGACAAAGAAGCGCAAAGGCTAGACTGGCTGTGCCAACGCCTGCCAAGCCCGAAAGCATCCATTCAAGTTAAACGTCAGCAGTTGCAACACCATGCGCAAGCCTTGCGCTTTGCCTTGCATACGACCTTGCAAACCGCACAGCACCAGTTAATGCGCCAACAGTCGCGGCTCAATACGCGCAAGCCAGACTGTCAAGCGCAACGGCAACAACTTGCGTATCTGGGGCAGCGTTCACAACACAGCATGCGCCAACAGGTACAACAACAAACACAAGCGCTCAAAGAGCTCGCTTCCAAACTCGAATTGCTCAACCCTCAACGCACGTTGGAGCGCGGCTATAGCATTATCAGACAAGCCGACGGCAGTTTATTGCGCCACACCAGCGATTTAAAAACCGACGACATACTCAGCGTGCAAACTGCGCAAGACAGCACACGTATTCGTATCGACAAAATCTTGCCGACCTAGACAAAACACCACACCACCCTGCAAGCATTCAGACAAACGATTACAATGGCGGTTTTCCCGATCATGGCTTGATTTACCTCAAGCCGTTCACCCAAAAGGAACTCATATGGAACATACTTTGCCAGCTCTGCCTTATGCCATCGACGCTTTGGCCCCTCACATTTCTCAAGAGACTCTGGAATACCACTACGGCAAACATCACCAGACTTATGTGACCAATTTGAATAATCTGATCAAAGGCACAGAATTTGAAAACTCCAGTCTGGAAGAGATCGTCAAAAAATCTTCAGGTGGCATGTTCAACAATGCAGCGCAAATCTGGAATCACACTTTCTATTGGAATGGCTTAAAACCAAATGGCGGCGGCACTCCAAGTGGTGCACTGCTTGACGCGATCAATGCAAAATGGGGTTCATTTGATGCATTCAAAGAAGCCTTCACGAAGTCTTGCGTAGGCAACTTCGGTTCTAGCTGGACTTGGTTGGTGAAAAAAGCCGACGGCAGCTTAGACATCGTCAATACCTCCAATGCAGCCACACCATTGACGACAAGCGATACACCTTTGCTCACTTGCGATTTGTGGGAGCATGCTTACTACATCGACTATCGCAATGCGCGTCCAAAATATCTGGAGGCATTCTGGGCTTTAGTTAACTGGGATTTCGCCACAGCGAACCTCGGTTAATTACCCACTTCAGCACCACAAAACGCCTGCACCAGCAGGCGTTTTTACTTCTCAACTCTCGTTCATCGATTATGCGTCTTTTCATCTCAATTACTGGCCTGCTCGCGTCCATGTTGACGCCACTCGCCCTGGCACAAACGCCACTATCCACCGCCATGCAAGACTTACAAACGATCTCTGGCGAGGCGATGCAAGGCAGGGAAATCGGCAGTGCTGGCAGCGCCCTAGCGCGTGCCTACATCATCAAACGCCTGCAAGAAATCGGGCTCAAACCATGCGGTGAAAACTTCGTGCAAGACTTTACTTCGCAACGTCCACGCGATCAGGTTTTACAAGGAAAAAACATCCTCGCCTGCCAACCAGCGACTGACGCGCCAGACGCCAAGTCTCTGATTATCTCCGCGCACTACGACCATCTGGGCATCAATCGCGGCAAGACTTATTTTGGCGCAGATGACAATGCCTCCGGCGTTGCAGGCGTGCTGGCTGTCGCCGAGAGTTTTAAGGGCAAGAAAACGCACCATCAAATCGTCTATGCATTTTTTGACGGTGAAGAACAAGGATTACTAGGCGCATTCGCCTTCATAAAAAAAGCACTAATCCCAACCGACAAAATCGCCGCCAATCTTAATTTCGACATGATTGCACGCGGCGATAAAAATGAACTATTCATCAGCGGCACCCATCAAAATCCGACGTTTAAGCCCTTATTGCAAAGTTTAGATGGGATACGCGGCATCAAGCTTAGTTTTGACCACGACAGACCAGAGCAAGGCAGTAATGACTGGACACCACAGTCCGATCACTATGCTTTCTTCAAAGCAGGTATTCCTCATTTGTATTTTGGTGTGGAAGACCATGCCGACTATCACAAGCCCAGCGATAGCTTTGAAAAAATCAAAGCAGAATTCTTTGATGGCAGCATAGAGATCATCGTCAAAGCCGCGCATATCATCGATCAACAATAAAAAAGCCCCGATCACAAACGATCGGGGCTTTTTAATTTAGGTCGACTTCACCGGAAACAAAAAGGTTTCCAACAAGTGTTTCCAACTCGGCTCTTTACCATACATGCGTATACCCATCGCAAACACACGTGTCGCGGCGGATTTGAACCACCACAAACAGGCGAGCAATAACACCAAAGACAAAGAGACTTGCCAAAGTGGGACGATGGTGTGGGCCATCCGCAAGGGCATCGCGGCAAATGAAGTCAGCGGAAATAGACTCAATACTTGCATCAACATTCCCTCCGCATTATCGACCGCGCCCAAAGCCAAACCTATTGGCACCATAGGCAAGAACATCAAAATACTGCGACTGGAATGATTAGGATCATCAATGGTTGCAGCAAACGCAGCCATAGAGCTATTGACCAGCAGCAAACCAAGCGCGATGAACAACACTGTCATTGATGTTTCAAATAGCCCGAGCGGAAAATGGACACTCGCCTTCCCCGACACCATAGCAGCGCCTTGCAAAAACAAGAAAAAAATCACGCCGTAGCTAATCATGGTTTTCAAGCAGAACAAAGAGATTCCTAAAATTTTCCCTTGTATCCATTGTGCTGGTGTGATCAAGGTGAGTAACTGTTCGGTGACGCGATTTTGCTTTTCGCTGGTGATGCCAGCGAACAAAAATCCAAACCCCGACATCACCCCTATCATCAACAAAAACAATAATGCGCCGCTCAAGAGCTCACGTTCCTTATCGCTCTTTCCATCCTTTTCAGGGATCAGCAAATTTGTCTGAATTTCAGGTAGCTCTGCTATTTGTCGACGCTGCTCCGGTGTCAACGGCAACTGCGCAATCTGGCGCTCTTGCTGCCACTGCTGCAAGGAGCTCTTTAACTTCGCTTGCCAACTCGCTTTTTCTTTGAAGGTCAGGTGCAACTGTCCCTGATTCACCTCCAGCAAGGCATGCCAATTCTCCCCCAGATTTTCCACCACTTCTTTTCTGGTAGTTGGGCTAATCTCGCTAAACTGAAAACCTTCTACTTTCGGCGCATGAGTGGCACCGATGACCGCGACTTGATAATCTTTATCCAGCGTTGATTTCACAAACGGCCATACGATGGAAAAACCTATACCTGCCAACATCAAAACGATAGAAATAATTTCCTGTTTCCATTTGAAGTAGCGCTTAAATTCAAATAAGGCGATGTTCCATGTATTCATGCTGCCACTCCCAAGTTTTCTTGTCGCGCATTATGCGCTTGCACTGCTTTCAGATAGAGCTCATGTAAGCTAGGTTGCACCCGACTAAAATCACTCAGTTCACCAAGAGCGCTAACCTGTGTCAACAATTGATTCATGCTGGCGGCTTCATGCAAGCGCAGCACAAACTGCCTCGTAGTCTGGCTATCACAACTCTGAATTGCCTCACATGCCATCAATGCCTCAACGTTGATCTCATCGTGAAAAGTAAGTTGATACAACTTCTCAGGACTCAATTGGGCGATTACCTCATCCAGACTTCCCAGGGCCACTTGCTGCCCCTTGTTCAGCAACAACATGGCGTCAGCCAGACGCTCCACCAAGGCCATCTGATGCGCGCTCAACAGCACCGTCACGCCTTGCTGCTTCAATTCAGTCAGAATACTTAGCACATGCTCCTGATTGATTGGATCAAGACCAGAAAATGGCTCATCCAAAATCAATAATTTAGGCGCATGAATCAGGCAGCTAATCAACTGCACTTTTTGCTGATTGCCTTTCGACAGCTTACTCAAATTATCTTTGGCTTTATCGAGCAAATCAAAACGCGGCAACCAGATCGCGAGCTGTTCGCTGATTTGCGTCTTACTAAGTCCACGCAATTTGCCGATATAGCTCAGATTTTCGGTCACCGTTTTGTCTGGATAAAGACCGCGATCTTCCGGCAAATAGGCAAAGCTGGTTTCCGGAATTTTTGTGATGCGCTGACCATCAGAGAAAACCCGAATCTCGCCCGCATCAACACCACTCAAGCCCACTAGCATACGAATCAAAGACGATTTTCCCGCACCATTTGGACCTAGCAACGCAAAGATTTTTCCTGCTTCCACGGTGAAACTCAAATTATGGACAGCTTTTAAAGCGCCATAATTTTTTTCCACGCCCTCTACCTGTAAAGCGATCATGAACACCTCTATGTAAAATTTACTTCTTCCAAAAAGCGCCAAAAGCGCGGGTAACGCCTATCTCAGCGAGTAATACCAAAGCACCGGCAGCCACACCAAACAAAGCGCTCACCAGGCTAGGAGTCATCGCTTGCAACACGCCACCCACCAAAGCCAAACTAGCGACACTGTGTTCCAAGGAATGCGAAAACTCGCCTATCATAGGAAGGCCATGCACCAAAATACCACCGCCAACCAAAAACATCGCCGCCGTACCAATCACGGTCAAGGATTTCATCAGGCGCGGTGCAAAGGAAACGAAGCCGTCACCCAAACGACGCAAACTACGATGCCACCACGATGCTGATTGTTTCGCTTGCAGATAAAATCCCATGTCGTCTAATTTCACGATCAGCGCAACGAAACCATACACACCGACCGTCATAATCAAACCTACACTCGCCAACACCGCCAATCGCGAAGAAAAACTCGCCGTCGCCACGCTGCCTAAAGTAATGATGATGATCTCGCCGCTCAGTACAAAGTCAGTGCGAATCGCGCCCTTAATTTTTTCTTTTTCATAGGCGACCATATCAACATGCCGGTCTTGCAGTGCATGTACTAACTCTTGGTGATGCGCTTCCTCTTCGGCCTCGCTATGTAAAAATTTATGCGCCAATTTCTCAAAGCCTTCGTAGCACAAGTAAGCGCCACCCACCATCAGCAACGGTGTAATCGCCCACGGCGCAATCGCGCTGAACAACAGAGCCAAGGGGACCAAAATTAATTTATTTTTGAAGGACCCCATAGCCACAGCAAATACCACGGGCAATTCACGTTCGGCACGGACACCACTGACTTGTTCTGCATTCAAAGCGAGATCATCACCAAGCACGCCGGCAGTTTTCTTTGCTGCGACTTTCGTCATCACAGCCACGTCATCGAGGACGGTCGCAATATCGTCAAGTAGGGTTAAGAGACTGGCACCGGGCATAAAATCTTTCTAAACAAAAATAAAAACAAATGAGCCCCCAGCGTGAAGTGGCGAGGCTCATTTTGCGAAAAACAAAATTCTACTGTACAAAGCGATGCGCGCTTCAAATTATTGCTGGTGAAATTTCAAGTTGATGACCGATTACACGGTTTCATCTTCAAGCTGGAACTTTCGCAACTGGGCACCTGTCTATTTCCCCGAACAAAAAGATCATTCCGAGGGGATCAACCATGAAAAAGAAAACAATCGCACTTTGCCTCTGCTTGCTTGGCGGTGGCATGCTCAGTGCGCAAGCGCCGCTCGCCTTTGCCAGCACGGAAAAATCAGAAGCAATTAAACCCATTAAAGCCATGAAGGCCAAAGATCTGACGCTGGAGCAATTATTCCGCGCCAAATCTTACTTCGGAAAAACAGCGAGTTTGCTTCACTTTAGCCACGATGCACGCTACCTTGCCTACGCTTGGAATCCTTACGGCGAAGAAGGCAACGACCTCTACCTCTATGACAGCGAGGCCGGAAAAACCACACGGATCACCTCGCCCGCCGTGATGCGCAATTACGATGCCCCAGAAGATTGGGACCGATTCGACAAAAAACTAAAGCAAAAAGAAAAAGAACAGGCGGAACGTCAAGCTAAAGCAGAGGCACAAGCCGCTTATTTACGCGGTGAGAAAGTCGATTTATTGCAATGGGAAAATGCAGCAATCGAAGAATTGAAACGCGAACTTGCTGAGAAAAAAACCAAAGAACTTGCAGAGAAGGCTGAACAAAAAACCGACGCAAACAAGACAGAAAAAAAACAAGACAAAGAAAAAGAGCTGTGGGAATTACGCGATGAGCTCAAGAAAAAACTCGCCAAAGAAAAGCTCAAAGCTAATGATCTCTATCCCGGCATAGAAAACTTGGTATGGGCAAAACAAGGCAATGAACTCATTTTCCAATACCGTGGAGATCTGTTCCGACTACAGGCCGACACCGCGCAAATAGAACGACTCAGCAAAACCGACAAAGTCGAACGCATCGTTTCTTATAATGCCGACGACAGCGGCTATCTCTACATGGATGACAAGCGCATTTACGAAACAAATTTCGCGAAAGGCCAGTTACGTCAGCTCAATCCAGAATTCATTTATGGCGATGAAGTCGAGAAAAAATATCTGCTCAGTTCCACGATACTGAGCGAAGATAAACAATGGATGGCAATCAC
>JACQDW010000204.1 GCA_016200845.1 Burkholderiales bacterium | reverse complement strand
TGGAAATGGAGAGCGCTGAAAGCTGAGCCAAGATCCATCCCCATCCCAGCCTTCCCCTTGAAGGGGAAGGAGTTAACAACGGTGCCTCAACGACTGGCATCGGAGAAAGACAGCAATCTGATCAATGGCAGAATATCCGGCCAGTCTGTCGAACAAACAAGAAGCACTCAAACCTTAACGTCACTAGATTTCCGCCTACACGGGAATGACGTCACGTCGTTTGCAGAAAATGAAATCGACACACCAATCAATGCGACAAGCAAAAATCAAACAACAAGTAGGGCGGGTGCAACCCGCCATGTGTCAGATACTACAACAGCAAATTCCGCGGGTTATACCCGCCCTACAACTCCAGATACGACGCGTGTTCACTTAACCGTAACGGAACACACGTCAGCTAGAACACTAGCAAATCCATCCAACGAACCAAGCAGCCGTCATTCCCGCGAAGGCGGGAATCCAGAGTCGTTCTTTGAGCAAGCCACACCAATCGAGGCACCTCTAAATTCCCTCCCCTTGAAGGGGAAGGAGTTAACAACGGTGTCGCAAGTATTAACGGCGCCGACAAGTAGCGACGTGCTCGACGGCAGAATCCCCGGCCAGTCTGTCGAACAAACAAGAAGCACACAAAGTCTAACGTCACTGGATTCCCACCTACGCGGGAATGACGCCTCGTCGGTTGTAGAAAATGAAATCGATACGCCAATCAAAACAATTCATCAAATTCAAACAACAAGTAGGGCGGGTGCAACCCGCGACGTGTCAGATTCTACAACCGCAAATTCCGCGGGTTACACACGCCCTACAACTCCAGAGCCTACGCAAGATAAATCAACCAAAACGGAACACACTCCAGCCATAACACAGAAAATTCAAACCAAGGAAACAAGCGCTACTTCTCCCCGAGAAGGGGTGGATGCAGACCCGCTCATCGGGCAGGCATCAGGAATAAAAAACGAACAAGCAAATACAAGCAATCAAACCACAGCACCACAAGAACCAACACAAGCCCGCCACGATCACCTCAAAGCCCGCTTGCCACAGCGCTTGGCGCGTGCTTTGTTGCAGGCGGATTTGCGTGAGTTGGATGATGTGTGGGGCAAACTGATTAACGAATACGCAGACTTGTTCGCGCAGTCTTTGCACATTTATTTGAAGAAAACAGATTTACGGCAGACGCTGATTGCCGCGCATGCGCCAGAAAAAATGCTGGAATCGCTGCAGGTCTTGTCTCCCAGTGTGAGTCAGTTGTTGCGCGAGTGTTGGGATAGTTGGCCGATTTTTTCGGGCTTTGTATCAGAGAAAAATAAGCGCCAATTTCAGCACCGTAGTTTGTCTCTAGTGTGGGATGCATTGTTTGACGCAGATTTGGCGACGCACACTAAACTCGCGCAAGGTCGTCAACTAGTCGCGCTTCTATTGCCGCAACCATCGAGCCAGAATCAAATCGCGCAATCATCTCAAGCAGCATCGCAATACCCCAATTACCTAACGCAAATTGCGCGTCTGCATCATCGCCTTTCTGCATCCACTGCGCCCTTGTGGCATAAGGCTTTGACGCAGATACTGACGATGGATAGTCGTATCGCAGAGATCGCTGCGTTAGACAGTTTGGATATGAGTGATGAGGACGTGAGCCTGATCTCGCATGAAGAAATTAGACAGTCTTTGCTGATGGAGTTGTCGCTTCAAGATAGCGCTGAGTTGCATATCGCGGCGACTTGGTTTGAACAAAAATGGCGGGATGTTGGCGGCGAGCCGTCACCTGCCCCAGCAAAAATACGCACAAAGTCGCTTGCCACGTATCTGGATCAAGAGCATGCAGAGCAGAGCGCAACAACGCACATCGATCACACGAGCACGGCGCAAGAGCATGATCACTTAGATCAACTCATCCTCCTGACACAGACTACAAGAACGCTCAGCACGGCTGAGCAAATTCATTTGCGCAGCTTATACACCAATGTATTGTCGAACGCGATCAACAATCAAAATTCACACACGCGCCTGCAACAAGAGTTGCATGTCATGTTGGCGCATGATGCAGTGATTGATCGTTTATGCCTGTGTTTAAACGATGTCACCTTGGAGCGCATATTTGTTTTTCTGCATGCAGATCTGCTCGCGCCTGCCAAGCAAATTGCTTTCTTGATGCAGTCCGTATTTGCGATTGAGTTATGCGATCAGGCTGAGTTTTTTCATGTTCAAGCATGGCGGCAGATTTATCGTGCTGCGAATAACATTTCACGGGAAGAGATCGCATTGCCTTCAACGATGGTAGCGACTAGCCCACGTGCTCGCCAATTTCAAGCAGCATTGATGACAGAGATTGCCGCGCATTATGCGCTCGGTAGTGTCAACGACTGCTCTGAAAAAATTCGTCAGGCAAGTGTTGCCGAGGCGGTGAAAATAAATCAAACACAAGCACAAACACCAGCACAACAACAAACCCAGGCAACTCGACCCACCAAAAAAATCACCAAGCCTATACCAGAACCAGAACAAGGCGAGGTCGACGCCTATGTGTTAAACGCTGGAATGGTGATCATCGCGCCTTATGTGCAGCGACTATTTGGCATGTTAGCGTTGACACGCGACGGGGCGTTTGTCGATGAAGATGCTGCACAAAGAGCGGTACATCTGTTGCAGTATATCGTCACGGGAGAGAGTGCGACGCCAGAGTATCAATTGAGTTTGAATAAGCTCTTATGCGGCATACACGGCGGTGTTCCCATTGTTGCTGGAATAGAGATCACCGAACATGAAAAAGAAGTGATCGCGCAAATGCTACAAGGCGTGATCGCGCACTGGAGCGCCTTGGGAAATACTTCTATCGATGGTTTGCGTCAGACGTTTTTTGCTCGTCAGGGACAACTCAGGCACGAAGAAGACGCATGGCATTTGCAGATTCCGCAATCGACCTTTGATATGTTGCTTGATCGCTTGCCATGGAGCTTTGCCATGATTAAATTTCCGTGGATGCCCGAACCCTTGCACGTGAGTTGGAGAACCTAAGTTGGAAAAAGTCCCTATGTTGACAGAGAGTTTTAACACCGCCGCTCTGGAGCAAGAAATCGCCTGGTTCAGCCAGGTGTGCGATGCCCGCTTTGACGCCTATTTTAAGCACAATGAGCAGGATATCGATCTGGAGACCGTGTGCCCCGCGCCTGATCTCACGGTGCAAGATAGTCCCTACGCCAAACTAGTGCGCGAGCTGGAAATGAATTATGCCGAACGCATCGTGTTGATGTTGGCCTTGATGCCGCATGTGCGTCCGCAGGTGCTGGATTTATTTTCGCTGCAAAACTCGGCATTGGGGCGTGCGTATAGTGAGATCGGTGGCTGGCGCGGCAAGAGCCATATTGGTTTCTTACCGACTTGTGAGACCGCTTCGTTTATTCTCGCCGGAAGTCATCTTGCCAAGCGCTTTGCGGTCGCGCGTTTGTTCAAGGACGAGCACTTTTTTATTCATCAGGGCATACTTAAATTAGAGCAGCAAAGCGCGGGCGAGCCCTTCTTTGACGCGGCTTTGCAGTTGAGTCACGAATATCTGCAAAGGCTCGCTGACGGTGAGGAGCATAAGCCTGATTTCAGCGCCAATTTCCCGGCGAAGCTGATGCAAACGCAATTGAATTGGTCTGATCTTGTGCTAAATACCGAAGTGATGGACGAAGTGCAAAACATCGTCACCTGGCTGAAGCAATCACCATACATTGTCGGCCACTGGTCACTCGGAAAAACCCTGAAGCCCGGTTATCGCACCATGTTTTATGGCCCACCGGGAACCGGAAAAACCCTCACCGCCAGCCTGATCGGCAAAGTGGTCGGCGCCGATGTGTATCGCATTGACTTGTCGATGGTGGTGTCCAAATACATAGGTGAGACCGAGAAAAATCTCGCCAACGTGTTCGATCAGGCGCAAAACAAAAATTGGATTTTATTTTTTGATGAAGCCGATTCTTTGTTTGGCAAAAGAACGCAGGCGTCCAGCTCAAACGACAGGCACGCTAATCAGGAAATCTCTTATCTCTTGCAACGTGTCGAAGATTTTCCGGGCGTGGTGATCTTGGCGACCAACTTGAAAGCCAACATCGATGCCGCTTTCTCGCGTCGCTTTCAAAGCGAAGTGTATTTTGCGATGCCAGATCCGCAGCAGCGCGAGAAACTGTGGCGCAATTTATTTGCTGGCAGCGCCCATCTTGCTCCTGAAATCGATTTCACTGAGATCGCCGAACGCTATGAGCTTGCCGGTGGTGCGCTGCTCAACGTGGCGCGCTATGCCGCGATACGCGCCGTGCGTTACGAGCGCCAATTAATTACACAAGATGATTTACTCGCCGGGATAGGGCGAGAATTGATGAAGGATGGGAAAACATTGTGAACGCACTGATCAAAAAAACAGAAATAGGTGTAAATATGCCGACTAAGTTTGAATGCCTGGGTCGCAGATGGGCGGGCAAGCTGTGTGCCAGTGTGCTGCTTCTGGCGTGCACCCAGACCGTGTTAGCGCAGCTTGATATCGCTTCGGTCACGACGCAAAGCTCTGCCGTGCCGCAAGCCAAAAATCAAACGAGCAAAACGATAGTCAAGACAGTGAACGTGGTCGGCTACAACCGCAATATCAAGCAAGCCGATTTCAAAGGCTTGAGCAAAGATATCGTTTTAAAAATGCAAAAGCAGCTTGAGGCGATTTATCAAAATCTGGACGAGTGGAAGCAAGACTATGCGCTCAAACATGCGCCCTTGAACGATGGCATCGTCGGCCCGATCACCTTACATTGGCTGCAGCGATTTGGCTTTCAATTTAAGGTGATCGCAGAGGGAAACTACGCGCCAGAGATGGCGAACTTGATCGACAGAGTGGCGCGTTTTGGGGAGGCACATGCCGCCGAATTAGGCATCCTCTTGAGCGCGGATTTTGAGAATTGGGATGCGGCGCAAACAGCAAAAACAAAAGAACAAGATTTCATCATTCGCCGTCTTGGTGTGGAAAAAGATGTGATGGAGCTGGTCAATCGCTATCGCGCCAGCCGCAAGCCAAAGCCGCGCTCTGCCCCACCTAAGGAAGTCGATGATAGTGCGTATTTTACTTATCGCATCGATCAGGCTGATTTAGATGTGATGGGAAGCAAAGATCAGATCGTGCAGATGCTGGCGACGCTCAAGGACAAAGAGTTTAGTTCTACTGAAGCCTTGCGCGTGGCACTGGCACAGGTGATGAGTGGACGCAGCGCTATCGTCAAGCAGATTTGGCCTCTGCTGGAAGCACATGCGCAAAATTTCGACGGGTATTTGTTGAACGAAGCCGCCTTGGAAAGCCTGAAAAAACAGGCGGAATTTCCACCGGAAGTGATCGCAAAACTACAGACGCAGGGAACGCATTATTTTAAAACCAGAGAATTATTCGATGCCTATCTTGATGAAAATCTCAATACAGAATCCTTGTTCATCACTGATGACGAAAGAAAGAAAATCCTTGCAGCGACACAGGTTTTTGACAACGTTCATCTGACCGAAGCAGGCTTGGCGACCATCAAAAAAGAGTTGGATGGAAATATCCAAAACAAGGGCGTTCCAGCAGCCGTGGTGCGTATGCTTGGTGTGATGAAAGATGTCAATTATCCAGAGCTAAGTTTGTTTCGCAGTGCTGCGATTTCAAAGATCAGTATGGGCATTGGTGCCTGCAAAATGAATTCGCCTAGCAATAATTCTTTTGTCGGCGGCTTGCGTTTGAACGAAGAAGATTTCTCTTTGTTTCAAGAAGAAATGAAATCCATCAGCGCTCAGCCTTTGGACGGCAAAAATACCATGAGTCGCAGTTTGGATGAGGCGATGAGTGAATTAAAGCGTCAGCGTTTGATGATCAGCATTTGCGACAAAAAAACCATGCAAGATGCACGTGATCTGATCACGCAGATTTACCAAACTTATTTGGCCGTCGCGATTGAGCAAGTCGCAAAAAAACGCCTACCTGATGAGATCGCGACGATACGTTTGAAGGGAGAATCTTGCGGTTGTGCGCGTGATGATTTTTCTGGTGAGGTGATTGGGTTTTATCCGTATTGGAATAATCAAAAAACCGCGCAGGCCATTAATTTTGAAGTGCTCAATCGGGTCGCTTATTATGGATTGAGTTTTGATAATGTCGGCGAGTTGTATCTGTGGGCGCAAAGCTTTGATGTCGAGAGTAAGAACATCGATGAGCATCAGTTTGTGCGGCTGGCACATCAATACAATTCTAAAGTCGATTGGGTGATACAAAAAAACGACTGGCGTGGCGACTGGAGTAAATTTTCACGCGAGAATAAGCGTTCGGTGTTGAAGAAGCTGATTAATAATCTGACGACTCTATTGCGTCAGCCTTTGAACGACGCTTCTTCCCGATTAAAACCATATGTGAGTCTGGGCATGTCAAAGCAGCCGACGCGCGGCGACGGCATCACCCTGTATTTCCAAAACTATCCAGAGGACGTCGATTCCGCGCTCATCTTTAATGAATTTTATCTCGCTTTGCGCAAGGAATTTGAAGAGGACGAAGTGCAAATTAATTTAATGGTGGCGCAAGATACGCTACTCGCAGAGAACAAAACTTCTGCGTTTTCCCTAGCTAATCTGGTCAAGCTACACAAGAAATCAGATCAACAAACTAAGCTCAGTTTGTTCGCGCACAGGAAATTATCTGAGTATTTGCTGGTGTTGTTAAATGAACCCAGTTCAGATGCTAAAAAGCAGTTGCGTCTTGATGTGGAAAATGAGCGCGGCTTGCACGGCGCTGATCGTGCCGAATTTTTGCGCAGCATGGTGCCGGTGCTCTCGTTTGATCAGCGCAACTGGCAACAACTTGAAGATGACATCGTCTATGCCAGCGATAATTTTGGCGGGCTCGGTTTGTGGGCGCCTGATTTTGGAAATCTGGCGCTACCTGTGACGAACCTGCAGCAAACGTGTGCACAAGCTAAGCAACTCGCCGTGTGTATCTTGAAGGCGTATCGCGAATCAAAAAATGCAGAAAAGATGAGCTCGGAATTGGCAAAATGGGTGTGCGTGAATCGCTGGTATTTGCAATTGAGTTTGAGCTTGTTTTTGTTGTGCGCCATTGTGATCTTCCTGCTGGCGTATCGTTATTGCTTTGTGCAGAATTGGGTCAAGCGCTATTTCTTGTGGATATTGTGCGGCAATGTGGTACCGCCTTTGGTCATCTTTATTTTGTTGTTGATGTTCGACCCGTATTTGTCCGCGCTCTCGCAAGGTAACGTGCCTTTTATCGCGACGGCTGTGTTGAGTTTGTTTGGTCTGTTTTTTGGCTATCGCTATCTACGTTCTTTGCACGAGGTCCCGCAAAGACAGGGCGCACTTCCGCAGCGAACTGGTTTAGGCTTACCATTGATTAAATGGTCGTTGGAAGTGAAAGACAATCAATTGCAGTGGGTCATCCGCAATCATGGTAATGGCATTGCCGCCATCAAAAAAGTGCAAATCACCGTCGATGGGCAATTTGCGGCCGATGCACAAGCAGCGTTTGAATCCATCGTCAAATCAAGTCCACATCTGCAATGGAAGAGCCAGTCTCTAGTCGGAAAACGTATCCCCGCGGGAGAAGAATTGATCGCCCTCGACTTGCAAGACAAAGAGGGAAAAACCGAGTTCGCCCAATTGATACGACATCATGAAATCCATATGAACATCTACTACTGCTCAACGCACAATGACCAGTGGATGAGCGACGGCAAAGAGATTACACCGTTGCCGACGGAGGTGTGTTGACGTGATTTCCCACTCTTGCAAGTGAACGGTATTTACACAAGTCGAGATGCGGACAAAACTCCCTCCCGCTCGCGGGAGGGGCTGAGATGAGGGCGGCTTAGATTCGCGAAAACTAGATCTGATCCGACCTTTATCACCATTCAATTAAGCCAATCGCCCCTGCCGAAAATCATCAATTGCTTGCAAAATCTCCTGCTGACTATTCATCACAAAAGGCCCGTATTGAACGATGCTTTCGTTGAGTGGTTTGCCAGCGATCAAAATAAATTGCGCATCTTCGCTGGCGTGAATCTCAACGCCATCGGCGGCCTCTGATTTTTTGAGTATCGCCATCCTCTGCGTTGGCACTTGTTGCTGCGCCACGCTGACTTGACCGCGATACACATACAGAAAAGCATTGTGCCCGGCAGGCAGTTGTTGCGTGAACTGGCTACCTTTGCTTAAGTGCACGTCGAGATAAATCGGCTCCGTCTTTGCTCTTTGCATCGCGCCTTCTCTGCCATGACTGCGACCAGCGATGATGCGTACAGTTGCACCTTCGCTGGTGGTCAATTCTGGAATCTCAGCGCTCTTAAAATCGCGATACCAGGCCGGTGACATTTTGTCTTCCGCCGCCAGATTCAGCCACAATTGAAAACCTTCCATGCGACCATTTTCTTGCTCTGGCATTTCGGAATGCAGTACGCCGCGACCTGCCGTCATCCATTGCACGCCTCCGTTTTCCAGTAAGCCCTCGTTGCCCGCACTGTCCTTGTGCCGCATACGACCTTCCAGCATATAGGTGATGGTCTCAAAGCCCCGATGCGGATGGGTAGGGAAGCCGCCTATGTATTCATCGGCGACATCGCTACCAAATGCGTCCAGCATCAGGAAAGGATCAAGCCGCGTCTGAAAAGGCTGCGTCAGCACGCGGGTTAGCTTGACACCTGCACCGTCCGAGGTCGGCTGTCCGGCGACCAGTTGTTCGACTAGGCGCGTCTGTTTGATATGTTCGGTGTTAAACGAGGTGGACATGATGTTCCTCTTTTCTCTTTCGATTGAAAATTTTAAGCGAGCGCACTCGCAATTTGCGACTCGGCATCGCTCAAAGCACGTTGTTCAGCATCCGGTCCCATCGCCAAGCCCTCAGCATAAATGAATTCCACGTCGCTCATGCCGAGGAAGCCGAGGAAGTTTTTCAGGTAAGGCATTTGCGTGTCGTTCGGTGTGTTGCGATACAAGCCGCCACGGGTCAAGACCACGATCACTTTTTTGCCGCTCAACAAACCTTCTGGCCCATTCGCAGTGTAGCGAAACGTCACCTGAGCACGCGAGATCGCATCGATCCAGTTTTTCAGCTGCGAAGAAATCCCAAAGTTATACATAGGCGCGCCGATCACCACGACATCTGCCGCCTGCACTTCCGCGATCAGGGCATCATCAATCGCCACCCGTGCCGCCTGCTCAGGCGTGCGCTGCTCCGCTGGTGTGAACAAGGCTTGCAGCGCAGCTTCATCTAAAGCAGGCTGCGGCGTGGTGGCCAGATCGCGTAAAGAAAACGTGGCATCAGCGTGTTGTTCACGTAAGCGTGCGCTTACTTGAGATGCCAATTGGCTGGAATGTGAACCCTGAACGCGGGCGCTGGAATTGATTTGCAAAATATTCATGGTGAGGCTCCTGGTGTGTTGGTCAGTTCATTTACTCCGAACATGTACACACTGTATATGTTCCAAAATTGATGCGGAAGCCTATAAAATGGATATGATTGTTCCATTGATGGCATAAAATATGGCGTAAGATCATTTAGGAGAGCAACATGCAACTTGACCCCAACGACCTCTTATGGTTCGCCCGCGTCGTCGCCGAAGGCAGTTTTAGCCGCGCGGCAGATAAACTCGGCATACCAAAATCAACACTCTCACGCCGCATCAGCGCCTTAGAGTCCATCCTCGGCGAGCGCTTACTCCTACGCACAACCAGAAAGTTAGTCGTCACCGACTTCGGGCAAAGCGTGCTGGCACACGCCCAGCAAGTCACCTCCGAGGTCGAGGCAACCTTAGCGCTGACCCAACAAAGGCAAGTGCAACCAAGTGGTCGACTCAGAGTCTCCATGCCCGCTGATCTCGCCAACGACACCATGACCAGCATGATCGCGCGCTACTTGCGGCAATATCCCGCGGTGTCGCTGGAGCTGGACTTGTCACCGCGTCGGGTCGATTTGATCGGCGAAAATTTTGATCTGGCCGTGCGCATCGGCAACCTGCCCGACGATGCCTCCCTCGCCGCGCGTCGCCTGGCGGTCTTTTCCGCCGCACTGTATGCATCGCCTGGCTATGTACAACAACACGGTTTGCCGCAAGAGCCAGAACAATTAATGGAACATCAAAGCCTATGTTTGTTTGGGCGCAATGGTGATGCCGCACTGTGGCATCTCTTGAACGGAGAACAAAGCTGGCAAGGCCAACCACCCACACTCACCACCGCCAATTCGCCCGAAGTGCTGAAACGACTCGCTCTGGAAGGCATGGGAATCGCCATGCTCCCGCCCCAATATTCGCAATGCGAAGTACGCCAAGGCCAACTCATCCGCATCCTACCCGACTGGCAAAGCCCAGATTTCACAGCATGGGCAGTCTTCCCCGGCCGCCGCCTGATGCCCAGCAGAACTCGCTTGTTCATTGACGCCTTGGTGGAAGAATTTGCGAGTGTGTTAGATCCACGATTGAATAGGTTAGGACTTACGCAAAATTGCGCTGGCTAGGCGCGGAGCCGAAGACAGTACAATTGTACGGCGAGGCGAACGCAACAACGCCAGCGTCTGTTTTGCGTAAGTCCTATAGATAATTTGAGTGATAAAATAGCCAATTCAATTTAAACATGTGGAGGCAGGCGATGCGTTTTTTTCTGAGTGCATTGATTGTATGGATGAGCATTGCTCAAGTGGCGGCGGAAGATCTAAGTAGCTTGAACAAGATCATAGAAATCACAAAGATGAGCAAGGTTCACGTCACGCTAGAAATGCACGACGCAAACAAACAAGAGCTCCTTCGATTCTGCAAAATCATCATAGAAAAGTTAGGAACCTGCCAAATGCAGGTCAAGGGCGACGAAAAGAAAGCCGTCAAAGCGACCAGCACAGCCAGCGGAGAAATCGAAGGAAAACAAGCCCACGAATTTTTGAGCATGATCCAAAAAGAGTTTGTTGATACGGTGCCAGGGACTAAGTGGGAATCCACTACCAACTTCGACATGGCTCAAAACTCGGGGAAACTGAGTTTGAAAATTTGTAGGAAGGGCTGTGATTAAATGCTCTGAACGCAGATGTTCACAATGGAAGTGCGCAACCTATGGCTGAATTACACCCAAACCAATGACTGGCGTTATTCAGAATGAATGGCTTGCGCCACCAGTCGCACTCCTAAGGCGGTACAAACGCGGCTAATCGTGTCAAAACGAGGCGACGCGTCTGGTCGCAGCGCTCGGTATAAGGCTTCACGTGTAATTCCTGACGCTTTTGCGATATCACTCATGCCGCGCGCACGTGCTGCCACGCCAAGCGCGTGGGCTAATTCAGAGATGTCACCTTCTTCAATGACCAGCGTCAAATAAGCGGCGATATCCTCTTCATCCTTGAGCTGTTCCGCAAGATCAAATTCTGGCAGGTCGTTAATGGACAAGTTCTTGCTCATCATTTACTCCTCAAACTGTTCCGATAGTTTTATCGCTTTGGCGATATCTTTGGATTGGGTGGATTTATCACCTCCACCCAACATCACAATTAAAACCTCACCGCGTTGTATGTAGTACATACGCCAACCAGGTCCAAAGTGCTCACGCATTTCAAAAACACCTTCGCCGACAGGTTTGATATCACCAAGGTTCCCACGCTGCGCTTTATCTAGGCGATGCGCCAAACGAAGGCGAGTACCCCGATCTTTCAGACCGTCAAGCCAAGCGGTAAATTCGGGGAGAGGTTTAATTGAGTACATGACTCACTGTAACCTAACGACTACAGCAAATCAAGTTTGTGATTACTTGAATTTGCGGTTGGTTTTTGAAAGTGATAATTCAAGACGCGACCCCAAGCTCCGAAGACACGTATCGATATGCGGCAAGCAGAGAAATCGAAAGATGTATTGATCCGAGATGACATGACCCTGACAGGAGAATCTGCAATGTAAAGAAAACGCATCATTCCAAATAGGACCAGCCGGAGTGCGGAGGAATTCGCTCGTCTATCTCATGGTGATTGACGCAAAAAATACGCAAAAACAGCCGCAAAAAGAAACCGAAAAACAGTCTACTCAAGTCAGCCGCACCAATGGTTCACCACAATGACCGTTGTGGCAT
>JACQDW010000003.1 GCA_016200845.1 Burkholderiales bacterium | reverse complement strand
GATACCGTTATCACTGACTTCCACCACAATTTCATTTTCACCTTTGCGCACAGTGATCTGTATATGACCACCGTCAGTCTTCGGCTCCAAGCCATGTTTGATCGCATTTTCAACCAAAGTAGGAATCATCATCGAAGGAAAAACATGGCTTGCTAATTCAGACGGACAAGTTATGTCGTAAGTCAGTCGCTCTTGCATACGGGCTTGCATGATGTTGAGATAAGCACGTGATAACTCTAATTGCTGACTCAATTTGCTCTGACCTGATTCACGAATCTGAGGTAAAGCAGCGCGTAAATATTTGATTAGATGTCCGTGCACAATGGCAGCTTGATCGGGATCAGTTTCAATTAATTGGCCGATGAGAGCTAAGGTATTAAATAAAAAATGAGGTTCGATTTGTGCCTGTAAAGTCGCCATTTCTGCTTCTAATAAACGACGTTCTAAAGCTTCCAGATTGGCGCGGCTAGCAGCATCATTGGCGGCAATTTCAGCTTTGCGTTTTCCGCCTGCCAAGCTTTTAATCATGAAAGATCCAAAAACCAAGAGTGGTGGCAAACTGCCCAAGCCTAAGAGTCCACCGATAATCATCGCCAAAAAGGAAACGAATATCAGATAGCCCCAAGAAATCACGGCGAGCCAGTTAAAAAACTTCCACCACAAAATTTTCGCCGTTTCTACGACATCTAAAAGAAACAAGAAAACCTGATTTTTGACATCCTTGTTCATGTTAGCTCTCCTCAGGACGATCAATATGTTCTTTAGGTTTGACTTCTGTCTCGCTTTCTTTACCGATAAAACACTTCAACAATAAAGACCCGAGCACCAATAAATTGGCGAAGGAATGTAAGTGCAACATGCCACCCAAAATCAAAGTTAAAAGGCCAGCTAACAACGCCTTACCCCAAGAGACATCGATGATCCATTCCAAATAATGTTCCCAAACGTAGTTAGCAGTTTCGGCGACATTCAATACAAACTCTAAAACTGGATTGTTATTGGCCGAAGATGTGCGTGTTGTTGTCTCTGCATCGCTGTTTTGTGTATCAAATCTCATGATCATTCTCCTGATGAATAAAAATATCTGTTTAAAGTGAACTGCCATGACATCACCTTAGCAGCGCGCTGCTGAGGATTCGCTGTCATTGCGATTAAGCGTAAAAGCAAAGGGATTAAGTGTTATTTCTGCGGATAAACGGAATTTGTTTCGATAAATTCGAATGAAGAGTGCATTTTGTGTTTAGTTTGTTCTCTATCGATGGGTTTACACCTACAATGTCGGATATCCACGAGGATCAATGTCATCCTTATTCTTTTACCCTGTTAGGACTGAGGCAAAATAGTTACTGGCGTTGTAGAGTTCGTCTCGCCTGGCGCGCAATTTTGCGTAAGTCTTACGTCTAACCAAATAATGATGAAGCGATATTCCCTTGTTTTGCTCTTGCTAACGTTTATTTTGTCAGCTTGCACACCCAAATTTGATTGGCGTGAAGTGAGAAATTCAGAAGTACCTTTAAGTGTTTTAATGCCAGCAAAACCAAGTAGCTTTACGCGGGACATGCAATTAGACGGCCTTAAAATAGCTTTACAAATGACGGCTGCCGATGTGGATCAACTTAGTTTTGCACTTGCCTATGCTAAATTGGACAATGCAGATGTCATGAGTTTAGAAGCTGATCAGGAAAAATTATTGGATGCCCTGAAGACGGGAATGCTGAAGAATATTCATGCTAGTCAATTTGAAGCCGGAGATGCTCGGTATCCAAAAAATACCTTAGTGGCTGTTGGTCAATCTGCGAACGGACAATCGATCAAAATGGTGGCACGTTTTTTTCGGCATGGTCCTTGGGTGTTTCAAATTCTGGTGATGGGAAATGAAAGAGCAATGAGTCCGGACGTGTTGGATATGTATTTTGGTTCTCTTAAATTGGAATAAAAACAAATGTTGCTCATCACTTTTCAATCTAGTGCTGCCGCTGAAATCACAATGTATAAAGCGCATGTTAAAGAATTGCTTGATACGCTCGATAAAAATACTGAGCGCGGTGTAATTACATGTGCTGAGATCGATCATGTGATGCAAATCTTAGAAGGAATGATCGCCAAAGATAAGCAAGAGCGACAAGCACAGGAACAAATGTGTCAAGACGATGATGAAATTGATAGGTTTGAATTAAAAAATAAAAATGAAACAGTTAGCTTATCGGCGCGATTTTTTCCATTGATCGAGATGCTTAAACTAGCGCAAAAAAAACAAAAAGATATTATTTGGGGTGTTTAAAAAATGACCTCGCATGTGGAAAATACGGAAGAATTTTTTATAGAAACCAAAGATGGAATTTCTCTCTTTGTACGCGACTTTCCACTCATCGACATAAAGACAAAAACGACGGTTGATCCAACTCAGGCTAATTCGCATGCGCCCGGTGTGTTGATTATGCATGGCTTAGGCGAACATTCTGGACGTTATTTGCATATTGCGTCTTTTTTTCAAACTCTGGGATTTAGGGTCAGAAGTTTTGATCAGCGTGGGCATGGTCAATCAACTGGTGGGCGTGGTGATGTACCCGATAACGAAGCGACTGTTCGTGATATTGGTTTGGTACTCGATGATTTTTCAACGCAATTAGATCGGGCTCCGCTTTTATTTGCGCATAGTATGGGTGGATTATTTTCAACCCGATTTGCCTTAGAAAATACTCACCCTTTAGCTGGATTGATTTTATCGTCACCTGCTTATTCGGTGAAAACCAGCCGGTTTGAAAAAGTATTATTCAAGATCAGTAGTTTGATCATTCCACATCTTGGCGTGGGGCATGGTACTAATGGTCGTTATTTATCGCATGACAGAGAAGTTGTGCTCGCCTACCAAAACGATCAATTGGTACATTCACGTATTAGCGCCAGCCTGTTTCAAAGTATGTTGACCGCGATGCGCTACGTCAAAGCGCACGCAAAAGAATTGCCTTGTCCTTTACTGCTATTGGTTGCGGGGAGTGATCTGGTTGTAAATCCCGAAGGTGCTCGCGCGTTTTCCCGACAAGTGGCGGACAGTGATCATGCCGCAAAATTAAAAACGATTTTTTATCCTGATTTTTATCATGAAGTTTTTAATGAATTAGATGCCTGGCGTGCCTTTGATGATGTCAGAACCTGGTTGGAAGAAAATAATTTCTTACCGAAGTAAGCCTGAGACAAATACAGCTACAGCAGCACAATTTTACATTTCCGTTTTAAATAAACTTTCACACTTTTTCTTATGTCCGATACGCCCGGTAAGCCACCGCGAAAAATATTGACTCGGCCTGTCGTCGATCAATCCAACATAAAGTCGTCTAGACCTGCGCCTGCTCAACACAAACAAGGAGCAGCGCCTCGTGCAAAATCAATAGCGGCGCCTGTTGCAGATTTGATCGCGATCAAAGGCGATTCTTTGGCATTTAGCTTACAAGGCGCCGCTTTGGCGTTAAGTTATGTACTTGATGGCACAGCGTTGCCACAGGCTTTGTCGCGTGTATTTTTACAGACTGACGCTAGTCCTCAGGCACGGGGTGCGATTCAAGATATTGCTTATCGCACGATGCGACAAGTGGGGCGGGCAGATGCCATTATTAAATTAATGACGACAAAACTTCCCGAGCCGACGGTGTTGTATAGCTTGTTATGTTGTGCGCTAACTTTATTAATGACCGAAGAAAACGAAGATGCGCCCTATGATGATTTTGTGTTGGTTGATCAAGCCGTCAATGCAGCAGCAGCGTCACCGGATATGGTGTTTGCTAAAGGGATGATCAATGCAGTCTTGCGCCGCTTTTTGCGCGAGAAAAAAGAATTACTGACTCAGGCGATGAAACAAGTCGTCGCCGTATGGAATTATCCGCAGTGGTGGGTTGATCAGTGTAAAGCAGCTTATCCACAAGATTGGCAAGCTATTTTAAAGACAGGTAATACCCCGCCGCCGATGACTTTGCGCGTCAATCAGACACAAACAACAGTTGCCGCTTATCTGGAAACGCTGTCGCAAGCCGGCATTAGTGCGCAACAAATAGGCCCTTATGCAGTGCGCTTGGACAAAGCGCTGCCGGTGCAACAAGTGCCTGGCTTTGCGCAAGGTATGGTGTCGGTACAAGATGCAGGTGCGCAGTTAGCCGCGCAATTATTGGATCTAAAAGATGGCATGAGTGTGCTCGATGCCTGCGCTGCACCCGGTGGCAAAACAGGACACATTTTAGAGACAGCCAAGGTCGAATTAGTCGCCTTGGATACAGATGCCAAGCGTCTAGATCGCATTCATGAAAATTTAGCGCGCCTTCATTTATTTGCGACGATTAAACAAGGCGATGCGGCGCGTCAGCAATGGTGGCATGGGCAAAATTTTGATCGCATTTTGGCGGATGTGCCTTGCACCGCGTCGGGTGTGGTCAGACGTCATCCGGATATTCGCTGGCTAAGACGTAAGACAGATGCGACGCAATTGGCAGAAACCTCTGCAAAAATTCTCGATAATTTATGGCAGATGTTAAAGCCAGGCGGCAAATTGTTGTTGGTCACTTGTTCCATCTGGCCTGTGGAATCAGAATTGCAGGCCGTCGCTTTTGCGCAGAGAAATTCGGCGATACGTTTAGACGCGCCCGGTCAATTATTTCCAACGTCGGAAATCAACAACGAACATGATGGTTTGTTTTATGCCTTGTTTCAAAAAAGCTGAGGCTAAGAACTAGTTTCAAGTTATGATGTCGATAACATAGGACTTTTTGCAAAATAAATGCGCGTGCACATTTGTACGCTAGTCGTTTAGTTTGCAGGCATCATTCACAGGATCACTTGGTTTTTAAATGTTGACACGCTTGATCCATTTTTCGCGATCAATTTTTCTGGCATGGACGCTGATACTTGTCGCGTCCATTGCCTTGCCCTGCGCGCAGGCACATGCAACCGGCGTGGAAGTCACTACCGCCAAATTGGAAACGAGTGATGAAGGTTATAGAGTCTTGGTCGCTTTCTCGTTTGAGTTGGGAAATGAGTTAAAGATTGCGATCAATGAGGGTATTCCTGTTTCTTTCACCGCCGAAGTTGAAATCAACCGGCCTCGTTGGTATTGGTTTGATGAGAAAACCATACGCTCCTCGCAAACGGTCAAAATCCAATATGATTTATGGCGCCGCCAATATACCGCCGCTGTGAATGGCGGTTTAAAACAAAATTTTGCTAAGCTCGAAGATGCCATGAGTCTGGTGTGGCGTCCTCGCCGCTGGATTGTGGCCGACAAAAATGCACTCAATTTGAATGCGACGTATAACGTTGCCGTTCGTCTCAAACTCGATAGTAGTGAATTGTCTAAGCCGATGTTAATTACCTCGTTTAGCAATAGCGACTGGCGCCTGGCCTCTGAGTGGAAACGATTTACGTTTAAGGCAGACGACAAGTGACTCGATTTTTGCGGCAAGGTTTAGTAATTGGCGGCGTTCTGATGAGCGTGCTGTTATTCTTTTTGATGACAGCGACCGATAATTCAAGCCGGTTTCAAGCGACCAACGCGAGCTTTTCTATGCTTTTGATGGCCAATGCGGTGGTCGTTATTGTGCTCATGGTGATGGTGGGAACTTTGCTTTGGCAGCTAATACGCCGCTACCGCAAACGCGAATTCGGCTCGCGCATCATGACCAAGTTAGTGATTTTATTCGCGTTGGCAGGGATACTTCCCGGTACATTGATTTATGTTGTGTCGGTACAGTTTGTCACCAAGTCGATCGATTCCTGGTTCTCGGTGAAGCTCGATCCTCTGATTGATTCTGGTATGAATCTGGGACTGACTGCGCTTAAATATACGCAGGAAGATTTGGAAGAAAAAGCCCAGAACATGGCGGATCAGCTGTCGAGCGAGTTTGATACGACATCGAATCCAACACTACCGATTCGATTGTCGCGTTTGCGTGAACAGGCGCAGGTTGATGAAGCGACTATTTTGAATTCCAAAGGAAGAGTCATTGCGACTGCAATTCGTCGCGCTGGAATTGTGGTTCCAGAATTACCGAGTGCCGGGATGATGCAAGAAGTGCGGATTCGTGGAAAATTTTCTGAACGAGGCAGCCATCTTGATCATTCTGGAGAAGATTCAACGCAACAGCTCTATACCGATGCGCATCAAAACAGTGGTGGTGAATTAGGTGATAGGGAATTTTTGCGTGTCATTATTCCGCTTGAACATCGTGGGGTGAATGCACGTTTTCAACAGCAAACCAGTTATCTGCAATTGATACAACCTGTACCTGAGCGTTTAGATGCACAAGCAAAGGTATTCACAACCGCGCACTCAGAATATAGGGAGAGATCAAAAAGTCGTGAAGGTTTGCGCGATATGTATTTCGTGACCTTAACCTTGCTTTTGTTGTTCGCGATTTTTGGCGCGATTACAGCCTCGTTTTTTATTTCTAGCGAATTAGCGCGCCCTTTATTATTGCTGGCGGAAGGCACTAAGGCGGTTGCTGAAGGTAATTTGTCGCCGCGCCCAATTACGACGACATCGGATGAATTAGGCAGCCTGACACAATCTTTTAACACAATGACGCGACAATTACATGATGCGCGATCGGCAGTGGAAAAAAATCGGTCGGAATTAGAAAATGCGAAAGCCTATCTGGAGTCTGTATTGGCAAGTATGTCCGCGGGTGTGATGGTGCTTGATCAAAACGCTTGTCTGGTGACGTGCAATCATTCCGTGGAAAGAATTTTGCGACGCTCACTTGACCATGAAACTGGAAAACCACTCGCCAGCATTGATCGTTTAGAGCGGTTTGCAGATACGATTGAAAAAGCATTTTCGGAGCAACACGCGCAATCAGCGGGCGTGCCTGAGCAAGAACATTGGCAACAACAAATTGAATTACCGAGTTCGATTTTTGATGACGGTGACGAGACCAAAAAAGTGAATAATGCGGAAGAAGATAAAGGGATCACGTTGCTGGCACGTGGTTCTCATCTACCCGTTGGCAGCGGAATAGGTTATGTTATCGTTTTTGATGATATTACGAATATTATCTCTGCACAGCGCTCGATCGCTTGGGGCGAAGTTGCCCGCCGTTTGGCACATGAAATTAAGAATCCTTTGACGCCGATACAGTTGTCTGCAGAGCGTCTTCAAATGAAGCTGGTCGACAAATTAAGTGAAGTCGATGCGCAATTTTTGAATCGTAGCACTGGCACCATCGTCAGTCAGGTGACATCGATGAAACGGATGGTTGACGATTTTCGTGATTATGCAAAGATTCCTCAGGCCGTTTTAACAAAGATTAATTTATCAGCGCTGATTGACGATGTATTGCACCTTTATTTAACAGGAGATGGTCGCGATATTATTCATCTTCAATTAGCACCAGACTTACCGCAAATTATGGGGGATACGACGCAGCTACGTCAGGTCATTCATAACTTATTGCAGAATGCGCAGGATGCGGTGAGCGAATATACGAAGGCGGAATATCAGCCGCGTATCGATGTTGTGGCGGAAGTTGTTCATTACGTAGGTGCCGATAAATCAGAGCGTGTTGCTGTGAGACTGTCGGTGATCGATAACGGACCAGGATTTTCACACAAAATTCTGACCCGTGCTTTCGAGCCCTACGCGACCTCTAAACCCAAAGGAACAGGTCTGGGTTTAGCAATGGTCAAGAAAATTGTAGATGAACATGGGGGCAAGATTGATATTCAAAACCGGACTGATTCAAACGGTGCAAAAGTATCGATTTTGCTGTTAAAGTTAGCACCGGATTTAAATACCTAGTTTTAACTCAAAATAATCAGGATTTATAACCAGTGCTGTGAGTACCGAAAGCTTTCTTAGAGAAGAACGGTGTCATGAAATTAGCGGAGTGGGGTTTAGGGAATATTTATGGCAAACATATTAGTTGTTGATGACGAAATGGGAATCCGGGAATTACTCTCGGAAATTTTGGGCGATGAGGGACACGTCGTTCAATTAGCAGAAAACGCGCAACAGGCACGCGAAGCAAGAGCGCAATCGCGCCCTGATCTGGTTTTATTAGATATTTGGATGCCGGATACAGATGGCGTTACTCTGCTCAAAGAGTGGCAACGCGACGGCTTATTGACGATGCCTGTGATTATGATGTCGGGGCATGCGACGATAGACACGGCAGTGGAAGCGACGCGTATTGGCGCCCTCAATTTTCTGGAAAAGCCGATTGCATTACAAAAATTGCTCAAGGCCGTACAACAAGGCTTGACGCGTAATATCGAACCACCACGTCCAGTTGCACCAGTAACGCGGTTAAGTGTGATGGAGGCCAGTTCAGCAGCGACTGCGACGACAACTCAGTTTGCTCAAGCGCCCGCCAGTTATGAAGGCCGTGATTTTTCTATGGGCAGTCATTTGCCGCAGAATAATCAGCATTCTTTCAATAATCTTTCTTTTGATCTGCCATTACGTGAAGCACGCGATGCATTCGAAAGAATCTATTTTGAGTATCACTTGCATCGTGAAGGTGGCAGCATGACGCGCGTGGCTGAAAAAACAGGTTTAGAAAGAACCCACCTTTACCGTAAGCTCAAGCAATTAGGTGTTGAATCTGTGAAGTATGGAAAGCGCGGCGAGTAAGCAAAGCCGCGTTCAATTATTGGCTGGCAGTATTTATCAAGCGCGCGAAGCGTGGATAAATACTGCCATCGCTACTCTTCCCTCTGGTACTAAGGTTGGCGTTCTGCTGGAAGGTTTGCCAACCGGATCGCCACTATTGCATACCAGTTCGCATTTATTGGTTGAACGTATTGCCCCCGGGTGTTTTTGCTGTATCGGACAATTGGCAATGAAAGTAACTCTGCATCGCCTGATGCGGCGGCAGCTTGATTATCTGTTCATTGCCATCAATGACATCAACCATATCCACGAGCTCCATCTCTTCCTGCAAACCGAACAATATTCGCAACGACTGAAATGCGAAAATGTGATGACGCTGTGATCTAAAGTTCGACCATTGCCGTGCCGTAACCATTCTTACAGGAACTATTTTCCTGTCACTTTCTCATCACTCCCGGTGAGTCTTATCCGTTCGCGACATTGAATAAAGCTAGCACCATGGTTGTTTTTTTTAACTCTGACGATAAGGAAGAATAAAATGAACATCATCTATAACAGTGATCATTACAGTGTGGTCGAATTCGGTGCGCAATCTGACTTGGAAGCCTTGCGCTTTGGTGGCTATGAGATTACCGATAAGGCGATCAAACGCGAATGCTTTATCGGCGGTGCCTTAGCGGAGAGCTTCCGACATGATGTGCAGGAGTTGATTGCTGGTGAACCCAGCATCGAAGAAATTGACGAGTTTCTGGCGGGATTTGATCCCTATATGGGGCGATCTGTGTTTTTGCATTAAGCCAAGTCAAAAAAAAACCCGCAAGCAGAGCTGCGGGTTAAGTCCAAACCTTTAGGAGGTGTTGGAGGAGACAGACTCCAATATATCGCAGTGCAGCAAAGATGTCTGCTTGCATTTTCGTATACCAGATATAGATTTTTCGTATATCTCGGTTGAGGTAAATCACTTCTACCATACCACTTCAGATTCCCGACTGATCGTCCTCCTTGCGCAAATCTTAAAATGATTTACACTTTGCAATTCATTTCGGTGTTGGGAGCAAAGTATGAAACTCATTGATGCGATTCTGGATTCCAGCGCGGAAATGCAGGCCTTGCGTCGGGAAATTCACACTTTTCCTGAGCTTTCTTTTGAAGAATATAAAACCGCTGCTTTGGTCAAAGCCAAATTGACGCAGTGGGGGATTCCATTTATCGATGGTTTGGGGGGCACGGGTGTTGTCGGCATCATAAAAAACGGGAATAACTCTAAAGCAATTGGTTTGCGCGCCGATATGGATGCTCTTCCCATACAAGAGATTAATCGCTTTGAACATACCTCTCAGCATCCGGGGAAAATGCATGCCTGTGGACATGATGGGCATACCGCAATGTTGCTAAGCGCAGCGCATTATTTAGCCCAGCACAGAAATTTTGATGGCACCGTATATTTAATTTTTCAACCGGCCGAAGAAGGCGGTGGTGGCGCGAAAAAAATGATTGAAGACGGCTTATTTCAGCGCTGCCCGATGGAGGCGGTGTTTGGGATGCATAACTGGCCGGGAATCGCGGTAGGTAGTTTTGGCGTCAAGACGGGCGGCATGATGGCTTCATCGAACGAATTTGAAGTTACGATCAAAGGCAAGGGCGCCCATGCCGCTCAGCCGCAAAAAGGCATTGATCCAATTATGGTCGCGGTGCAGATCGCACAAAGCTGGCAAACCATCGTCAGCCGCAATGTGAATCCGCTTGAGTCCGCGGTTTTATCGATCACACAAATTCATTCTGGTAGTGCGACCAATGTGATCCCAGATGAAGCGTTTTTGATTGGCACCGTGCGCACCTTTAGCACGGCGGTGTTGGACTTGATAGAGCACGCATGCAAACCATCGCCAATGCGACAGCAAGCGCTTTTGACGCGGAAGTGGAGTTTAGTTTTAAGCGCAATTATCCACCATTGATTAATCACCCGGAACAAACTCAATTTGCGGTGAACGTCATGCGGCAGTTGGTTGGCGCTCAGAATGTCAACGCTGAGGTCGAAGCGACAATGGGTGCGGAAGACTTTGCTTATATGCTTGAAGCCAAGCCTGGTTGTTATGTATTTATCGGTAATGGCGAAGGCGATCATCGTAGCGCCGGGCATGGTTTAGGCCCCTGCAATCTGCATAATCCCAGTTATGATTTTAATGATGCACTGATACCAATCGGTGCGAGCTACTGGGTGCGTTTAGCTGAGAGCTATTTACCCCAAACATAAAAAAGGGTCGCGTGACCCTTTTTTGTGTTGGTTCTGTTCCAATTCCGTCAGAACTCTTCCCAGTCATCCGCGTGACTATTGTCATTAATGGCGGCTGGTTTGGCAGCAGATTTGCTGGCAATGCGTGGGCTTGCTTTTGGTGCAGCACTACGACTAGGAGCTGGGCTGGCGGCCTTTACAGGAGCGCTGCTGAGCATGCGATTATTTTTACTGACTGGCATGTGGGCGGCGTTCAACTTGAAGACGTTGAGTGCCTTGGTCAATAAATCTGCTTGTTCCTGTAAAGACTCAGCAGCCGCAGCAGCCTGTTCCACCAGCGCGGCGTTTTGTTGGGTCATTTCATCCATTTGATTCACCGCAGAACCAATCTCCTGTATGCCTGAACTTTGCTCCTGGCTGGCAGCAGTGATCTCCGCCATGATGTCGCTGACGCGTCTGACGGACGCGACGATTTCATCCATAGTGTGACCTGCCTGATCAACCAGCGCGGAGCCTGTACGTACTTTATCGACGGAGTCCCCGATCAGAGTTTTAATCTCTTTTGCCGCCGCTGCACTGCGTTGCGCCAGACTACGCACTTCGGACGCAACTACCGCAAATCCGCGACCTTGTTCACCGGCGCGAGCCGCTTCCACTGCCGCATTCAACGCCAAAATATTGGTCTGGAAAGCGATGCCATCGATGACGCTGATGATGTCTACGATCTTTTTGGAAGACTGATTAATGTCATCCATGGTGGTGACCACTTGATTCACCACAGAGCCGCCCTTGACTGCGACTTCGGAAGCGGTTTCCACCATTTTGTTGGCTTGTCTCGCATTGTCCGCATTTTGTCTAACGGTTTCGGTCATCGTTTCCATAGAACTGGAGGTCTCTTCCAAGCTGCTTGCCTGAGACTCGGTGCGCGATGATAAGTCGGTGTTGCCTGAGGCGATTTCTGCACTGGCAATCTTGATGGTTTCAGCGGACGATTTAATTTCAGCCACCATATTTTGCAAGCGGTCTTGCATCTCATTGAGTGCAGCAAGCAAGCTGGTGGTGTCGCCCTCCTCCACTTCGATATACATGCTCAAATCACCGGAAGCGACAGCAGAGGCGATTTCCTGAGCATATTCAGGCTCGCCACCTAGTTGCTGCCAAACCGTGCGTATGATGTAGTAAGAAACGATGCCCAACACTAAGGTGACAAATAGACCCGCAATAATGCTCGACCACAAAACACGACGAACATTGTCGCCGCTATGATCCACCCCAGCGGTAAATTGGGCTTGAGCCGAGTCTACAGTTTTCTTTAAATCTTCTTCTAGCACCTTGAGGGAATTTTGCATCTGGCTAATAGCTGCCTGCGGATCGCCCTGATCCATGCCCAGCATGATTTTGGCGACGGTCACCGCCGGGCTATAGTAGGCGTCGAACTCCTTGTTCAAGCGATCACCGAGCGCCTGCTGGCCTGGCAGGCTAGCCAAGCTTTTGAACTTTTCGCGTACTTTTTTTGCGCGTTCGCCAGCCGCTTCTATCCCTTTTTTATCGTCCTCGCCGACCGCTTGTTTCAAGACATCGACGATGCCTTGAACATCGGTCTGTATGCCTTTGGAGCGATCGAGAACCGGGTAGTCTATGCTCTCAGTCTTCTTAATGGAATTAATCGCCGCGGTCGAAAAGAAAACACTAACGGCAATACCTACACCGAAGATTACGGTGGCAATGATGGGGAGTGCCCAAATTCTGCGTTTGATGCTCATCAAAAAACCTCGACTTGTGTTGTAAAAAAACGCGGAAGACGGATCTTCTTCCGATGTAACAAACAAAGCTCAAAAGCATTGAACAGCGAAAAAAACGACTACTTTAGATTGAATGGTGTTCGACGACGGTATTTTACGGCGCTGAAGAAATGGAAGCGGTACATCAACTACTTACCGTTAAGTAACAGTGTAAGCCAAACTAAACAAATGTGTGAAACTCTTATTGCTCTAAATTAATGTTCTTGAAGTGCACGGCGATACTGTATCGCTTCTGCCACATGTTCTTGTCTGATTTGTGTGCTGTTTGCCAAATCAGCAATCGTTCTGGCGACTTTGAGAACACGATGATAGGCGCGAGCCGACCAATTAAAGCGAATCATCGCGTTTTTTAACAGTGATTCTGCTGCCTGATCCGGCTGGCAAAGCTGGTCAATTTCTTTGGTACTCAGCAGGCTGTTGGGTTTATCTTGTCGTGCGATTTGTCGTTCAAACGCCAGCTCGACTCTTTCTTGAATTTGCGGGCTGGTTTCGCCCGATTGCTGTTGCAGTAGTTCTTCGTGACGTAAGGCATTGACCGTGACTTGCATATCGATGCGATCTAACAGCGGTCCAGAGAGTTTGCCCTGATAGCGAGAAATGGCGTCAGGCGTGCAACGACAGCGGTTGTTGTGATGTCCGAGATAGCCGCAGGGACAAGGATTCATGGCGGCGATTAGTTGAAAACGTGCAGGAAACTCGGCTTGCTTGGCGGCGCGCGAAATATGGATGTGGCCCGATTCCAATGGTTCGCGTAATACTTCTAATACCCTGCGATCAAACTCAGGCATTTCATCTAAAAATAAAACGCCATGATGTGCAAGTGAAATTTCGCCGGGACGTGGTGTGCTTCCTCCACCCACCAGTGCGACTGCCGAGGCAGTATGATGCGGTGAACGATAGGGACGCTGTTTCCATTGAGCGATAGAAAATCCACCGGTAAGAGATTGCACCGCTGCCGATTCTAAGGCTTGCTGGTCGGTCATGGTCGGCAAGATGCCCGCAAAACGGGTCGCTAGCATGGATTTTCCGGTGCCGGGTGGCCCAACCAGGAGCACGCTGTGAGAACCCGCTGCCGCCACTTCTAACGAGCGCTTGGCTTGTTGCTGCCCTTTGACTTCGCAAAAGTCCAGATAGCGTTGAGGTTTGCGCTGATAGGTATGGCGATGTTGATTTATTTTGGTGTCAGGATCGCTGCCCGCAAAATGCGCACACACTTGCAACAAGGAGTCAGCAGGATAGATGCGGGCATCGCTGACCAGTGCTGCTTCGTCGGCATTTTCCCTGGGTAAAATGAAGGCTCGTGGGCGCTGACTTTCTCCAAGTTTGCCTTGACAGATCGCATACGTCATCGCCAAGGCACCACGAATCGGGCGTAGCTCACCAGAGAGCGACAATTCGCCTGCAAATTCATATTGATACAGATCGGTGTCGGGTATTTGTCCTGACGCGGCGAGAATGCCGAGTGCGATGGCTAAATCAAATCGCCCAGATTCTTTGGGCAGATCAGCCGGGGCAAGATTGACGGTGATTCTTTGCGCTGGAAAATCAAAGCGGGCATTTTGTAATGCGGCACGAACACGGTCTTTAGATTCTTTGACTTCAGTCTCTGGCAGGCCGACGATGGTGAAGGAAGGCAAGCCATTGGCGAGGTGAACTTCAACGGTCACTTCTGGTGCATCCATCCCGCTTAATGCCCGACTTTTGAGAACCGCTAACGCCATGATGAGCTTGCCTTTGGATTAGTTTTTAGCGTTTTGTGCTTCTAATTCTGCCACGCGTGCCTCTAATTGCTCCAATTTGGCGCGGGTTTTTGCCAGTACCTGCGCTTGAATATCAAACTCCTCGCGGGTCACCAGATCCAGCTTGGCAAAGCCTTGGCTCATGATGGCTTTGACATTTTTTTCTATGTCTTTGGCAGGTGAGCTTTCTAAAAATTGTTGCATTTTGGCATGCGCATCATCAAAAAGGTGTTTGGGTTCCATGATTTTTTTCCTATAGTGAAACTTTATGGTGCACGGTACTGGGCATCATGCGCTTTTTCGGTGCGTCTTGAAAAAGTGCTGCGGCTATATGCGCAAATTCAGTGCGGACTTGTACCGGGTTTTCAAATAATAGATGTCCTTATTTTAATTGAAATCCTGAGAATTCCTACTTTCAAAAGGAGATCATTCGCGATTTAGATTCTATTTTTTTATGAGAATCGATTGGTTCAAAGGCATTTTAAGTCGTTCTTTCTTGAAAACCGATGTTTTTTCCTGTTTTTTTCACCAAGTAATACCACCGCAAGAAAACTGGCACGAGTTCTGCTAGTACAAAACCAAGCAGCGATTCGTTCGCTAATCATCACGCTGGTCGCAATGACGTTTGCGTGATAAGCACTTAATAACCTGAAAGTAATCTTAACTTAGTAAGGGAAATGCCATGAAGAAGATTTTAATCGGTGCTGCAATCACTAGCCTGTTTTCCGGCGCCTTGATGAGCAATATTGCTTATGCAGATGAGCCTAAACCTGAGCACGAAGTGAGTTTCAATTTAGGTGCAGCCAGTGATTATCGTTACCGTGGAATTTCGCAATCGCGTCTGAAGCCAGCATTGCAGGGCGGCGCTGATTATGTGAATAACGTCAACGGTTTTTATGCAGGCACTTGGATGTCAACGATTAAGTGGACTAAAGATGCTGGCGGCGGCGGCGACCTCGAAATGGATTTGTATCTGGGTAAGCGCGGCGAATTGGCAAAAGACATGACCTATGACGTCGGCGTTTTGTCTTATGTCTATCCAAGCAATGGTTTGAAGAAGGTTGCAGGTTTGGCTGATGCAAATACCACCGAGATCTATGGTCAATTGGGTAGTGGTCCTTTCTACGCAAAGTATTCCTATTCCATCACTAATTTATTTGGTTTTGTGAATAGTAAAAACAGCGGCTATCTGGATCTCGGCGCGAATTTGGAAATGAGTGATGGCTATACCCTCAATCTGCACTATGGACATCAATCAGTCGCTAAGAATACGACTTATTCGTATAACGACTGGAAGTTGGGTGTGACCAAGGAATTTTCTGGCGTCAATGTTAGTTTGGCAGTGATTGGTACCAGTGCAGATAGTAAGTTGTATGTCACACCAGCAGCAAAATTTACTGGTAAGACGAGTTTGATTTTATCCGCAGTAAAAACATTTTAATTTTCACCCACTGAAGTAAATCCAAGTTTTTCTAAGCTCAGCGACAGGTTGGTTTTGTCGCTGTGGCTTCCTCTTGCCCGGTTTTTGTAAAGCGTGAGGAAGTGACAGTGATTTTGCTGGTAAGGACAAGCTGAAGTGTGTGGAGCTAACCCAGAGTGAGACCAACATGAAACTGATAACGGCAATTATTAAACCTTTCAAATTGGATGAAGTGCGCGAAGCTTTATCTGAGATGGGCGTGCAAGGTATTACGGTGACGGAAGTGAAAGGCTTTGGTCGTCAAAAAGGGCATACCGAGCTGTATCGTGGCGCGGAATACGTTGTCGATTTTTTGCCGAAAACAAAAATCGAAGCTGCGGTGGAAGACGGCATCGTTGATCGTGCGATTGAAGCAATTGAGAATGCGGCGCGCACCGGCAAAATCGGCGATGGCAAAATTTTTGTTTACTCTTTAGATCAGGTCGTCCGGATTCGTACCGGTGAAACTGGTAACGATGCACTTTAATGAAAACGGGCGAGAACTATCATGAATAAATTTTGGAAGAGTTTTCTTGCGCTAGCTTGTGTCTGCGCAATGATGCAAGTGAGTGTCGCAAAAGCAGAAGATGCGCCTGCGACAAGCGCTGCTAGCGTGGCCAGCGCCGCTGTGGTGGCGAGTCGTTCTGCGGTCGCAGATGCTCCAGTTGCTGCGCCAGTTGCGACGGCGGCAGTCGTCGCTCCCGCACCAGCAGCTGCACCAGCGCCAACCGCGAATAAAGGCGACACGGCTTGGATGCTGGTGGCGACTTTGTTGGTAACGATGATGGCGATTCCCGGTCTGGCTTTGTTTTATGGTGGCTTGGTACGCGCTAAAAATATGCTGTCCGTGTTGATGCAAGTCTTCATGATTTTTGCGGTGATTATTGTGCTGTGGTGTTTGTATGGCTATTCGCTGGCATTCACTGAAGGCGGTCGTTTTATCGGTAAATTTGATCGTGTTTTATTGCAAGGTATTTGGGATCCGGTGCAGGCGACATTTACGACTGCGGCCACTTTTAGTAAGGGTGTGGTGATTCCTGAATTTGTGTACGCAGCGTTTCAGGCGACCTTCGCGGCAATTACTTGTGGCTTGATAATTGGCGCATTCGCTGAGCGTGCCAAGTTCAAAGCTGTGTTGGCTTTCGTCGTGATCTGGTTCACCTTTAGTTATTTGCCGATCGCCCACATGGTGTGGTTCTGGACGGGTCCAGATGCGATTAAAGATGCCGCGACTTTGGCGACAGAGACAGCAAAAGCAGGTTTCTTATTCCAGATGGGTGCGCTTGATTTTGCCGGTGGTACGGTGGTGCATATCAACGCGGCGGTGGCAGGCTTGGTCGGCGCGTTCATGATTGGTAAGCGCATTGGCTATGGTCGCGAAGCGATGGCGCCGCATTCCCTGACGATGACGATGATTGGTGCGTCTTTGTTGTGGGTGGGTTGGTTTGGATTTAACGCAGGTTCTGCTTATGAAGCTAACGATATCGCGGCACTGGCTTTTGTGAACACCTTATTGGCGACCGCTGCGGCGACTGTGTCCTGGGTGTTTGGCGAGTGGATGAGCAAAGGTAAGCCATCGATGTTGGGTGCGGCTTCCGGTGCGGTAGCTGGCTTGGTGGCGATTACGCCAGCTTGCGGATATGTTGGACCTATGGGTGGCTTGTTAATCGGCTTGGCGTCTGGTGTGGTGTGTTTGTGGGGCGTGAATGGTTTAAAGCGTTTGATCGGTGCGGACGATTCTCTGGACGTGTTTGGTGTACATGGCGTCGGTGGTATTTTGGGCGCTTTGCTGACGGGTGTATTCGCTTCACCAGCATTGGGCGGTCAGGGGATTTTCGATTATGTGACTAATAAAATGTCGACGGATGCCTACAGCATCGTTGCTCAGGTGACGACACAGGCGACAGCGGTTGGTGTGACAATTTTATGGTCAGCAGTGGTGTCCGTGATTGCCTATAAAGTGGTGGATCTGGTGATCGGTCTGCGCGTGGCGGAAGATGAAGAGCGCGAAGGTTTGGATATCACGAGTCACGGTGAGTCTGCTTATCACTCTTAATCGGTAACGGCTTAGTCGTACAGATTTTCTTGGTGGGATTTGCGCCTCTCGGTTCATGATCGAGAGGCGTTTTTTTATGCAGGGGGCGAAGTGGGCAGAATCAGGCGTATCGTGGTGCCGCGTCCGACTTCGCTTTCTACTTGAATTTTCCCACCCAACAGATCGGTCACGATATTGTGGACGATGTTCATTCCCAGCCCACTGCCTCCATGCCCCAATTTGGTGGTGAAAAAAGGGTCAAAAACGCGACGCAAGTGTTCAGGTTTGATGCCTTTGCCATTGTCGCTGAAGCTAATGCGGATTTGCTCGTTATCGATCTCTTCGGCTGACAAGAGCATCTTGCCGTCGCGCCGATCTTCTAAGCCATGAATTAAGGCATTGTTAATAAGGTTGGTGAGGACTTGTCCATATGGACCGGGATAGCTATCAATAGAGATATGCGCCGGGATTTGCAATTCCAGATGGTGCCCTTGTTTGTTAATGCGTGCTTGCATCGTGCGAACGATTTCCTGACTGGTTTGTAGTAACTTAAAGCGGCGTCGTTGTTGGCTGGTTTGATCAACCGAAACTTGTTTAAAGCTGCTCACCAAATCGCTCGCGGTCAGCAAATTGCGCATCAACATTTCATTGGCTTCGATCAGCACATGTGTGAATTGATTCATGCCAGAGCGTTTTAAACTTCCCTCTTCTATTTGCTTTAAAAATTTCGTTGAATTTTCGCGCAAGGTCGTGGCGGTGAGCAGGCAATTGCCAAGCGGGGTATTGATTTCGTGGGCGACGCCCGCCACCAGCGCGCCAAGAGCGGCGAGCTTTTCCTTTGACATCAATAATTGTTGCGCAGATGAGAGCTGTTGATAGGTGTCGGCATTGTCAAATGCGACGGCTGTATATGCAGCCAAGGTGGTCAACATATCGACGTGCATGCGTTCAAAGGCATAAGCTTGATGGCTCTGCACCGCGATCACACCAAGCAGGCGGTCTTTGACAATCAGGGGAACGTAAATCAGCGACTGAGGCGCATTCTGATCGGAGTCCTCACTCGAGAGTTCGTGACGAACTATTTTTTCCAGACCTTCCATGCCGATATAGTGGACATAGTCCTCGTGAATATCGTTGATATAAATCTCGCGTCTATGTTTGACGCACCATACCGACAGCAGATCAGGATCGTCCATAACATGCTGATAGGCAGGCATATTTTTGCCCTGAAAAATAGTGCAGGGGAATTCGATGACGGCTTGATCTGGCTTATACACGCCAATCGAAAATCCTTGCGCAGGCATGAGTTTGATCACGTGTTGATATAAGGTGGACATAATGCTTTCGCGATCAAGCTGCGCTGTGATCTCGCGCCCAATTTCGCTGAGGATAAAAATATTATTGTGGGCGGTACGTAGCAACTCGGTTTGTTGTTGTAGCTCTTTAGTGCGCTCGCTGACGCGATTTTCCAGACGACTTTGGGCTTGTCGGTATTCTTCGTGGCTGAGGACTTCTTGTACCAGGTTGGCGAGATGGCTACCAAATAAAACGTCTTCACGCGTCCAATTTTTTTGTGCTCCTGACTTGGCAAAGCTAATGACGCCAATGTGTTCGCCGTGCATACGCAAGGCAATTTCCAGCAAGGAGTGTAAATCGCAGCCAGCATAAAGCTGCGCCAATTCGTGCGTGGCTGGATGAATCCGCAAATCATGAGTGGCGATGGGGGTTTGCAAATTTTCGATGACTTGAAAATAGCGTAGATAATCTTGTTGCTGTATGGTTTTCCCCGCGACAAAGGGGACATCGATTTCACTGCACAAAGTCAAGCAATGAAGTTCTTGCGTCGTCTTATCGCGCATCCACAAACAAATTAAATCAATTTGCAAAATGGTGAGCGCGGCGGAGCAGATGTGGTGCAGCGCCTCTTGTAAGCTCTTTTCGTCTAGCTGGCTATCGGATGACAACTCCAATAACAACTCAACTGGGGGTTTGCGCGATAAATCGTATTCACGCAATTCGCGAAAACGATCAAGTATGCTGAGCTCGGCGATTTCGGAAATCAGGCGATGATGCAAGCGTGCGTATTGAAGCGCAGTGCCCGCCTGATCGAGTTGTTCGTAGAGCAGCGATAAAGCATTGGCGCAATGCGCACGTTGTTCGCGTGATTCAACTTTGTCAGCGTGGGCGAGTGCCCCGAGGTAAACTTCCAGCGCCTCTTGTGGCCGGTTGAGTTTGCTTAAAATCTCACCGACCGTATTTGCTGCGGCACCGAGTAGCCATTGGTAACGACATTGTTGTGCCAGCTTTTGCGCTAGCAGTGCGCGTTGATATGCTTCTTCCAGATGATTTTCTTTTTGCGCTAACACTGCGATTTGCCAATTAGTTTCTGCGACATATTCTGCAATTTGCGCTTGTTCAGCATGGTGTAACGCTTCTTGAAATAAGCTGTGCGCCTCGCCCAGTTTTCCCAAGTGTGCGTTGTTTACACCCATGCTGATGGTCTGTTTTGCCTTCAGATAGGGGCGATCAAAGCGTTCCAGAAGTATGCCTGCGTCTTGATGAAAACGAGCACCAGTCTCCCAATCACCGAGCGCGTCATAAATTTGACCCAAGCCGATTCTGGCCTCGATCAAGACTTCAATATCGTGAGTGACTTTGCATAGATCAATACAGCGCGTCCAAAAATGAATCGCCTCGTTGTACACGCCTTGGGTATAGCGCACCCTTCCCAAACACAACATTAGCTTGCCCGCCTGATAGGGCAAGCCTGCTGCTTCTGCTTGTTGTAAACCAGTTTGTAAAGCTGCGCTCATGACGACGGCTCCGCTGGTTCTTTCATAAACAAAAAAGCGGCGCACTAAAGCATTTAAAGCGAGCGACACTTGTTGACCCCTAGTCGCCTCTTTCTCCAATTTGAGAAATAACGCGATCGCGAGCAAGGGATGGCGTCGCGCGCAGTGGTCTATACGTTGAATCAGCTCATCCATATTTTTATCATGTTTTTTATCTGTCCGAAAACGGCTAGTACACTGCCCCGAACTCACGTATAACAACGCTTATGACTACGCTTACTTCTTATCACATGAATCCACCGCATCCTGTCGACTCGCACACTCAGACCGAGTATTACCGCGCGCTGGCGGCCAAAGATGGTCGGTTCGATGGAGTTTTCTTCGCGGGAATATTAACCACAGGAATTTATTGTCGCCCAATTTGTCGTGTAAAAACACCCAGACCGAGTTCATGTGTCTTTTTTAGTTCACAAGCGGCAGCAGAAGCTGCTGGATTTCGACCCTGCCTGCGTTGCCGTCCCGAGCTGGCACCTTACGATTTACAGCAAAATCTGGCGCACGCGATCTGGCACAGAATCGCTGCAGGTGCGCTAAACGAACAGGGCGTTGAACAGTTTGCTCAAGCGGTGGGCATGTCGTCGCGCCAATTGCGGCGTGTGATGCTGCAAGAATTTGGTGTGACACCGATAGAAGCGGCGCAGACACAACGTCTGCTATTTGCCAAAAAGCTGATACAAGAAACCCAGTTGGCGATGACCGAGATCGCCTTTGCCGCCGGTTTTGGCAGTGTGCGCCGCTTTAATGCCTTGTTTGAAGCGCGCTATCACATGACCCCCGCCTCGATACGGCGCGTTGCCCATGCCCCGGGCGAGGGAATCACCTTGAGGTTAGCTTATCGGCCTCCGTATGCGTGGGGAGCGATGCTGCACTATCTGCATGGACGCGCCATGGCAGGCTTGGAATACGTCGATCTGGAGCAGGAACTGGTATGCCGCAGCGTGCGCATAGGAGCGCAGTCGGGCTGGCTGAGCGTGCAACACGAGCCGGATAAGCAGCAATTAATTTTGCACGTCGCGCCGAATTTATCGGGACATTTGCAATTCTTGCTGGCACGGGTGCGCGAGATGTTTGACCTCGAAGCCAATCCCAGCATTATCGCCGGGCATTTACTGCACGAGCCTGTGCTAGCGCGCCAGTTAGAGCGCACCCCGGGTCTGCGCGTGCCGGGCGCTTTTGAGCCATTTGAATTAGCGATACGGGCGATCTTGGGACAACAGGTCAGTGTCGCAGGCGCCAGCACCGTCGCGGGACGATTAGTGCAGAAATTTGGCAGCCCGACCACGACACCGTGGCCGCAAGTTAGCCATCACTTCCCGTCAGTGGCTTTACTAGCTTCATTACCCATAGAAGAGCTGGCCAGCATAGGGATACCCAAAAGCCGCGCAGCGACCATCAAATCCTTTGCCCAATTTGTTGCTGATGGCGGCTTAGTGCGTTCGCCCGCCTGCAGCTTGGATGAGTTTGTCGCCAAGCTCAAACGCTTACCCGGCATAGGCGAATGGACCGCGCAATACATCGCCATGCGCGCCATGCGCTTTAGCAATGCCTTTCCCGCAGGCGACTTGGGTTTGCAAAAGGCGATCAGCGCTCACACTCAAACTCCTTGCAAAGAGAAGCAATTATTCGCCCAGTCGCAAGCCTGGTCACCCTGGCGCTCTTACGCAGCGCTGCTTTTATGGCGTACCCTGTGAACATATGATGAAACACTACCTGACAATTCCCTCTCGACTTGGAACACTACGTCTGTTGGCGACGGACAAAGGCGTCGCTGGCGTCTATTTCGAACAACACAAACATATGCGGCCAGACAGCGACAGTCGGTACGATCCAGCGTCAACCCTGTTACAAGAAGCGGCGCGGCAGATTTCCGATTACTTGGCGGGACACAGACAACACTTTGATCTACCTCTGGATATGGGACTAGCCACGCCCTTCCAGCACCAAGTCTGGCAAGCCCTGCAAACCATCCCCTACGGCAGCACGATCAGCTATAAGCAATTAGCCGAGAAGATAAAAAACCCCAAAGCCGTACGCGCGGTCGGCGCCGCCAACGGCCGCAACCCACTCTCCATGATTATCCCCTGCCATCGCGTGATCGCCGCAAGTGGCGATTTGCACGGCTATGCGGGGGGATTGGAACGTAAGCGGGTGTTGTTGGAGATGGAAAAGCAAACTATTGGCGCGATCAGGTAAATGATTTTCCCCATCTTACTTTGCTCCATACCCTGCTTCACGTTGGTGCTTGATTGTCAAAACCAGAACCACGTCATGGTGCTCCTCAAAACTGTAAAGTGCCACATAGCCTGTTTTTCCACGCGAGATGACCAGCTCGTACAGATCATCATCAAGCCGACGGCCTATGTAAGGATGGCGGCGCAAGATAGCCAGTGCTTCCTCGATCAAATCCATCGTCGCCAAAGCAGCATTGGCAACTTGCTCCAGTAAAAAATCGGTGAGGCGCTCCAGATCGGCGAGTGCCTGTCCTGAATAAATCAAGCGCGCCATGGCTTGGCTTTCGGCGCGACATTTTTGCCAGATTTTTTAATGTCAGGAGTAGCAGCGGTAGCGCCCGCAATGCGCTCACGCAGATAAACATGCACTTCATCAGCGTCAAAACCTAAGCCAGTCTTTAGCATTGTTTCGCGTGCGGCTTTGGCTTGAGCCACAAAGGCAGCGTGTTTTTCTGCAGCTTCAGAAGCTTTACGAATCGCATCGACCATAAACGCATGCGGCGTCATTCCCAACTCTTGAGCGACCGCCACCGCCCTTTGTTTGAGATCATTCGACAATTTTAATGAAGTGGTTGTCATGGTTTTTACCTTTCAAGAAGTAACACCAGAGTAGCACTTTCCAATGGAAACGCAAATAGGCTTGCATAATCGAACTTAAAAATGAAACTTGTGACAATTTTCTATATGCGGGATACTTCGCCAAGCTCTTAATTATGATTAGATTTTCTCTAGGTACTATAACCATGAATTCTCGTTTGTTAATCCTGCCATTGATTGCACTAGCCTCTGTACTTTCCGCTTGTGCTACAACCACTTCTGGTAACTACCCGCCGCTCAATGCCAGCATAGGTGACGTTAAAGATTGGCGAATGTCACTCTATCGTGAGTCCGGGCGCATTGACATTAAGATGCGATTGGCATTTGCTACGACGACTAGAATCGCACTTGAGACGGCGAATGAGATTGAACAAGCGCCAGTGCATTTATCTTTTTCTGGTACCGATTGTTCTAAGAATCCAGATGTGTCAGTCAGATATTCAATAGCGAGTGGTGTTTTTGGATACAAACATTTCAAGGCTCCGCTTGATTGGCAAAGCGATGTCAATATCAGTATTCAATGGGATGAAAATACACAAACTTCTATTTCGATCAATGGTGAGAAAGTGAGTGTTCAGCCCTATATTCCCTTTAAAACATTGCATATTTTAGGGGGCAGTGGTGTGGCTCATGTGAAAGAACTTGAATACACCAAACTGACGGAATCTCTGCCATCGAAACAAGGAGCGACACAATGAAGCATAACTTTTTTCTTAGTGCATACCGAATGATCTTGACTGCTATTTTTTTGATGAACAGTGGGAT
>JACQDW010000002.1 GCA_016200845.1 Burkholderiales bacterium | reverse complement strand
TGCCTATCAATTTAACCGGACACTAGTGGTTCAATATAAAGCAAAAAATCGACCAATCTATAGCAAGCATCGAACGAGCAATCCAACTAAGTTTGGAGCGCCGCACAGCCCTAATTTCCGCCGCGGTCACCGGAAAAATCGACGTACGCGATTGGCAGCCACCTGGTGATGCCGCCATCGCTGCCTAATTCAGTTTAATTGATTGAAGCATCCTTTAGAGATTTGATTCATGAGCAAAGCCAACGAATTGACCTTTCAAAACGACATGATCCGCCAACTACAATCACATGGTTGGTTGCTCGGCAAAGCTGAACACTACAATCGGGAATTGGCTTTGTATCCTGAAGACGTGATTGGCTTTGTCAAAGACACGCAAGACGAGCAATGGCAAAAGTTTTGCGCTTTGTATCCGGTGCAGCCTGAGCAAAAGTTTTTGGAGCGCTTGGCGCAGCAATTGAATAAGGCTGACCCGAATGCAGCGAATAAAGAGATGCGCACCTTTGGTACTTTGGGTGTCTTGCGCCATGAATTGAAAGATCGCGGTACGCGTTTTTCTTTGTGCCAGTTTGCGCCTGAACATGATCTCAACCCGGATACTTTGGCGCGCTACAAGAAGAATCGTTTGCGCGTGGTGCCGGAAGTCACGTATAGCCCGTGGGCGAAAGATGTGGATGGAACGCCACTGGATTCCCGCCTTCGCGGGAATGACGATACCAGCGGCACGGAGGATTCGACGAACTTGAAAGCAAAAGCTTGGCGGATTGATTTGGTTTTGTTCGTCAATGGTATTCCCGTCGCAACGCTGGAACTCAAATCCGAATTCAAACAAGCGGTACACAATGCAATGCGCCAGTATCGCACCACGCGTTTGCCAGTCGACCCTGTTACCAAAAAGGCTGAGCCTTTATTGACCTTTAAGCGCGGTGCACTAGTGCATTTTGCGGTGAGCCAGTACGAAGCGTATATGACCACGCGCTTAGAGGGCGAAAACACGTTCTTCCTGCCGTTTAACAAAGGCACGCATGATGGCGGCGCGGGTAATGATGCGCCGCTGGATGTGAACCAATATGCGACTGATTATTTGTGGAATGAAGTTTTAGTGCCAGCCAATCTGCTCAAGATTTTGGGGCGCTTCGTGCATTTGCAGATTGAGGATAAAGAAGACTGGGAAGGGCGCAAATATAAAAAAGAGAGCCTGATCTTCCCGCGTTATCACCAGTGGGATGTCGTGAATCAATTGCTGGCTGCCGCAAAGAGCGAAGGGGCGGGGCAAAAGTATTTGATACAACACAGCGCGGGTTCGGGTAAATCAAATTCGATTGCGTGGTCTGCGCATCAGCTTTCGTCTTTGTACGATGCCAGTGGCAATAAACTGTTTCATTCGGTGATTGTGGTGACTGATCGCACCGTGCTTGATGCGCAATTGCAAGACACGATTGCGCAGTTTGAACAAACCGACGGCGTGGTCGGGCGTATCAATAACCAAGAAGGCGATGGTTCCAAATCAGAAAAGCTCGCCAAAGCCTTGGAAAGTTCGCAGCCGATTATTATCGTCACGATACAAACCTTCCCGTTTGTGCTGCGTGCGATTGAAAACAGCGTGAGCCTGAAAGAGCGTAACTACGCCATCATTGCCGACGAAGCGCATTCTTCACAAACAGGCTCCACCGCGCGCCAGCTTAAAGAAGTATTGATGGTCGATGGTGCCGCCAGCGATGAAGAAGAACTCTCCACCGATGATATTCTCGATGCCGCCGTTGCTTCACGCCGGGCTTCAAAAAATCTGACTTATCTTGCCTTCACCGCTACGCCAAAAACCAAAACGCTAGAACTGTTTGGCCGCTTACCGAAGCCTGATGAGCCAGCATCTAAAACGAATAAGCCAGAAGCTTTCCACGTCTACAGCATGCGTCAAGCGATAGAAGAAGGCTTTATTTTGGATGTGTTGAAGAACTACACCAATTACAAAGTCGCCTACAACTTGGCGATGAAAATGAAAGACGCCGACCACGAGGTGGAGAGCAAGAAAGCCAAGGTCAAACTGAATCAATGGGTGCGCCTGCATGATCACAATATCAGCCAAAAGGTGATGGTGATTGTCGAGCATTTCAAAACGCATGTGATGGGTTTGCTCGGTGGGCAAGCGAAGGCGATGGTGGTGACCAGCTCACGCAAAGAAGCGGTACGCTACAAGCAGGCTTTCGACAAATACATCACCCAGCAGGGCTACCAAAAAATCCATGCAATGGTGGCGTTTTCGGGCGAGGTCGAATTCAGCGATAAAGATCCGAATGTTGATTTCTTAGTCGGTGAGAAATTCACCGAAACCAATATGAACCCCAACCTCAAAGGCCGCGACATGCGCAAAGCCTTTGATACCGACGATTACCAAGTGATGATCGTCGCGAATAAGTTTCAAACAGGTTTTGATCAACCTAAGCTGTGTGCCATGTATGTGGACAAAAAGCTCGGCGGTGTGGAGTGCGTACAAACGCTGTCGCGTTTAAACCGCACTTACCCTGGTAAGGCAGAAACCGGCACTTTTGTACTCGATTTCTTCAACGAACCGCAAGACATACTCGATGCGTTTCAGCCTTATTTTCAAACTGCCGAGTTGGCCGATGTCTCCAACCCGAATTTGATTTTTGATCTCTACGACAAACTGCGCGCTGCCGATATTTTTACGTGGACGGAAGTAGAGCAATTCTGCGACGCTTTCTTTGTAAAGAGTAAGAGCAATGCCGCGATAGCGAATATCTGTAAGCCTGCGGTCGAGCGCTGGCAGAAGCGTTATAAGCATGCGGTCGATGCCTATAAACAAGCTAAGGATATGTTTGAGCGCACCAAGAAATTTAACGATGCTGTGCTACTCGCCAATGCAGAAAACAGCTTTAAAGATTGCAAGAAGGCGAAAGACGCATTAGAGATTTTCAAGAAGGACCTCGGCACCTTTGTACGCTTCTACGAATTCATGTCGCAGATCGTCGACTACAACGACAAAGATCTGGAAAAGCTCAGCCTCTACGCACGCAACCTACGCCCCATGTTGCGCGAAACGGTGGTCGATGAAGATGACATCGATTTATCCAGCATCGTGCTCAGCCACTACCGCGTATCGAAAATTCGGCAACAGCATTTGATCATGCAAGAGTCGGATGAATACAAGCTAGTACCGGGTGATGAAGCAGGGACAGCAAAAGCCAAAGACAAACAAACCGAGTTCTTATCGCAAATCGTGCATCGCTTAAACGAGCTATTCATCACTGACCAACTCACAGAAAAAGACATGGTGAATTACGCCTACACCATCAGCGACAAGGTCAGAGAAAACAACATCGTGATGCAGCAGATTGAGAACAACAGCGCTGAGCAAGCGATGTTGGGCGACTTCTCTCGCGCCGTTGACGATGCAATCTTGGGCAGCGGCGACGCACATCAAAATCAGATGATGCAGTTGCTGTCAGATCCTAAACGCGCGGCTGGGTTTGCTAAGGTGGTGTTTGATATTTTGACTGGGGCGAAATAGAAATCTTGAATTGAAGAAGTTTGGGTATAGATTTCGGAATAAATCACAGCTTACTCACTATGCCAGTTCAAACTTGCGTTGAAGTCTCTCAAAGACAGTCTTGTCATTGATAATTACGTCATTAAAAAATGGTGGCGATACTGGTAGTGCGGAGCAGGTTTACCTCCCACGGTTGAGCATTTGACTTGTATAACTTGAGTGATTCATAATGGGATCATATTTAAACTATATTTGGTCTACATTTAGAGCGTTGCTAATAAACCACCTGGAGTGATCATGAAACTGTCCGAGCAAATCAAACCTATCTCATTCCTGAAGGCAAATGCGGCAGAGATCGCAAGGGACTTTAGCGAAAACCACAGTAATCCTCTGATTATTACTCAGAACGGAGAAGCGAAGATGGTGGTCATGGACATTGATAGTTACCAAAAGCAGCAGGAAACCATGGCGCTGCTAAAAATCCTTGCACTCGGCAATAAACAAATCGAAGAAGGTAAGTTCCAAGACGCCGATTCTTTCTTTGCTGAGATGGACAAGGAAAATCATCAATGAGCCACAAAGTCCAGATCCTTGCTTATGCCAAGGATGACTATCGTGAAATACGTGGCTACGTAAAGAGAAAATTTGGCGATCAAGGTTGGATGGCTGTGGAAGCTGATTTCAAGAAAATGCTCAAGCAGATAGCTGATATGCCGCTTGCCGGTTCTGTACCTGAAGAAATTGAAATGATTGGTCTTGTTCATTATCGTCAACGCCTGGTAGGACGAACAAGAGTCATCTATCAGATAAAAGAAGAGGAAATTTTTGTTCACATGTTTGTTGATACGAACAGAGATTTTTCCACTGTTCTTTACGATAGATTGATGAGTAAGCGCATGTTTTAGCACTTGGTATTGCCAACATCTGAATTGGCTTGATTGTCACTATTTTTGCACCAGTGTGAGTTCTACGCACCGAAACGCGATCAGTATTTTCCAGCGCTTCGTAATTCAGGTAGGATGTCGGTCTGACAAATTCGGGGGAGTTTTATCGGTTTGAACTAAAAGTGGTCTGCTTGCCTTGCGTTGTATCAAGACAGGTTTGGATGGCAGACGGCATAATCCCAGAGTTTCCATTAGGCGCACCTACGGTGCTATTTGCGTGCTGACGGCGCATTTTCGGCTATTTTTGTTGCTCTTCGTCGCCAATAGCTCGCTATTGGCTTCTCATTCGCATCAAAACTAGCTCGAAAAGTGCATCCGTCATCATCGCAAATCCTAATGGAAATTCTGGGATAATTTCAGATCGCATTTCCCCCGCGAGTTGACTTCTTAAAATATCAAAATCACCGAGAGAAAATTATGGCAAAAGCATCATTTCAATGGGAAGACCCGCTGTTATTGACATCCCAGTTGACCGACGACGAGCGCATGGTGCAAGAGGCTGCGCGCGTTTATTGTGAGGAAAAATTAGCGCCGCGTATTTTGAGCGCTTTCCGCAATGAACAAACTGATCCGGCAATCTTCCGTGAAATGGGTGAATTGGGTCTGTTGGGCTCGATGATTCCGACCGAATATGGTGGCGCTGGTTTGAACTATGTTTGCTATGGTTTGGTGGCGCGTGAAGTGGAGCGTGTGGATTCTGGTTATCGTTCTATGATGAGTGTGCAGTCGTCTTTGGTGATGGTGCCGATCAATGAATTTGGTAGCGAGGCGCAAAAGCAAAAGTATTTGCCAAAGCTGGCGACGGGTGAGTGGATAGGTTGCTTTGGTTTGACTGAGCCTAACCATGGCTCTGACCCTGGCAGTATGGTGACCCGTGCGAAGACGGTGGATGGTGGTTATTCTTTGAGTGGTTCTAAGATGTGGATCACGAATAGCCCGATCGCGGATGTGTTTGTGGTGTGGGCGAAGACCGATGATGGCCGTATTCGTGGCTTCATTTTGGAAAAAGGCTGGAAGGGTTTGTCTGCGCCTGCGATTCACGGCAAAGTGGGTTTGCGTGCTTCTATTACTGGCGAGATCGTGATGGACGAGGTGTTTGTGCCAGAAGAAAATCTGATGCCTAAAGTAGAGGGCTTGAAGGGGCCATTTACTTGCTTGAATTCGGCGCGTTATGGTATCGCTTGGGGGGCTTTGGGTGCGGCAGAATTTTGCTGGCATACAGCGCGTCAATACACCATGGATCGCATGCAGTTTGGTCGTCCTTTGGCGGCGAATCAGTTGGTGCAAAAGAAGCTGGCTGATATGCAGACTGAAATTACCTTGGCACTACAAGGTTGTTTGCGCTTAGGTCGCATGAAAGATGAAGGCACAGCTGCGGTTGAGATTACGTCTATCATGAAGCGTAATTCTTGCGGCAAGTCTTTGGATATCGCCCGCGTTGCCCGTGATATGTTGGGTGGCAACGGGATCTCTGACGAGTTTGGCATTGCGCGCCATCTGGTCAATTTGGAAGTGGTGAATACCTATGAGGGTACGCATGATATTCACGCTTTGATTTTGGGACGTGCGCAGACTGGCATCGCTGCGTTTTAAGCGCCTAGCGGCTTAGTTTATAATGAGGGGTTGCAACTATGTGTTGCCACCCCTTTTTCTTGCCTGCTCATTTCAGTTCAGAGAGACTTTCGTGACTTTTATTCAAAAACTTTCCCAAGCATGGACTTCCAATCACTCTTTGTTGTGTGTGGGCCTAGATCCCGATGTTAATAAATTTCCTGCAGAGTTGGCTGGTCAGCCCGATGCAATTTATGCTTTTTGTAAAGCGATCGTCGATGCAACTGCGGATGTGGCATGCAGTTTTAAGCCGCAGATCGCTTACTTCGCGGCGATTCGCGCGGAAGATCAATTAGAGGCAATTTGCCGCTATATCAAAACAACTTATCCGCATTTGCCGATTGTTTTGGATGCCAAGCGCGGTGATATCGGCGCCACTGCCGAGCAATATGCGCGTGAAGCTTTTGAACGCTATGACGCTGATGCGGTGACGGTTAATCCGTACATGGGATTTGATTCGGTCGCGCCTTATTTGGAATGGAAAGATCGCGGTGCCATCGTTTTGTGCCGTACTTCCAATGCAGGCGGCTCTGATTTGCAATTTTTAGATGTGGGTGGCAAACCCTTGTATCAGCATGTGGCAAGTCTGGTTGCAGACAAGTGGAATCGCAATGGGCAATGTGCCTTGGTGGTGGGTGCGACTTTTCCGAACGAAATTGCGCAAGTGCGTGGCTTAGTAGGCGACATGCCTTTGTTGATACCCGGTGTCGGCGCACAAGGCGGCGATGTGGAAGCGACGGTGCGGGCAGGGCGTACTGCTAATGGCACCGGCATGATGATTAATTCTTCTCGCGCGATTTTGTATGCAAAACCTGTAGGTGAAGAAACTTATGCGCAAGCGGCGCGCCGTGTGGCTTTGGAAACGCGGGATGCGATCAACTTTGTACAGTGATTTGTCACAGACTTTGAAATACAAGACTCCTGCCAGTGAAGGACAGGAGTTGTGCTTATTTGGGCTTATGCCTCTTCGACAAAACGCAGCAATTTATTCAGCGCATGTTCTATCGTTTGTTCACGTACTGAATTGCGGTCGCCGCTGAAGACTTTGCGTTCTGTATGAGTGACACCAGCAACGCGCCAGCCGAAGCAGATGGTGCCGACGGGTTTGCCGGGAACCGCACCACCCGGACCAGCGATACCTGTGGTGGAGAGCGAGACATGGGCTTCTGATGTGGCGAGTGCGCCTTCTGCCATCGCTGCTGCGATCTCTTCACTGACAGCACCGTGTTGAGCGATCAAGGCCGCTGAAATATTCAGCATTTCGGTTTTGGAGGAATTTGAATACGGTACAAAGCCGCAGTCAAACCATTCTGAGGAGCCAGCGATTTCTGTGAGCGCCTGACAGATGCCGCCACCTGTGCAAGATTCGGCGACGGAGAGTAATAATTTTTTCGATTTCAGCGCTGCGCCAACTTTTTCTGCTAGTTCTAATTTATGCATCATCGCATCTCTCCTAGTGGTTATTCGCAGAAATACTTTACCACTTTGCGTTCATATTGCCTGTGGTTTTTGTGCCTGAATTAATTTAAAACCCGCCACAGCGCAAAACACAGCAGCGTAAAAAATGCGGCGACGATGTCGTCGAACATGACACCGAATCCACCTTTAAAACGACGATCAAAATAGCCTATCGGTGGGGGTTTGAGTATGTCAAAAAAGCGAAATACGAGGAAGGCGACGAGCTGAGTTTTGAACGTCATTGGCATGAGTAATACCAGCACCAGCCAGAACGCGATGATCTCGTCCCATACCATCGCGCCATGATCGGAGACACCTAAATGTTGACCGGTGACTTCGCATGCCCAGACGCCGATAAAATAACCTAGGACGATGATGATGCCCCAGATCGCTGGTGTAAAAATATCAGGCCAACGCGTCGTGAGCACCAGAAAACTCAGCCACGCAAATAGCGTACCGGAGGTGCCTGGCATGATGGGGGAGAGGCCGCTGCCAAATCCCAACGATAAAAAATGAGCGGGATGCGCCAGCATGAAATGCGGCGTCGGTTTGATGGGCTTGTCCGGTGGGGCGATATTGTCCATGGCGGCACGATTTTGCCAACGCGGGTGACGGGCGTTTGGCTGGCGATGCCTGCCGCGATGACGGCATCTCTTTGTTCCAGTGGCGCGGTGAAGCAGAGTTCATAATCGTCACCGCCGTTGAAGCAAAATTCGCGACGTCGTGCTAGTGACTGCGTTTGCAAAATTTCGCCAACTGGCAGGGCATCGATATTTAATTGTGCACCGACTTTGGATGCGCTCAAGATGTGGCCGAGATCGCCACTGAGGCCGTCGGAGATATCGAGCGCGGCGTGAGCGACGCCGCGCAATGCCATGCCGAGCGCGATGCGTGGTGTCGGCAGATGCATGCGTTGCGCTGCCTGCGCGTGTTGTGCAGGCGCTAAACTTAATTCGTTTCTATAGGCGGCTAATGCTAATCGGGCGTCGCCCAAGCTGCCGGAGATCCAGATATCGTCGCCTGGCTTGGCGGCGTCCCGGCGTAATGCTGCGTTGGGTGGAATCTCTCCAAAAATGGTGATGCTCACCGTGAGCGGTCCCTTGGTGGTGTCGCCTCCGATCAGGTGGCAACGATGTTGATCGGCCAGTGCAAACATACCTTGAGAAAAAGCGGCGAGCCAATCGGGGTCAGCGTCGGGTAGCGCGATGGCGAGGGTGAATGCCAACGGGTGCGCGCCCATTGCCGCCAGATCGGAGAGATTCACGGCGAGGCATTTGTGTCCCAACGTAGAGGGATCGACATCAGGGAAAAAATGCCGACCCGATACCAGCATGTCGCTGGAAATCGCCAGTTGGCTGCCAGGCGTTGGTTGCAGCAGCGCACAGTCGTCGCCGATACCAAGCGCAATGCGTGGGTCAGAAGTTTGATTCTGATCCCGCACGAAGTAGTTTTGTATGAGTGTGAATTCGGAAAGCATGTGGCATTGTACCGAATCGCGACGATTTTCTATGCTTTTTGCGCCTCATGCGCGATCTGAATTTCTCCAAAATTGAGAAACAGACTGACATGCGGTTTGACTAAAATGCGATAAGCGCCTTTGGCTTGATTTAGTCGCATGGCTAACGCCGTTAATTCCCAGGCGCGTTGTTCTGTGCAAATGAGACTGCCTCGGGTGAGCTCTTTAGCGGCTTGTTCTTTTCCAAAACCTTTTACCACCATGGCATTACGCTTGAGCGCTGGCAGGACGGAAGGGTGATTCCACGCCCACATGAAACTATTCTCTCTATGGTGATAGCTGCCGACGATTTGTGCCGGAGCGAGCGCGAAACTGCCATCAGCAAAAGTCAGCAGCAGTTGACCACTGGCTTGATCGAGGTGACATGATTGCTCGTTGCCCAAACCCCAGCTGGAATTGTGGAGCATGTTGGCAACTTGTGCCTCATCTGCACTGGCGGCAATTAATGCCTCCAGATTATTTGTTTGATGAAATAATTTAACCATAGGTGCGCTCGCGATTTGAGATGAGAGCGCCCGCTCTCAAAAAAAATAAATACGAACGCGCTCCAAAGACGACACCAATTGGTTCGTCAGCACATTTGTTTGCTGAATTGACTTGCATTGATTCCCCCGCTTCTTCACGTAACCGATGTTTGTTTTGGTTCGCGAAGTTTTTTTGCAACTTTGAAGTGAGATCACACTTCAGTCGCTTTTTTTCGGACATCTATTTTTTTATGAATGTCGGAAAAATACTGGAAACGTGAGGATTTAGCAAATAAATACACTAGAAATTTTAGTCGAATCAATTTGGACTGTTGTAATTACTACTTTGCTTGCGAATCTGCATTGACATTTAATCGGACATTTCTGCAAGCAACGCTGCGCGGGAAGATGCTTGGTGCGGGGCGAGCGTGAAGCCTTGTATATGATTTTGCAGATCAAAAAAGCGGGCGCAGAGTTGTGTGCTGTCACCTTGCGTTGTGAACGTGTATTCCCAGTTTCCTGTGATGCCTGGAGGCGGTGCGAGTGTGGCGACTGGGTAGCTTGGCGTTTTGACGATGATGGGGGTTGGGGTGAATTGTATAGGACGTGGTGCGCCTTGTAAGTTGTGCGCGATCGCTTTGGCTGCTGCCATGATAGGTGCGATGTAAGGCAAGAGTTGATGGACGCCATCAGCGCGCGCATATTGCGCATTGTCGCCAAGTGCGTAGATGTCTTGGGCGCTGGTTTCACCATACACATTGATGCAGATGCCGCGATCTGTTTGTAGTGCTGTGGGGGTGAGTGTGTGAGCCAGATGCAAATCTGGGCGCAAACCGACTGCGGAGAGCACTAAGTCGGCATTGATGAGCTTTCCGTTGCTCAGGGAGATTTGCAAACGAGACGCGTGACCAGCAGAGGTGCGCGTAACACTTGTGGTAGTGCATCCCGCATGAAAAGTGACGCCAGCTCTTTGCAGTGCATCGTGCAATTCTGTGGCGGCGCGCGGTGCCAGCAGCGCCGCAAGCGGTGCTTGATTTGGATCGATGAGGTCGATGTGAAATCCAGCTCGGGCTAAATCATCGGCAAATTCGCAGCCGATCAGACCTGCGCCTATGATGGCGATATGTATCTGAGTTTTGACTTTGGTGAGTTGCTCTATGCGCAGTCGAAACTGGCGATAGTCGTCAAGGTGATTGATCGCCATGATCTCTTGTGCGCCATCGCCTGCAATGTTCAATCGGATTGCTTGTGCGCCAGTCGCCAGCACGCATTTGCTGTAGGTGACTTCGCCTGCATCGGTCTGAATTATTTTACGGGCGCTATCGATGTGAAGAACACGAGTGTGCGTCATGATTTCCAGCTGATATTGTTCTGCAAGTTGCGTTGCCGTTTGCGTGACTAATTGCGCGGGTGATTTGCGTAATGCAAAAGCGTTCGATAGCATAGGCTTGGCGTAAAAACCACCATCATCGGCAGTGATGATGCGCAATGGCGTACTTGGATCGAGTTTGCGAAATTCACGGGCAAGTGTGATGCCCGCCATGCCGCTGCCGATAATGGTGATCGCGTTCATTTGTTTTCCTTTAAATTTCTACCATCTCAAAATCGGCCTTGGCTACGCCACAGTCGGGGCAGCTCCAGTCATCTGGTATTGATGCCCACGGTGTGCCTGCAGCGATGCCTTCGTGCGGTAAGCCTTGCGCTTCGTCATAGATAAAGCCGCAAACGATGCATTGATAGGTTTTCATAGTGAATTCTCCTTGTAGTCAGGTGATGATTGATGGTGTGGCTTACAGTGTGGCGAGCACGTCTTTGTAGTGCTTCGCGTGGCGCTCTTCGACTTTGGCGAGGGCGGCGAAACGCTTGGCAGCGAGATCTAAAGTGCGCTTGAACTGCTTTGCGTGAATTTTTGATTCTGCGATTTGCTCGTCATATTCGGCGACGGCGGCGTTGTTGCCTTCTTCGATCGCCAGATGCCGGAACTTGGGATACATCTCTGTGTATTCGTAGGTTTCACCTTCAATCGCGATTTCCAAAGCACGTTGTGGCGTCATGCTGGCAGCGGGGTAGAGCAAATCTAAATGTCCAAAAGCGTGCATGACTTCTTGTTCGGCAGTGGCTTCAAACGCGAGTGCGACTTCTTCAAAGCCAGCCTTGCGCGCCAGTTTGGCGAAATAGCGATATTTAATGTGCGCCATCGATTCACCGGCAAAGGCGGATTCGAGATTGTGCAGTGTGGTGTTAGCTGAGTTCATGTGATTCTCCAAAGTGGGTTGTTGGCACCAGTAACTTGCATCGTTTGGCGCATGGGAGAATCATAGACATTGGCTATTGATAAGTAAAACTAATTAATTTTATTGATTTGATAGAGGTTGACTATTTAGAGCAAAAAGAATGCGCCTTCTGGTAATGGTTTATGCAAAAAAGTTATGGGACTCGTATAAATACGTATGAAGCACTAGTTGCCCGTCTGCTAGAATCGACCACTTACGATGACTGAAATAGCCGTTGCGCATCGCTTTTTTTGGCGCGAATCTTGTAGCAAGTTTAATTTTCGCTTGCTCTGCTGCTATCAGTCATAAAGCACTTCTAGTTGAGCCAATGATAGATGTTGTCGTACAACTTAAATGTGTGGCAATATCATGATTCGCCCGACTGTTTTCTACGTGTTGCCTGAGGTCGTTTCCAGAAGTGCTTTTTCCGGAGCCGCGGTACAGGAACCGAACGATTTTGACTTGAAAAGGATCAACCTGATGGATTCTCCAGAACAAAAAGAACTTATCCGCCAACAATTGCGCCAAGCTGCGCTGGAATATCATGAATTCCCTACTCCCGGCAAAATCAGTGTCACACCGACCAAACAACTCACCAATCAACGCGATTTAGCGCTGGCCTATTCGCCAGGCGTGGCAGCACCTTGCGAAGAGATTGTGGCCGATCCGGCGGCGGCATTTAAATACACCGCGCGAGGCAATCTGGTTGGGGTAATTACCAATGGTACGGCGGTGCTGGGCTTGGGTAATATTGGTTCTCTGGCGTCCAAACCGGTGATGGAAGGTAAGGGCGTTTTATTCAAAAAATTCGCTGGTATCGATGTGTTTGACATTGAGATCAACGAATCTGATCCCGATAAATTGGTCGATATTATCGCCTCGCTGGAGCCGACCTTTGGCGGCATTAATCTGGAAGACATCAAAGCACCAGAATGTTTTTATATCGAACGCAAATTGCGTGACCGCATGAAGATTCCGGTCTTCCATGACGATCAGCATGGCACCGCAATCATCGTCGGTGCGGCGATTATGAATGGCTTAAAAGTTGTTGGTAAGGACATCAAACAATGCAAATTGGTGGTGTCAGGCGCCGGTGCTGCAGCGCTGGCATGCCTTGATCTGATTGTTGACCTGGGCTTCCCGATTGAAAATATTTTTGTCACTGATCTGGCGGGTGTGGTCTATAAAGGTCGCGCTGAATTAATGGATCCAGACAAGGAAAGATTTGCACAAGAAACCACAGCACGTAGTTTGCGTGAAGTCATTGTCGGCGCCGATATCTTCCTCGGATTGTCCGCTGGTGGCGTCTTGAAGCAAGACATGGTCAAGCAAATGGGACCACGTCCTTTGATCTTGGCGTTGGCTAACCCGACACCTGAAATTTTGCCGGAAGAAGTCAAAGAAGTGCGCGATGATGCGGTGATGGCGACGGGGCGTTCGGACTTTCCGAATCAGGTCAACAACGTGTTGTGCTTCCCGTATATTTTCCGTGGCGCTTTAGATTGTGGCGCAACCACCATCACGCGTGAAATGGAAATTGCAGTCGTGCATGCGATTGCAGACTTGGCGCAAGCTGAACAATCGGATGTGGTGGCGTCGGCGTATGGTATTTCCAATTTGTCGTTCGGCCCCGAGTATTTGATTCCTAAACCGTTTGACCCACGCTTGATGATCAAGATCGCACCTGCTGTCGCAAAAGCGGCGGAAGAGTGTGGTGTGGCCGCGCGTCCGATTCAGGATATGCAGGCCTATAGCGATAAGCTGCAGCAGTTTGTATATCACAGCGGCACCTTCATGAAACCTTTGTTCCAGATCGCAAAAAAAGCGCCGGACGAGCGTAAGCGTATTGTGTTTGCGGAAGGCGAAGAAGAACGTGTTCTACGGGCAGTACAAGTGGTCGTCGATGAGAATCTGGCGAAACCGATTTTGGTAGGGCGTCCCCATATTCTGGCACAGCGTATAGAAAAATTTGGTCTGCGTTTGCGCCCGGGCGTCGATTTTGAAATGATCAATCCAGAGATGGATCCGCGCTATCGCGATTATTGGCAAACGTATTTCCAGCTTACCTGTCGTCAGGGCGTGACCGAGCAATATGCCAAGTTGGAAATGCGTCGTCGTCATACCTTGATCGGCTCGATGATGGTGCATAAAGGTGATGCCGACGGCATGATCTGCGGTACTTTTGGCATCGGTAGTCTGCATCTGTTCTACATCAATCAGGTCTTGGGTAAGCGGGCGGGTGTGAATGTGTATGCGGCGATGAATGGTCTGGTTTTGCCAGATCGCCAGTTGGTTTTGGTCGATACCCATATCAACGAAAATCCAAACGCAGAGCAACTTGCGGAAATAACGATTTTGGCAGCAGAAGAAATGAAGCGGTTTGGCTTGTCGCCTAAAGCAGCATTACTCTCCCATTCGAATTTCGGCTCAAGTAATACCGAGTCTGCCAAGAAAATGCGCGCTGCTTTAGAAATCGTCAGACGCAATGCGCCCGACTTGGAAATCGATGGTGAAATGCATGGCGATACCGCTTTGGACAGTGAATATCGCAAGAAGATGGTGCCGTTCTCGACCCTGAACAGCGACGCCAACCTTTTGATTATGCCTAATATTGATGCGGCTAATATCGCCTATAACCTTCTCAAAACTGCCGCAGGAAACAATATCGCGATTGGCCCTATTCTTTTAGGTTGCGCGAAGCCTGTGCATATCCTGACACCATCAGCGACGGTGCGCCGGATTGTGAACATGACGGCCTTATGTGTGGTTGATGCAGTAGCTCAGCGCTAAGAGTTGAATTTTCTTTGAGAAACCGCCTTCGGGCGGTTTTTTTTCGATCAGTTTATTTGTTTGTTCATATATTTACATTGTATGAATGCAGATGAAAATTTGTTAGTCAAGTTACATTTCCTCTCAATAAGAAAGTGAGAAGAATGTCATTAATTTGTAGATGTTGTTGTAAATATGTTTCGGTACTTTTGGTGTTTTAATATGTGATAAAAATAGATGTAATGAAGTTTATTTTGTTTTTTTTGACTTTCTTTACCCCTTTTTTTGAGAAATTTGCGGGATTACCTGAATTTCATTTTGCTATTAATAATGCAAGCTCTAAGTGGTCTTATGGTGTAGTTAAATTAATATGTTTCCAAGTCTCTTGCGCTCTGATCTACTGACACTCGCCGCTTGAGCTTAAGCAAATTTTTTGACAATTTGTCTGGCTTAAATAAGAGCGTCTTGTCACTTCGGCTTTCACCACCGAAGAAGAGGCAAACACACCATTGGGGACTGAAGTCATAAGCTTTAGTCAATTCTGTACTTAGGGAGTTTTCGACTAGAAGGTAGGAATAAGATGAAAAAGAGCATTAAATTTCAAAGCGCATTGCGTCCAAGCTTAATCGCTGGTCTGATCGCCGCTTCTTTCTCTGCAACTGCTGCAGAGCGTGTTGATTTAGGTAAATTTGCTGGTGTTCAATCCAAGTCGTTGATGACTTCAAGTTCCAAGGCAAATGAGTTTTTGGGCTTGGCTGCATCAGATCTGCACGCATTGCGTAGTCAGCAATTCGGCACAAAACTGGTTACTCGTTACGAGCAACTCCATCAAGGTGTGCCAGTCTGGGGCGAAGCCATTGTAGAGCACACAGATAGCGCTCAATCTTTGGCAGCTTCATCTGCCCGTTCTTTTCATGGCGCGATGTTAAGTGGCTTGTCCAACGATTTGCCTAGTGTACGTCCTTTGTATTCTCAGACTCAGGCTATTGGTCTGATTAAAAACCTTAAGCGTCCGACCAATACACGCAATGAACAAGCTAAGTTGTTCGTTAAGTTAGGCGCTAACAATGTAGCGAAATTAGTATATCTGGCGTCTTATGTCACCGTTGATTCTCGCGGCAATCCAAGCCGCCCAACAGCGCTGATCGATGCGAATACTGGTTCTATCATGGAACAATGGGAAGGCATTACTCACTTAGATGCGGGCGGTCCTGGTGGTAATCAGCGTATTGGTCAATACACTTATGGCCCCGCAGGTAGCGGTTCTACATACGGCCCATTGAATGTGTCTAGCTCATGCCAAATGACTAGCCCGAACGTCGATACATTTAACATGAATCATGCGACTTCTGGCGGCGGCACATTGTTCCAATTCACCTGCCCAACAAATAACTACCAAGCCATCAATGGCGCGTATTCTCCATTGAACGATGGTCATTTCTTTGGCAATGTTGTCTTCAACATGTACCAAGATTGGTTGTCGCAGCGTCCTATCTCTGGCAAGTTGCAAATGCGCATTCACTATGGCACTAACTACGAGAATGCATTCTGGGACGGCACAGCAATGAGCTACGGCGATGGCGGTTCCACTTTCCACCCTCTGGTTTCTTTGGGCGTGACTGCGCATGAAGTCAGCCATGGCTACACGGAGCAAAATTCTGGTTTGACTTATTCTGGTATGTCCGGTGGTATCAATGAAGCTTTCTCTGATATGGCTGGCGAAGCTGCTGCTTGGTATATGCGTGGTACAGGTACTTTCATGGTCGGTGACGACATCAAGAAGGGCTCTGGAGCAATGCGTTATATGTACAATCCAGAGTTAGACGGTATTTCGATTGGTCATGCATCGAAGTACACGAGCAGTATGGACGTACATCATTCAAGTGGCGTGTTCAACAAGGCTTTTTATTTGTTGTCCCAGAAATCTGGATGGACAGTACGTAAAGCATTTGAAGTGATGGCTGATGCGAACCGCTTGTATTGGACTGCTAACATCACCTTTAATCAAGGTGCTTGCGGCGCGGAGAAAGCGGCAATCAATCGTGGTTATGCCGTGGCAGATGTTACTGCTGCATTCGATGCTGTTGGTGTATATGGTGGTTGCGGTGGCACAACGCCTCCTCCAGGTGGTAGCGCATTGACTAAAGATGTCGCAGTGAGCTTCTCTGGTTCTACAGGCCAGACAGCAACCTACACTTTCGTTGTTCCAACTGGCGCGACGAATTTGAGCTTCAAGTCGTATGGCGGAACAGGCGATCTTGATATCTACACGCAATTGGGTTCCGCACCAACGACTTCTTCGTATTTGGCGAAGTCGGACGGTTCCACAACGACAGAGTCTATCTTGATTGCAGCTCCGACAGCAGGAACTTATTACTTGTTGGCGAACTCGTATGCGACCGTCAGCGGTGCTTCTATCGTCGCGACTTATCAGACTGGCGGTACTAGCGGTAACGTTCTGGTGAGTGGTGTTGCTCAAAGCGTCAGCTTGGCAACCAACGCGACCAAGTTGTATAGCATTGCGGTTCCATCTGGCAAGTCTAGTCTGACATTTACTTTGTCGGGTGGCACTGGTGATGGTGATTTGTATGCACGTATGACGACTGCACCAACGACAACTAGTTACACAAAGAAGTCGGACGGTTCAACTAATACTGAAAACATCACCTTTACAGCGCCTGCAGCTGGCACTTACTACTTGTTAGTTCACGGCTATGCTGCCGTCAGTGGCGCCAGTGTGAAGGCAGTTGTGCAGTAATGTAATACGGTCATCGCTTAGAGAGTGTTGCCTGCGATATGGCAGCACTTTCTGAGGTGACAAAAAAACCGCCGGATGATCTCCGGCGGTTTTTTTCATCAATCATTGATGGCGCAAACGCCATAAAGAAGTAATTTCAGCGACACGTGCCTGATGCAGCGGATCGCTAGTGTCTTGTGCTTTTTTATGTTGTGGTCGAATATCCATTTTGCCCGCGACTTTCAGGCCGGCGTGTTCTATCGACGACCATAATTGCTCGCGGCTGCGTAGACCAAGGTGTTCAGCTAAATCAGACATGATGAGCCAAGCTTCACCGCTTTGCTCCAGATGGTCTTTTAAACCCGTCAGAAAGCCTTTCAACATGCGACTGTCCGGATCATAGATCGCATTTTCTATTATGGAGTTGGGGCGCACTGGTAACCACGGCGGATTGCAGACGATTAGTGGCGCACGTCCAGGGGGAAACAGGTCAGTTTGTAAAAACTCGATGTGCGATTCCACATCCAGATTGCGCGCATTTTCTGCCGCGCAGGCGAGTGCGCGTGCTTCCAGATCGGTGGCAATAATCTTTTTGACGCCACGTTTAGCGAGTAGCGCGGCGATGACGCCGCTGCCCGTGCCTATGTCAAATGCAAGTTCTGTCGAAGGCAACGGCGCCTTGGCGATCAGATCCAGATACTCACCGCGCACTGGCGAAAAAATGCCGTAATACGGATGAATTTTCGCTTGCAATGCCGCGATGAATACGCCATTTTTACGCCACTCATGAGCACCGATTATGCCCAGCAATTCCCTTAATGAGGTGACGAAAGCGGAATCTTGTTGACTATACGCTTCGCGGCAAGCTTGCTTGATGTCAGGTGCGCGTCGCAAGGCAATATGAAAATCGGCATCGACTTCGATTAACAGCATATTTAAAACACGTGCACGTTGCGCTTGTTGTTGCCTGTGTTTATGAAAGGCTTCCAGCGGTGTGTCCGTTATTGGAGTGGTTTTTTTTGTTCGCTTGGGTTTGTGATCGATACGTCGGGCGATGGCCTGTAACAAGTTTTTGGCGTTTTGAAAATCGCCACGCCAGAGCAGACCAGTCCCTTCGCAGGCCAGTCGATAGGCGGTGTCAGCGCTGATACTGTCGTCTGCAATTTGAACGCGTTTTGGAACGGCTTGATTTGCATGTTGAAGCCAGCGGCGCTGTTGGATTTGCTCATGTTCTTGCCATTGCAGCGTGGGCGTTGTGGAGCTCATAGTGGGGCTTTCGTGCGCGAGAAATAGCGGAAAGAAATGGGAGGCGTGCGCTGAAGTGGCACGAAAGCAGGCAGTTTACCAAAAAAGGGGCATCGCTGCCCCTTGATCTTGAGTCAAACTTTGATTAGTTTGATCGGGTGGCGGAAATAATGGTCACTGGAGTGACGGGAAGAGCTTCAAAGTAAACGTTGAGGTTGACTGTTGATACCAAGCGAATTTTATCGACGACGTCCATGCCAGAAATGACTTTTCCAAAAACAGCATAGCCATCGACTTTCGCACTCACATTTTGATCGAGAAATAAATTGTCCGTCACGTTAATGAAAAATTGTGAGGTAGCCGAGTCACGTTTATCGGTTCTTGCCATTGCAATGGAGCCACGTACATTGCTGAGCCCGTTACCGGCTTCGAGTACGATTGGTGCAAAGGTGCTAAGGGGAATCAGATCGGTTTTCATGCCACCGCCTTGTATCATAAAGTCCTTGATGACACGGTGGAAAATGACATTGGTATAAAAATTGGCATCGACGTAGCGCATGAAATTGGCAGAGGTAAACGGTGCTTTGATTGAATTGAGTTCTACCACGATGTCACCCATTGATGTTTTGATGGTGACTTGCGGATCGGGGGCGGGGGTGCGTAAATCAAGCGCAGTGTCTATCATAGCGATCAGGTTGATTGCAGCCTGCGTGCTGCTTGGTGTAACTGCTGCGGCGATCAAGACGCCTTTTTCTATTGATTCGGCAGGGGTGTTGTAGTTGATTCCATGTTGAACGGCGAAATAGGTGCCCACGGCGAGTTTGTTGTCGAGCAAATCTGCCACATAGCCATACTTCGCGTCACCCTTAAATGTGTGTGCGGCGTTGAGAATAAAGTTGATTAAGGTGGCGCGTGTCGCAGCCCCTTCGGTGCCGGCAGGCTTGGCAAGCGCATTGCTCCAATACGTCATGCCTTCCGTATCCACTTCGTCACGACCTAAAACATTTTTATAAACGACCTTGATGAAGTCGGCGTTGCTCATATTGGCGCTATATTTGGTGACATCAGAAAAAATCAGTGCCGCCTTATAAAAATCATCCGCAATTTTATCGATATTCGTTCCGCCTTTTAGCTGATCTATCCAATAGCCCAAACCGTCAGCATCGGGAACGCGATTGAAGAAGGCGATGTAGAGCTCAATCAGATTTTGTAACTGCGCGGCACTAATGGTTTTGGATTTATCACCTATCAGTAAATTAATCGTCATGTCGGAAAATTTGACGCCTGTTTGCTCCGGTGTCAGCTTGGTCGTACCACCGACGAAACCTTTGTCGGTGAGCGCGAATGAATTGCTGGTGCGTTTGATTGCATAGCTGTTGCGTGGGCCAGCAATCTCCACAATATTGCTGGCGGGAGCTGCCTGCGTGCTGCTTGATGGAGGCGCGCTGAGTTGTGCTTGTTTTGATTGAAGTTGGCTGTTGTCGCCGCCACAGGCTGAGAGTAAAACAGTAGTGCTCAGTAGGAGCGCTGCGCTGAGTTTGGATGGACTAAAAAATTTCATTGGAATTGTGTTGTTAGTGAATGCAGAATAGGCATTATAACGATGAAATTTGCGGCATTTGTAACAAAGTATGAGTAGAAGGTCCTAGGCTTGTCTCGATTTACAACAGAGTGAAAATAATCGTTCTGCCTGGAAATTTTATTTGGGATTACATGCCACCCCAAGCTGCGCTGAGCACACTCATTGCAGCTAATCCTGCTGTTTCAGTCCGTAAGACGCGCGGTCCCATACTGAGCATGAACGCGCCTTGTTTGACTGCGTCATTTTCTTCGGCATCGGTGAAGCCGCCTTCAGGGCCTATCATGATAGTGATCGCTTGCGGTGCTTGTTGCTGCGCCCACTGCGTTAGCGATTGTGTTGCGCGTGGTGAGAGCAAAATGCGCTGACCTGATGTTGCTGAGAATTTTTGAACTTCTATCGGTGCCTCAAGTTGCGCCAGACGATTACGTCCACACTGCTCGCTGGCAGAGATGATAATGGCGCGCCAGTGTTCCAATTTTTTTTCGGCGCGATCGGCGTTCAGTTTGACGACGCAGCGTTGCGCCGCTAAGGGCTGTATTTGTTGCACGCCAAGCTCCACCGCTTTTTCTATAATCCAATCCATCTTACTGCCCTCAGGCAGCGCCTGTGCCAGTGTGATGGAAAAGGGAAGCTCTGCTTCGCGTGCGTGAAAGTCGGTGATTGCGACGCTGGCGCGTTTTTTTTCTATCGCAGTCAGGCGCGCCAGATAGCTGCCACCTTCGCCATTAAAAATCTCAATCTGATCACCGACTTGCAGACGCAAAACAAATACGTGATGCGCAGTGCTGGCAGGCAGATCAAGTTGTGCACCGATGTGAAAGGGAAGAGGGCAGAAAAAACGTGGCATAGGTGGTGCTTGAATGAGAGGTTTGAAAAATTAGTAGGTCTGGCAGGCGGCGTTTAGCAAGCCCATGCTGATGCTGAGCGCACCAAGAAATAATCCCGATGCCAGGCGGTTTTCTGGTACATCTTTAACGAGGTCGGGCAGCATCAAGCGGGTGATAAAGTAAGCGAGCAACTGTACAACCAATCCTATACCCGCCCAGATCAACATGTCGTAAAGATCGACACTGTGTGCCACGGATGACGATAAGGCGATCGCATAACCGACCACCGCACCGGAAAGACTGGCTGCAGCGGCGGTGTTACCTTCGCGGATTAACGTGATTTCTTTGTAAGGGGTGATGCGTATATAGATCGCAATGAAGACAAATAAGAATGCCAGCGCAGTGATAAAGTGGCTGACGAAGGCAGGAAAACCAAAGTTGAGAAAGGCGTCGCTCATAAATAACTCTCAGAAAAATAGATCTTAAATTCGCTAAAAAAACTTAGTCGACAAAATAATGCGGCACAAAGCGACTGGTATTTTTGGTGATCAGACTTTCGTCTTCTCGTATGCCTATCCCCGCAGCCTGATCGCCGACCATCCAAGCACCGATGGAACTATACGCTGGTGTGATGCCATCATCAAATTTTGGTTGCGGTGCGTATCCTTGATAGATATAACCCTCGTGGCCATATTCGCCCTCGGTGTGCAATACCTGACCATCGGCATAGATGGAAATGTTTTCTCCTTCGCGTGAGAGCAGCGGCTTTTTGACATAGTTGCCGCTGATGCGCCACGCTTCAGAATAGGCGGGTAATAAATTGGGATGACCTGGAAAGAGTTCCCACAACACAGGCAAAATCGCTTTATTCGACAAAATCATTTTCCACGCCGGCTCGATGATGCGTGCTGGACGCTTCAATAAATGCGTGGAAAATTGTTCGCGGCACAGCCATTCCCAAGGGTAGAGTTTAAACAGATGATCGACTTTGACATCATTGTCGTCGACGATCTCAGCATTCAATTCATCCCAACCTAAGTCGCTGATCAAGCACTGCTTAGTCGCAAAGCCTGCTTGTATCGCGGTGTCGCGCAGATAGGAAAGATTGCCTATGTCTTCTTCGCTATCGGCACAGGCGAAGTGAATTAAACCTTTGCCGTCAAATTTTTTCCATTGCTCTATCAATTTTTCGTGCAGAGAATTGAATTGATCGGCTTGCGGATACACGTCTTGCAGCCAATACCATTGTGCGACAGAAGACTCGACCAAACCAGTCGGCGTGTCGGCATTGTATTCCAACATTTTGGGATCGCCCGTGCCATTCCAGCTTAAATCAAAACGTCCAAACAAGGAGAATTCCTGATCGCGCCAACTCCGTTCGACTACAGACCAAAAATCGCGTGGGATTGCAAAGCGTTCGATCTGCCCATGACGTATCACATGGTCGACTGCTTGCATGCACATCTGGTGCAAATCGATGCTGGCTTGTTCGAGTATGTCGATTTGCTGCGCAGTGAAACGGTAGGCGTAGCGCTCGTCCCAATACAAGCCGTCGATGGAGTGATAGCTAAATCCTAGATCTTCAAATTGTTGTTGCCAACCGGGACGCGGGCGCAAAGATTCACGTATCACGATGCTTAACCTCCACCTGAGAAACCGCGTGAGCTAGAGCCAAATCCACCGCGACTCACACTGCGGGTGATGCTACGCGCAACCGCATGGTCACCAGGGCGGGCGTTGAAATTGCGTTGTGCAATATCGCGCTGACCATCGTAATAGCTGGGACCAAAATAACGCCCTGTATACATGTGGCCGCCACTAGAAGTATTGCCGGTGCTGGCGATGGTATTACTGCCCGCTGGTGCTTGTTCGGGTTGGCATGGAACCGTGCTACCCCAGTCTTCGGCGCAGTCTTCCAGACTCTTGTATTGATCGCGGACGCTAGCGACTTCCGTTTTTGGATCGTCATTGCAGGCACTTAAGCTGGCGACGGTAGCCGATGCGACTAGCATCAGCGGCAGGCTAGCTGTAACACGGCGCGGTTTGCTCATATTTTTCTCCTTATTTTTTTGTCCGGTGATTGTAATGCCTGTAGAACGTCGCGCAAGTGGTCTTTATCGTTTTGTTTTACCGTTTTTGGCTAGACGGATTTTGTGCCAACCACGCCGCATGTCGATTCGCACTATAAAACTGGAGTTGGCCCAAGTCTTGCCTCTCTATCCGCGCTTGAATTTCCTCAGGTGTTATACGCAAATTGCTCTTACTCGCCATTGCCATTCCCCATTCCGCGCCGTACAAGGGGATAAACACCGAATACGGTAGCACCGACGCGAAGATGGTTTGCAATTGCGCCAGCGTCGCTTGATAGCGTTCTGGGTGATAAAAAGCACCGCCGGTATCAACCCCCTGTGCAATATTCGGGGATTGCGAATGAATCGCTGACAACACCGAGCATGAATCGGCATCAAAACC